>NZ_JBEXPR010000007.1:99120-305681 GCF_040612135.1 Streptomyces sp. NPDC006458 | reverse complement strand
GTTGATAGGCCGGATATGGAAGCACGGTAACGTGTGGAGTTGACCGGTACTAATAGGCCGAGGGCTTGTCCTCAGTTGCTCGCGTCCACTGTGTTGGTTCTGAAACCACGAACGACAGCTCCGGCTGGTTGTCTGTTTCATAGTGTTTCGGTGGTCATAGCGTAGGGGAAACGCCCGGTTACATTCCGAACCCGGAAGCTAAGCCTTACAGCGCCGATGGTACTGCAGGGGGGACCCTGTGGGAGAGTAGGACGCCGCCGAACAATCATTGAAGAAAACCCCCGTACCGTTAATCGGTACGGGGGTTTTCTGCGTTCGGCTACTGTGGCCGACATGAGCTACCAGGTTCGTTCCATACGCGCAGACGAGTGGCCGGCGGCCAGAAGGCTTCGGCTCACCGCGTTGCAGGATCCCGTGGCGCATCTCGCCTTTCTGGAGACCTACGAGCAGGCCATGGCCCGCCCGGACGCCTTCTGGCAGGAGCGCGCCGTCGGCGCGGCCGAGGGAGCGACCGGTCGCCAGCAGATCATCGCTGAGGGCCCGGACGGGGAATGGGTCGGCACCTTGACCGTGCTGATCGAGGAGGCCGGATCGACGGACTGGGCCGGGTTTCCGGTGGAGCGGAAGCAGGGGCATGTCGTCGGCGTGTTCGTGAAGGCGGACTGCCGGGGCATCGGTCTCACCGAGGTGCTCTTCGCCGCCGGCCTGGACTGGGCGTGGGCGCAGGGCGTGGAGCGGGTGCGGCTCATCGTGCACGAGGAGAACACACGGGCACAGGCCTTCTACCGCAAGATCGGGTTCGTGCCAAGCGGGGTGATCGTGCCGTTGAGCGCGGCCTCCGGTGAGAAGGAGCTGGAGTTCGTCCTCGACTCCGATACCGACTGAGCGCTCAGACCGGCAGCTCGTCGTGCGGCCAGCGGGAGCGGGCCTGCTCCCGGGAACGCAGCAGGGCCAGGGTGCGCAGGCCCCGGTCGGCTCCGGTGGTGAGCAGATCCGGGAGCTGGGGGAGCGGGGCCACGGCGGCGATGTCGTCCAGGACCAGGGTCAGTGGTGGGTCGAGCCGACCGGAGGATGACCGTTCGGCCATGCGCCGGCCGCGCTCGACCACGCTTGCGACGAGGGCCGTCAGCAGGGGCATCGCGCCGGGGTTGGTCCGCGGATCCTCGATGGACTCGCCGACCACATAGAGGCTTCCCCCTTCCGCGACGAAGGAATCCAGCGCGAGGGCGTCGGGTCGATTGGGCGTGCACGCCTCGCGGATGTTCACCGTGAACAGCGCGGCCAGCGCCCGGCCGATCAACTCCTGGGCCATGTCCCTGCGTTCGGGATGGGCAGTGAGAGCCGCCTCCAGCTCGCCCGCCGAGCCGGGTGCGGCCTTGACGTGCGTACGGAGGGTGCGTACGGCTTCCTGGATCTGGGTGCCCTGGGACCAGCGGTGGACGTGACGGATGGTGCGGTTGTCCAGGGCCGCGGCATGGAGACAGCTGCGCAGGAGCGTTTCGGCCGTGTCGCTGACCGCCTGGTCGAGCCGGGACGTCGGGCGGACCGGGGTGAGCAGGGCCCTCGCTCTCTCGGCCGCGGTCGCCTTGGTCTCGCAGCCCGTCGTGGGCGACCAGTGGAGTCTGGCCGGGGTGTCGCAGAGGTGGGCGGGGTCGTAGAGGAGGGTGGGGCCAAGTTTTGCCCGTGCGTCCTTGGTGTCCTGCCAGAGCGAGGGGTTCGAGGTGACGACCAGGATGGGGCCGTCCGCGTCCCGTACCGCCTGGGTCGCTGTCCGGTGGCGGCCTTCGCGGGTGGCCACGAGGACTCGTTCCCAACTGCCCACCGTCTCCGGGCCGAACAGGGCTGCCGGGGCCGACGGGACCTCCGCTGCGGGCTCCTTGTGCGGGGACATGGGTGCCGTCGGACGCTCTTCCTCGGCGGCTTTGGCGCTCGGGCCCGCTTCCACGGGCGTGCGGTGTTCCGTGCCCGGCAGGTGTTCCGCCCTCGGCTGCGGAACCTCGTACTGCGGCCGTCCCTTGCGGTTCTCGTGCCCCTCCCCCTTGCGTCTCGCCCGGACCGCCCGCCAGCGTGCGAAGGTGCCGAGGACGAACACCGTGAGGACCAGCAGGATCATCATCTGGCCGATGAACAGACCCCAGAAGAGGCCGTAGCCGGAGAGGGCGGCGGCCGGGGTGTCGGGCCAGGCGCCGGCGACGTCGTGGGGGCTGGTGACGAGGTGACGCATGGCCAGGGGCGTACGGGCGAAGGTGACCGTGCCCGGCCAGGTGCCGTGGGTGAACCAGGCGGCGAGGCCGGTCGCCGTCCAGACGAGCATGGTCATGCCGACGAGGAACGCGAGTATGCCGATCAGCAGGCCGTCGGGGATGCCGCCCTGGGCATCCCGGCGCTCGTTCTCCGGTCTCACGCCGCCGCTCCCTACCTATGCCACCGTCGACTCGGAGTCGCCGAGGTGCTGCTCCACGAAGGCCGCCGCCCGCTCCTCCGCTTCCAGCTCGGCCGCGTGCAGGGCGTCGTCCAGGTCCTGGGAGGACTCTGTCATCGCGCGGTCGGTGAAGACCAGCGGGCGTTCCGTCTCGGTGACCAGGTGCTTGACGACCTGGACGTTGCCGTTGACGTCCCAGACCGCGATACCGGGGGTGAGGGTCGGGATGATCTCCACCGCCCAGCGTGGCAGACCCAGCACCCGGCCCGTGGCCCTCGCCTCGTCGGCCTTCTGGGCGTAGATCGTCCGGGTCGACGCCATCTTCAGGATCGCCGCGGCCTCCTTCGCCGCCGCGCCGTCCACGACGTCGGAGAGGTGGTGGACGACCGCGACGAAGGACAGGCCGAGCCGTCGGCCGAACTTCAGCAGACGCTGGAACAGCTGCGCCACGAAGGGGCTGTTGATGATGTGCCAGGCCTCTTCCACCAGGAAGATGCGCTTCTTGCGGTCGGGCCGGATCCAGGTGTGCTCCAGCCACACACCGACGATCGCCATGAGGATGGGCATGGCGATGGAGTTGCGGTCGATGTGGGAGAGGTCGAACACGATCAGCGGCGCGTCCAGGTCGATGCCGACCGTGGTCGGACCGTCGAACATGCCGCGCAGGTCGCCGTCGACCAGCCGGTCGAGCACCAGGGCCACGTCCAGGCCCCACGCCCGGACATCGTCTATGTCGACGTTCATCGCCTCGGCCGACTCCGGCTCGGGGTGCCGTAGCTGCTCGACGATGTCGGTGAGAACCGGCTGGCGCTCCACGATCGTCTCGTTGACGAAGGCGTGCGCGACCTTGAGGGCGAAGCCGGAGCGTTCGTCGAGGCCGTGCCCCATCGCCACTTCGATGATGGTCCTGAGCAGGGCGAGCTGGCCGGTCGTGGTGATCGCCGGGTCCAGGGGGTTGAGCCGGATGCCGTGGTCGAGAGCCGCCGTCGGGTCCAGCCGGATGGGCGTTATCCCCAGCTCCTGCGCGATGAGGTTCCACTCGCCGACGCCGTCCTCGCCCTGTGCGTCCAGGACGACGACCTGGCGGTCGCGGAAGCGCAGCTGGCGCAGGACGTACGTCTTCTCCAGCGCGGACTTGCCGTTGCCGGACTCGCCGAGTACCAGCCAGTGCGGGGCCGGGAGTTGCTGGCCGTACAGCTGGAAGGGGTCGTAGATGTAGCCCTTGCCGGAGTACACCTCCCGCCCGATGATCACGCCCGAGTCGCCCAGGCCGGGCGCGGCCGTCGGCAGGTAGACCGCCTGGGCCTGCCCGGTCGACGTCCGTACGGGCAGCCGGGTCGTCTCGACCTTCCCGAACAGGAAGGAGGTGAAGGCGTCGGTGAGGACGGACAGCGGATCCCGCATCAGGTCCTACCTCCGGATGCCGGTGGCGAAGGGAAGAGTGTTCACGAAGGCCCGGTGGTGCTCGCGGTCGCACCACTCCAGCTTCAGGTACGACTTTCCGGCCGATGCCCTGATCGTGCGCTTGTCGCGCGCCAGGGCCTCGGGACTGCGCGAGGAGACCGTGATGTAGCCGACCAGGTTCACTCCCGCGGCGCCGCTCGCGAGGTCCTCGCCGCGCTGGTCGAGGCGGCTGTGGGCGGCAACGTCGCGCGGGTCGACGGTGCGGTTCATCTTGGCGGCGCGGGACGCCTCGGCCTCGTCGTTGGTCTTCTCGGTGAGCATGCGCTCGATGGCGATCTCGGTGGGTTCGAGGTCCATCGTGACGGCGACCGTGCGGATCACGTCCGGGGTGTGGACGAGGAGCGGGGCGAGGAAGTTGACGCCGACGGGCGTCATCGGCCACTCCTTCACCCAGGCCGTGGCATGGCACCACGGGGCGCGGGTGCTGGACTCGCGGGTCTTGGCCTGCAGGTACGTGGGCTCCATCGCGTCCAGCTCGGCCGGCCAGGCATTGCGCTTCGTCATCGCCTGGAGGTGGTCGATCGGGTGGTCGGGGTCGTACATGGAGTGGACCAGCGAGGCGAGTCGGCCCTGGCCGAGCGGCTGGCGCACGCGGATGTCCGCCTCCTGCAGGCGGGAGCAGATGTCGGTCAGCTCGCGGGCCATGACGACCGCGAGGCCCGCGTCCCGGTCCACCTTGCCGCCGCCGTGCGGGCGGGAGGCGCGGGCCATGGCGTTGGCCTCGGCGGCCAGCTCGCGCGTGAAGTGCATGCAGGCGACGAGATAGGCGCGGTGCTGCTCGCTGCTGGTGGACACCATCGACTGGAGCTGGTCGTAGGACTGCTGCAGCCATGGCAGGGCCTTGTCGTGGCCGCGCACGGCGACGTCCTTGGCGTGGGCGTCGGGGTCGGCCGGGAGGGTGCGGGCGAGCATCTGGATGCGGGTGACGAAGCCGTCGCCGTTGGCCACGTGCTTGAGCAGTGTGCCGAAGCGGTCGACCAGGGCCTCCTGGTCCTCGCTGTCGCGCAGGCCGACGCCGGGGCCCTCGATCTCGATGGCCGCGGTCACCGTACGCCGGTCGGCGTGCAGCAGTACGGCGATCTCGTCGGGGCCGAACGGGGCGGCCAGCCAGCTGATGCGGCCGATGCCGGGCGGCGGGCCGATCTCGATCTCGCGCCCGTCCAGCCGGGTACCGGCCTCCATCGCGCCCGAACGGTAGGCCGTGCCCTGCCGCAGGACGCGCTTGTAGCTGCGGTTGATCTCGAACCACCGGTAGAACGTGCGCTGCTTGTACGGCACGTAGACCGCTGCCAGGGCGACCAGCGGGAAGCCCATGAGCAGCACGATGCGCAGGGACAGCACCGGGACGAGGAGCCCGCACATCATGCCGAGGAACGCGCCGCCGATGATGAGCGCGATCTCGCCGGACTCTCGGTTCCGTCCGACGATCGCGTTCGGCCGGGCGCGGCCGATCAGATATGTACGGCGGGGCGTGACCGGATGGGACAGATGGGACTCGGTCGTCAACGCCCTTCACCTCCCGTGCGGTTGGTACTGCTGTTGCGGGTGTTGCTGGCGTGGGGCGTGTTCACCGGGCTGCCCGAGCGGGGCGAGGGTGCGGCGGAGGGGACAGATCCGCCGCCACCGGTCGAGGTGCGCGAGCTGTGCGCGGCGACACCGCCGGCGGCCGTGTTGGCCGGGCGGGGCGTGTTGGACCCGCCCTGGCCGCCGCCGTTGCTGTCGGCGCGGGTGCTGTGGGTCTTGATGCCCTGGGCGACGAGGGTCGCGGGGGAGCTGATGACGGCCGCGGCCTTGCCTTCGGCGCCCTGCATGATGCGGTTGTTGCGGGAGTTCGCGATCTCGTCGCCGAAGCCGGGGACGAAGCGGTAGATCATCGCGGACGCGAAGATGGCGAGCAGGATGATCGCGAGGCCGGAGACGACCGCGGAGAAGGCGTCGGGGCCGTCCTCGGCGGACAGCGCTCCGGCGAGGCCGAGGACGATGACGATGACCGGCTTGACCAGGATGACCGCGATCATGACGCCCGCCCAGCGGCGGACGTGGCCCCACAGGTTCTTGTCGACGAGGCCGGCGTAGACGACTGTGCCGAGCAGGGCGCCGACGTAGAGCAGGGCGGCCCTGATGACGAGCTCCAGCCAGAGCACGCCCGCGGCGAGGATGCTGACCAGCGACACCACGATCAGCATGATCGGGCCGCCGCCGATGTCCTCGCCCTTCTTCAGGGCGCCGGAGAAGTTGCCGAAGAACACGTTCGTCTGGTTGCCGGTGGTGCCCGCGAGGACGTCGCTGACGCCGTCGGTGGCGGAGACGACGGTGTAGAGGATCAGCGGGGTGAACGCGGAGGCGAGCACGGTGAGCCAGAGGAACCCGATGGCCTCCGAGATCGCCGTGGTGAGCGGCACGCCCCGCACGGCCCGCTTCGCCACGGCCAGCAGCCACAGCAGCAGGGTGAGGATCGTCGACGCGGCGAAGACGACGGCGTACTGCTGGAGGAACTTCGCGTTCGTGAAGTCCACGGTCGCCGTGTCGTTCACGGCCCCGCTGAGCTTGTCGATCGTCCAGGAGGCGGCGTCGGCGCAGCCGCGGGCGAGGGAGGAGAGGGGGTCCAGGGTGGAGGTGGGGTCTACGGAGGGGGAGTTGCTGCCGTCGCCTTCGTTGCGTTCGCAGTACCTCTTCGCAGGCCCGACGATGAGGTCGCAGCGATCCTCGGAGGGTGAGGGCGAGGGGGTGGGGGCTGCCGAGGCACGGGTGGCCAGCAGCACGAGCGCGGTCTGTACGACGGTGACGGCGGCGGTGGCCTTGAGCGCGCGGCGCGTGTTACCGGGCATAGCTGAAGCCTCCGTTCTCCTCGACGGCCTTTGCCATTTCGTCGGCGCTGGACGCCTTGTCGTCGCCCGGGACGGGTGCGGGACCGTCCTTCTGGGCGAAGCTGTCGACCTTCCAGTCACCGTCCGCCCAGCGCAGCTGGAGGGTCATGGTGAACCAGTCGCTGGTGACCGGGTTGGTCGAGGTCTCACCAGCCGTGCCGAACACTCCGGTGCACCAGACCTCGATGGACGCGGCGGTGTCCGAGTAGCTGGTGGCCTTGGTGCCGATCGGCACGGTGCGCGAGACGTATGTCTGAGCGTCCTTGGAGTTGCCGTTCTTGTCCAGGCCGATGTTGTTCAGGAACTCCTCGGTGTACGCCTGGTCGAGCTGCTGCTCCAGGGCGGCCTGCTCGTCGGAGACGAAGAGCTGCCGGACGATCTCCGAGCGCCGCGTGGGCTTGAGGATGTCGGCCGAGACCAGTGTCACCGCGTAGTTGGCCGCCGCGCTCTCCGCCCCCTGCTGGTCGTGTGCGAACCCCGAAGGGATCCCCCCGCTGCCCGTCCCCACCGGCTTCGTCCCCGTGGCCGCCGTCTCCGAAGCCTCCGGGCCCTTCCCGCCCCCGCCCCCGCTCCCCTCGTCGGATGACGAATCGTCTCCTCCCCGGTTCGCGAAGGCGATCGCGGCGATGAGGAGGACGACGACGGCGACGACGGTGATGAGGCTGCGGGAGGAGGAGGCGCGGCGGCGGGGGCCGCCGGAGGAGGTGTCCTCGGGCAGGCGGGTGCGCGTGCCGGCGTAGCCGCCGGCGGTTTCGTGTTCGTCTCCCAGGCTCATGCGGCGTACGCTCCCTCGACGTCGTACGGGTGCACCTCGTACCGGAACACGTAGGAGTACGACGGTAGCCGTGCTGGTTCCCGCGTGGGCGTGGTGTGGTGACTCGACATCAGGGAGACGCAACCTCAGTCGGTGGGCACGACGGATGGGTGGGTGGGGAGTACGGACCGGGCGTGCCCGGGGACGAGGTGCTAGACCGCCATGCCGTAGACGATCGTGAACAGCGTGCCGAGCGAGCCGATGATGAAGACGCCCGTGAGGCCCGCGATGATCAGACCCTTGCCCTGTTCCGCGCTGAAGGTGTCGCGCAGGGCGGTGGCGCCGATACGTTGCTTCGCCGCGCCCCAGATGGCGATGCCGAGGCAGAGCAGGATGGCGACCGCCATCACCACCTCGATCATGATCTTCGCCTCGTTGCCCAGACTGCCGAAGGGGCCCCAGTCCGGAGCGATCCCGCCGATGATGGTGTTGATGTCTCCCTTGTCGGCCGCAAAGAGCATGTAAGTCACCGCCCCTGGTGGGTAGTTCCGCTATCCCCTGCGGTGTGCAGAGGTCAGGCCCATTCTCGCCGACAAAGGCGCTGTCGTATGTCGACTTGGCGTCATTGATTGGCGGGTTTCGTACGATTGCTTGGTCACTCTGTGTATCACGGCAGGTCACGCCGGGCAATGAGGCCTGAGCGGAACCTGTCGGCGGTTCCGTCGTTGTCCCCTTTTACCGTTGTCGCCGGCTGATCGCCGTGTCCCTTGTGGCGCACCGCTTGTGACGGTCCGTCGGGGTGAAGGCTATCTCCGGCGGGGGGTGAGGCCGTGCAGCAGGTGGTGGACGAGCTCGTCGAGGGAGCCGAGGGCGTCCTCGGCCGGGAGATGGCCGGTGGTGGCGAAGGCGGCCACGCCGTGCAGGGCGGCGCCCGCCAGGAGGGTGATGCGGTCGGGGTCGCCCGGGATGATCTCGCCGCGTTCCTGGGCGTCGGAGAACACCTGGGACAGCGGTGTCATCGCGCTCGCCACGGCCTCCGCGAGCTGCTCGGAGATGTCCGGGTCGTGCTTGCGGGCGTACATCAGCTCCAGCAGCGCCGCGTTGTCGACGGCGAAGAGGAGATAGGCGCGGGCCAGGGCGACCAGGCGGGTCTCAAGGGGCAGGGCGGGGTCGTCGGCGCGGTCGATGGTGGCCGCCATGCGCTCGAAGCCGGTGAGGGCGAGGGCGTCGAGCAGGGCCTGCTTGTCCTTGAAATGGCGGCCCGGGGCGGCGTGGCTGACGCCGGTGGCCCGTGCGAGTTCGCGCAGGGAGAGCGCGCCGGCCCCCTTCTCCCGCAGGGTGTCCTCGGCGCTCGCGAGCAGGGCGGCGCGGAGGTCTCCGTGGTGGTAGGGGCGGCTCTCGGGCATGGTCAGCATCGTAGCTCTATGTAGTCAATGACAGCGTCGGTGATACGCGATCCAGTGTTGCCATTGACATCATTGTTGTCGCTGCCTACATTGGCGGTATGTCCTCATCGCGTACGCCGGCGTCCGGGTCGGCCAAGTGGAATGCCTCCCAGCTCCCCGACCTCTCCGGCCGTACGGCGGTCGTCACGGGCGCGAACAGCGGCATCGGCCGTACCGCCGCACTGGCGCTGGCGCGCGCGGGCGCGCATGTGGTGCTCGCCGTGCGCGACATCGAGCGCGGCCGGAAGGCGGCCGAGGCGATGGGCGGCAGCACCGAGGTCCGTCGCCTGGATCTCGCCGCGCTGGACTCCGTGCGTGCCTTCGCCGAGGACTGGCAGGAACGCCCGCTGGATCTGCTGATCAACAACGCGGGCGTGATGATGCTGCCGGAGCAGAGGACCGCGGACGGCTTCGAGATGCAGTTCGGCACGAACCACCTCGGGCACTTCGCGCTGACGAACCTGCTGCTGCCGTACCTCACCGACCGCGTGGTGACCGTCGCCTCCCTCGCCCACCGTTGGGGCGGCGCCCGCATCCGCTTCGAGGACCTCGACTGGGCCTCCGGCTACAACCCGCAGGCCGCCTACGCGCAGTCCAAGCTGGCCAACCTGCTGTTCACGCTGGAGCTCCAGCGTCGGCTGGCCGAGGCCGGCTCCCCGGTCCGCGCCCTCGCCGCGCACCCCGGGTGGTCCGCCACCAACCTGCAGAGCCACGCGGGCAACCCGGTCACCCGTGTCGCCATGCAGCTCGGCAACGTCCTCCTCGCCCAGCCCGACACCGCCGGCGCCCTGCCCACGCTCTACGCCGCCACGCAGGACCTCCCCGGCGCCGGCTACGTCGGCCCCGACGGCCCCGGCGAGTGGCGCGGCGCACCCACTCTGGTCAGCCGCTCCCGCGCGGCGAGCGACCCGGACGCGGCCCGCCGACTGTGGACGGCCTCCGAGGAACTGACGGGCATCCACTTCCCGACGGGCGTCGGCTCCTGACCGGGCGCGCCACTCCTTATCCCTGTCGAACGGAACGGAACGGCACCACGCGCGCGCGTGACGCCCGCTCTTCTCCTACGACCGCCCACGCGCGCGTGACGCATCCCTCCTGGCACCCTCCCCAATAGGCCGAAATAATGGCCGACTCGGTGGCCACACCGCCGAAGTCGTCATGAACAGGCCCGAGATGGGGGAGGGTTGAGCCGTGCGCAAAGTGTGGGTGATCGGCGGCGTCGCGCTCGGCATGGGCCTGAGCTTCGTGATGCTGCTCGTGATCGGGGTGTACATCGTCGCCGGGAACGTGCTGAACGGCGTCGGGGGCGGCGGCCGGGCCCTGGCCAAGGGGGCGGTGCCGGCCGCATACCAGGGGCTGGTGCAGCGCTGGGGCAACCTCTGCCCCGCCATCAGCCCCTCGCTGCTCGCCGCCCAGCTGTACCAGGAGAGCGGCTTCGACCCGAACGCCCAGAGCCCGGCCGCGGCGCAGGGCATCGCGCAGTTCATCCCGGGCACCTGGGCCACCCACGGCCTCGACGGCGACGGGGACGGCGACCGGGACGTCTGGGACCCCCAGGACGCGATCCCCTCGGCGGCCTCGTACGACTGCTCGCTCGCCAAGTACGTCAAGGACGTGCCGGGGGACACCACCCGGAACATGCTCGCCGCGTACAACGCGGGGGCCTACGCGGTCATCAAGTACGGGGGCGTGCCGCCGTACAAGGAGACCCAGAACTATGTGAAGACCATCACCACGCTCCAGGCGAGTTTCGCCGCCCCCGTCAGCCGGGTCGATCCCTCCGAGCAGGCCGCCGGGGCGATCCACTACGCGCAGAAGAAGCTCGGGACTCCTTATCTGTGGGGTGGGAACGGAACCGCCGAGCAGGGTGGACGGTTCGACTGTTCGGGGCTGACCAAGGCGGCGTACGCAAGTGTCGGGATCACGCTTCCGCGCGTGGCGAACGATCAGTACAACGCGGGGCCGCATCCGGGCCGGGACGAACTGCTGCCCGGTGACCTGGTCTTCTTCTCGACGGACCCGAACAATTCCCGGGCCATCGATCACGTGGGGATCTACGTCGGCGGCGGGTACATGATCGACGCGCCGCGCACGGGGGCCGTCATCCGGTTCGACCCGATCGACACCCGCAAGTACTTCGGTGCCACCCGGGTCACCGAGGATGGCGCAAAAGCACTGCCCACAGGCGTCTGAAACGGACCGAACGGAGCGTGAACCCACCCCCTGAGCTGCGGCGATGGGTCTCTCTTCGATAACGTCTGAGTGATCATTCAGTGGAGTGTGGAACGAACCTGAAGGGGCCGTGCGTTCCTGTTCACGGGTCGGGCCGACGGAAACGGTCGACAGGTCCGTACACCACGGGGGTGGCAGAGCTCGGCACGCGCGTGTGCGCGAGCGGAAGGACGACGAAGGGGCCGCGGCACCATGGCTGGACTCGCGCAATCCGGGTCGAACCCCGACGTCGAGCTGCTCTACGACATCAATGGCCTGGCCAAGGACGCCCCGCACTGGTTCGACCGGGTCGTCGAGTACGTCGGCGAGTACGGGCTGCTGTTCGCCATGGTGCTGCTCGTGCTGTGGTGCTGTTGGACCGTGCGGCGGCGCGCCGACGCCGAGGAGGCCGCCTCCTCCGTGGCCGCGCTGGTGTGGGCGCCGCTCGCGGCCGGCATCGCGGTCCTGGTGAACGTGCCGATAAGAGGCTTCGTGGAGCGGCCCCGGCCGTTCCTCGACCACCAGGGGCTGGAAGTCCTGGTGTCCGGCAAGACCGACTACTCCTTCGTCAGTGACCACGCCACCATCACCATGGCCATGGCCGTCGGCCTGTTCGTGGCCAACCGCCGCTTCGGCCTCGTCGGGATAGGGCTCGCCCTCCTGGAGGGCTTCTGCCGCGTCTACATGGGCGTGCACTACCCGACCGACGTCATCGGCGGCTTCGCGCTCGGCACGGCCGTGGCCCTGCTGCTCTCCCCGCTCGCCACGGCCCTGCTCACCCCGCTGACCCGCGCGATCGGGAGCTCCCCGCGCGCGGGGTGGCTGATCCGGCGGCGTACGCCCCCTTCCGCCGGCGGTGACCCGGTGATCCCCGGCGCCCGCGCCGAGTCCACCGCCACCACGGAGAGGGACCTGGCGGCCTAGCGCCGGTACGGCAGACGCCCTACAGCGCCTGCGGGAAGGTGAACGTCCGCTCCGGGTCGTACTGCTTCTTCAGCTGGGCCAGCCGACCGGCCGCGTCGCCGTAGTACGCCTTGCGCCAGTTCGTCAGGGTCGGGTCGGTGTAGTTCTGGTAGGCGGCACCGGACGCGTAGGGGCGCATCGCGTCGTGGGCGCCGGTGAGCCAGGACTGGGCCGTGCTGCCGGAAGTGCCCGCCCGCCAGGCGCCGATGTACTGGGCCAGCATCCGCGAGCGGCGGTGCACGAACGCGGTCGCCGTGGGGGAGACCCGGTTGACCGCCCCGCCCAGTGCGGTCAGCGCGATGCTGCCGGAGCCGCCGCGCACGGCCGCGATCTGGGCCATCAGCGTGCGGATGCCGTTCGAGGACAGCGAGCGGTCGAAGAAGTCGGAGCGCGCCGCGTACGTCTCACGGCCGAGCGCGCCCTGCGGGGAACGGCCCGGTGTGGAGCCCGGCAGGTGGCACTGCGCGTCGTTGGCGAAGGACGAGCAGCCCGCGTACACCTCCATGGCCTCCTCGTAGGAACGCCGGCGCAGTGAGACGTTGGTCGCCGACGCGCCGATGCGGTCGGCCAGGCGGTCCACGGCGTTCTGCAGTTCGCGGTAGGTGCCGAGGGAGAAGGCGGCGACGGAGACGGTGGGCCTGCCCCCGGCCGCGTTCGCCAGGTGCAGCGAGGACCAGATCTCGTCGGGCTGGCTCGGTCCCCACTCCTGCCAGGCCCGTATCACCGCGGCCGCCTTCGACCACGGCCAGGTCATATAGGCGACCACGGCCTGCGGGGCGGCATGGGTGCGGAAGCGCAGTTCGGTGACGACGCCGAAGTTGCCGTTGCCCGCGCCGCGCAGTGCCCAGAACAGGTCCTTGTTCTCACGCGCGTTCGCGATGAGCCGGCGGCCGTCGGCGGTGATCAGGGTGGCCTGGGTGAGGCTGTCGCAGGTCAGTCCGTAGGCCCGGGAGACCACGCCGTGGCCGCCGCCGAGGACGAGGCCGGAGACGCCGACCGTGGGGCAGGAGCCCGCCGGGATCGTCACGCCCCTGGCGGCCAGCGCCCGGTAGACGTCGATCAGCTTGGCGCCCGCGCCGATCACCGCCTCTCCGCCGCTCGCGCGTACCCGGTTCAGCTTGGAGACGTCGATGATCAGCCGGCCGTTGCCCGAGGACCAGCCCGCGTAGGAGTGCCCGCCGTTGCGGATGGCCACCTTCACACCGTGGGCGTTTGTATACGACAGGACCGTGCGGATGTCGGCGTCGTGGGCGACGTAGGCGACCGCGGAGGGCTTCAGCGAGTCGAAGCGGGTGTTGTAGAGCTGCCGGGCCGCCGCCCAGGCCCGGTCGCCCGGACGGACCAGGGGACCGTCCAGGTCGAGGGCGAGCGCACCCAGGCCGGCTGCCGCTGTCATCGTCGTCGTGGAGGACGACGAGCCAGACGAGGAGGACGCGGGGGCGGAGCTGGGCGACGTGGACGTGCTTCTGGGGTGTTCCGTTCCGGTACAGCCGGCCGTGGTGGCTGCGGCGAGGGCGGCGACGCCGCCGCCGATGAACGTCCGTCGCTCCATGTCCGTCTCCCCTTGACGCCGTTCCTGTGGAACGGGACGGCTACGCGGGCAACCGGGTTCCCGCGCTGACAGGGGTTCAGGCTCAGCACCTCCCCTTGCTTCTGAAGGGTGGTGTAGCGTCAGGATCCAGTGTCCGTTTTGCCCTGATCGAGGGATCTCGTGGTTCGGTGGTGCCGGATCACGCCGGAACCTCTGCGTGCTCTCCCCGTGAGCATTCCGTGACCTAACCGCACCGACCACAGGGGTTCACCCCCCGTTAACTTCCGGCCATAGGCGGCTTCACCTCTTCTGCCTAATTTCGGCCTTACCCGGCGACGAGCGCGCCTCGATCGCGCTCTCGCCGGCCAGACCTCGCACGCCGCGATCAGGACGGCGGCTCCTGGAAGGAATGTCCGAAAGTGAAGCTTCAGCGCATGAACCGGCGGGCCCTCACCCTCGGTGCTCTCGCCGTCTCCAGCGCCCTGGCCCTCACGGCGTGCGGCTCCGACGACACGGGTGAGAAGAGCAACGAGAGCGGCGCGCCCAACAGCGCTGCCGCGGGCAGCGTCCAGTGTGACGACGCCAAGGGCCAGCTCCTCGCCGACGGCTCGTCCGCGCAGAAGAACGCCATCGACGCCTGGGTCAAGGCCTTCACCCAGGCCTGCAACGGCGTCCAGATCAACTACAAGGGCGGCGGCTCCGGCGCCGGTGTCACCGCGTTCACCCAGGGTCAGGTCGCCTTCGCCGGCTCCGACTCCGCGCTGAAGCCGGAGGAGGTGACCGCCTCGAAGGAGGTCTGCCAGGGTGGCCAGGGCATCGACCTCCCGATGGTCGGCGGCCCGATCGCCGTCGGTTACAACGTCCCGGGTGTCGACAACCTCGTCCTGGACGCGCCGACCCTCGCGAAGATCTTCGACAGCAAGATCACCAACTGGAACGACAAGGCCATCGCGGCGCTCAACCCCGACGCGAAGCTGCCCGACCTGAAGATCCAGGCGTTCCACCGTTCCGAGGACTCCGGCACCACGGACAACTTCACCAAGTACCTGATCGCCACCACCCCGGACAACTGGAAGTACGAGGGCGGCAAGGCCTGGCAGGCCAAGGGCGGCCAGGCGGCCTCCGGCTCCGCGGGCATCTCCCAGCAGGTGCAGCAGAACTCCGGCGCCATCGGCTACATGGAGCTCTCCTACGCCAAGGAGCTCTCCACCGTCGCCCTCGACACGGGTGCCGCCGCGCCGGTCACCGCCTCCACGGACAGCGCCACCAAGGCCATCGCGGACGCCCAGGTCGTCGGCACGGGCAAGGACCTCGCCCTCAAGCTGAACTACGCGACCAAGGCCGACGGTGCCTACCCGATCACCCTGGTCACCTACGAGATCGTCTGCGACAAGGGCAACAAGGCGGACACCCTGCCCGCCACCAAGGCCTTCCTGCGCTACATCGCCAGCGAGGACGGCCAGAAGGTCCTGGTCGACAACGACTACGCGCCGATCCCCGCCGACATCATCGCCAAGGTCCGCACGACCATCGACGAGCTGAGCTGACCCCCGGTGCGGTCCGGCCCCCACTCCGGGGCCCGGACCGCACCGTCCGGTGCACCGCCGCCAGGGGCCGCACGACGAGTACGGCTCCACCGAGCCGCCCTCGTGAGGACGGTTCCGCAGACCGGAGAACCCGATGGACATAACCACCAACAGCACTCAGGCACCGCCCCCTGCCCCGCAGCCGGGCGCCAAGGAACAGAAGCGCAACGCCCGAGGCGCCACCCGTCCCGGAGACCGCATCTTCCTCGGTCTCTCCCGCGGGTCCGGCATCCTGCTGCTTGCGATCATGGCCGCGATCGCGATCTTCCTCGCCTATCGCGCCTCGCTCGCCCTCAGCGACAACGAGGGCAACTTCCTGACCACCTTCGAGTGGAACACCAACCTCCAGCCGCCGGTCTTCGGCATCGCCGTCCTGGCGTTCGGCACAGTGGTGTCCTCGATCATCGCCATGGCCATCGCGGTCCCGATCGCCGTCGCCATCGCGCTCTTCCTCACCCACTACGCCCCGCGCAGGCTGAGCGGTCCCATCGCCTATGTGATCGACCTGCTCGCCGCCGTGCCGTCGATCGTGTACGGCCTGTGGGGCGCCCTGATCCTCGTCCCGCACATGGACGGCCTGTACGGCTGGCTGGACGACTACCTCGGCTGGACCGGCATCTTCGAGTGGCAGGGCGGCGCCCCCCGCTCCATGCTCACCGTCGGCATCCTGCTCGCGATCATGATCCTGCCGATCATCACCAACGTGAGCCGTGAGGTCTTCCGGCAGGTCCCGCAGATGCACGAGGAGGCCGCCCTGGCCCTCGGTGCCACGCGCTGGGAGGTCATCCGGATGGCCGTCCTGCCCTTCGGCCGCTCCGGCGTGATCTCCGCCTCGATGCTCGGCCTCGGCCGTGCCCTCGGCGAGACCATGGCCGTCGCGACCGTGCTCTCCCCGAGCTTCACCATCGACGCCAGTCTGCTCAACCCGGGCGGCGGCACCTTCGCCCAGAACATCGCCAGCAAGTTCAACGAGGCGACGCCCTTCGGCCGTGACGCGCTCATCGCCTCCGGTCTGGTGCTGTTCGTCATCACCCTGCTGGTCAACGGTGCGGCCCGCGCGATCATCGCCCGCCGCAAGGAGTACTCGGGGGCCAACGCATGAGCCACGCAGCCGTCGCCAGCACCAAGCGCGCCAGCAGCCTGCGCGGTGCCAGCCTGCCGAAGTGGTCCCCCTGGGCGATCGCCGCGGGCTCCATCGCCCTCGGCGTGGGCATCGGCCTGGCCGCCGGCCTGGAGAGCCGCATCCAGTGGGGCCTGATCGCCGCACTGCTGTTCGTCTTCGGTACGTACGGCATCGCCGCGCGGGTCGAGGGCAAGCGGCAGGCGAAGGACCGCGTCGCCACGTCCCTGGTGTGGGTCTCCTTCGTCATCGCCATCGTGCCCCTCGCGTCGCTGATCTGGGCGACCGTCGAGCGCGGCACCAAGGTCCTCGACGTCTACTTCCTGACGCACTCGATGGGTGTCGTCGCGGACAGCGAGCCGGGTGGCGGTATCTACCACGCCATCATCGGCAGCCTGGAGCAGGTCGCCCTCGCCACCGCGATCGGTGCGCCGATCGGTGTCCTCACCGCGATCTACCTCGTCGAGTACGGCCGGGGCGCCCTGGCCCGCGCCGTCACCTTCTTCGTCGACGTGATGACCGGTATCCCGTCGATCGTCGCCGGTCTGTTCATCCTCAGCCTCATGCTGATGTGGGACATGCAGCCCTTCGGCTTCGCCGGCTCGCTCGCCCTGGCCATCCTGATGATGCCGGTGGTCGTGCGCTCCACCGAGGAGATGCTCAAGCTCGTGCCGAACGAGCTGCGGGAGGCGTCGCTCGCGCTGGGCGTGCCCAAGTGGCGGACGATCCTGAAGGTCGTCCTGCCCACCGCCATCGGTGGCATCACGACGGGCATCATGTTGTCCGTCGCCCGTATCGCCGGTGAGACCGCCCCGGTACTGCTGCTGGTGTTCGGTAACCCGTTCATCAACAACAACCCCTTCGAGGGCGCACAGGCCTCGCTGCCGCTGTACATCTACCAGCAGTACCAGCAGAGTCAGTCCGAGGCGGCGTACGACCGTGCCTGGGCGGCGTCCCTGACGCTGATCGCCTTCGTGATGATCCTGAACATGGTGGCCCGTGGCATTGCCCGCTGGAAGGCCCCGAAGACCGGTCGCTGACGCGGCCACACAGCGACCGAGCCTGAATTTCTGGAAGTGAAGTAGACATGGCCAAGCGAATCGACGTCAGCGGACTGACCGCCTACTACGGCTCCCACAAAGCGATCGAGGACATTTCGATGACCGTCGAGCCCCGCTCGGTGACGGCGTTCATCGGACCGTCCGGGTGCGGCAAGTCGACGTTCCTGCGCACGCTGAACCGTATGCACGAGGTCACCTCGGGTGGCCGCGTCGAGGGCAAGGTGCTGCTCGACGACGAGGACCTGTACGGGACGGGCATCGACCCGGTGTCCGTGCGGCGTGAGGTCGGCATGGTGTTCCAGCGGCCGAACCCGTTCCCGACGATGTCGATCTACGACAACGTGGCGGCGGGGCTGCGGTTGAACGGCAGCTACAAGAAGAGCGAACTGAGCGACATCGTCGAGAAGTCGCTCAAGGGTGCGAACCTGTGGAACGAGGTCAAGGACCGGCTGCAGAAGCCGGGGTCCGGGCTGTCGGGTGGTCAGCAGCAGCGGCTGTGCATCGCTCGGGCGATCGCGGTGGAGCCGAACGTTCTGCTGATGGACGAGCCGTGCTCGGCGCTCGACCCGATCTCGACGCTGGCGATCGAGGACCTGATCGGTGAGCTGAAGGAGCGCTTCACGATCGTCATCGTGACGCACAACATGCAGCAGGCGGCGCGTGTGTCGGACCGCACGGCGTTCTTCAACCTCGCGGCGGTCGGGCAGCCGGGTCGGCTGATCGAGATCGACGACACGGAGCGGATCTTCTCCAACCCGTCCGTCCAGGCGACCGAGGACTACATCTCCGGCCGCTTCGGATGATCCTTCCCTGATCCCCTCGCGGTGCTGCATGGCGGTGCCACCGCGAGGTTGAAAAGGGCCCGCCCCCTGGCTCCCGGGGGGCGGGCCCATTTCGTGTTGCCTGCGGGGTGCCTGCGGCGGCTCTGTGCCTGCGGGGTGCCTGCGGCGCTTGTTGTCTGCCGGGTGCCTGCCGCGTTTGTTGCCTGCCGGGTGCCTGCGGCGCTTGTTGTCTGCCGGGTGCCTGCCGCGCTTGTTGTCTGCCGGGTGCCTGCGGCGGCCCGTTGCTGTTCGGTGGGGGTGGGGGCAGCGCTGCTTCCGGGTGGGTGGTGCGGGGGCGGGCCGGGGGGTGTCCGTCCTCGGTCCGCCGTTCTGGCCCCTCGCATCGGCTGAGGGCGGTTACCGCCGTCCGCTGCGGGCAGACACCCCCCGCCCCGCCCCCTCCCCGCCGTACGCGGCTTCCCGCCACACCCAGCCGCGGGCATGCGTGCAGCTGGTGGTGGCACGGGTGGGCGCGGTGGCACTTCGTAGTGCCGAGTTGCGTGATGCCCCCGCCTCCGCGTTCGCCGCGGGCTGCGTGCCGCACACTCAGCCGCGGGCATGCGTGCCGCTCGGGGCGGCACGGGTGGGCGCGGCGGTACCTCGTGGCGCCGAGTTGGGTGATGCCCCCCGCCTGCCGCTCGCGCCGCCGTCGCGGGCATGTGTGTGCTGGGGGTGGCACGGGGGCTGTGGGTCCCCTCCCCGCTGCGGGAGGCACCTCGTCGTGACGAGTGCGTGACGTCCCCGCCTCAGCCCCGTAGGGGCACGGTTGGGGGGCGGGAGAAACGTTCCCTCTGGAGGTGCTCGGGCGGGGGCCTTGGGTTAGAGGAAGGCCAGGTTGAGCACGCCGAAGGCGCCCGCGGCCACGAAGGCCGCTGCCGGCATGGTGATGAACCAGCCGAGGACGATGTTCTTGGCGACACCCCAGCGGACCGCGTTCACGCGCTTTGTCGCGCCGACGCCCATGATGGCCGAGGTGATGACGTGGGTCGTGGAGATGGGGGCCTTGAAGAGGTAGGCCGTGGTGAACATGATCGACGCGCCGGTCGTCTCCGCGGCGAAGCCCTGCGGGGGATCGAGCTCGATGATCTTGCGGCCAAGCGTGCGCATGATGCGCCAGCCGCCGGCGTACGTGCCGAGGGAGAGCATCACGGCGCAGACGATCTTTACCCAGATCGGGATCGGGTCGCCGTAGTCCTCGACGTCGGCGATGACGAGGGCCATCACGACGATGCCCATGGTCTTCTGCGCGTCCTGGAGGCCGTGGCCGAGGGCCATGCCGGCCGCCGAGACGGTCTGGGCGATACGGAAGCCGCGCTTGGCCTTGTGGGGGTTGGCCCGGCGGAATATCCACATGATGGCCGCCATCACCAGGTAACCGGCCAGCAGGCCGACCACGGGGGAGACGAACATCGGGATGATGACCTTGTCGAGGACGCCGCTCCAGTAGACCGTCGTGCCGCCCGCGAGGGCCGCGCCGACCATGCCGCCGAACAGGGCGTGGGAGGAGGACGAGGGGAGGCCGAAGTACCAGGTGATCAGGTTCCAGGTGATCGCGCCGGTGAGGGCGGCGAAGAGGATGCCCATGCCCTTGGAGCCCTCGGGCGTCTCGATCAGGCCCTCGGAGACCGTCTTGGCCACGCCGGAGCCCAGGAAGGCACCCGCGAGGTTCATCACGGCCGCCATGGCGAGCGCGGCGCGGGGGGTCAGGGCCCGGGTCGAGACGGACGTCGCGATCGCGTTCGCCGAGTCGTGGAAGCCGTTGGTGTACGTGAAGAAGAGCGCGACCCCGATGGTCACGACCAGAGCGACGGTGTCCATGGACGGGCCTCAGGACTCCTTGACCGCGATGGTCTCCACCGTGTTCGCCACGTGTTCGAATGCGTCCGCCGCCTCTTCGAGGACGTCCACGATCTGCTTGAGCTTGAGCACCTCGATGGCGTCGTACTTGCCGTTGAAGAGGTGGGCGAGCAGCTTGCGGTGGATCTGGTCGGCCTGGTTCTCCAGCCGGTTGACCTCGATCCAGTACTCGGTGAGGTTGTTCATCGTGCGCAGGTTGGGCATCGCCTCGGCCGTCAGCTCGGCCGCGCGGGCGAGGACCTCGATCTGCTGCTCGACGCCCCTGGGCAGTTCCTCGACGTTGTAGAGGACGACCAGGTCGACGGCCTCCTCCATGAAGTCCATGATGTCGTCGAGGGACGAAGCGAGGGAGTAGATGTCCTCGCGGTCGAAGGGCGTGATGAACGAGGAGTTCAGCTGGTGGAAGATCGCGTGTGTGGCGTCGTCACCGGCGTGTTCCGCTGCCCGCATACGCTCCGCGATCTCAGCCCGGGCGGATGCGTCCGCCCCGAGCAGTTCCATCAGGAGCTTCGAGCCCGTGACGATGTTGTCCGCGGACGCGGCGAACATGTCGTAGAAGCTCGTCTCCCTGGGGGTCAGACGAAAGCGCACGTGTGGTCCTCGGGATGCTTCGGTTTCGGTCAGGCTGATGCTAGGCGCATCATTCGGCCACGGCTATCGGGCCGTCCCCCAGTGTCGCCCATCGGGCAGAGTTATCGGCAGGTGGGCGGGCAAGCCTTGTCCGGGGTGGTGTCGGCCACAGGGCGTCATACCCGCGATATTCGGTAACATATACCCACCGGGGGTATATACTGACTAGCTCGTCTTGATTGGGAGGCCGTGATGACGACCACCGAGGCCGGTGCAGAGGCGGCCGCCGAGGCCGTGGTGACCGACCACGACCACGGAGTGCACGGGTACCACAAGCAGAAGGACGAGCACCTCAAGCGTCTGCGCCGGATCGAGGGCCAGATCCGCGGCCTGCAGCGCATGGTCGACGAGGACGTCTACTGCATCGACATACTCACGCAGGTGTCCGCCTCCACCAAGGCCCTGCAGTCCTTCGCCCTCCAACTGCTCGACGAGCACCTGCGGCACTGCGTCGCCGACGCGGCCCTCAAGGGCGGCGCCGAGATCGACGCCAAGGTGGAGGAGGCCACCAAGGCCATCGGGCGGATGCTGCGCACCTGACACGGCCTGACCGATGACCCGGGGGGTTCGCCACGGCGGGCGGTGATGTTCAGCCGCCCGCCGCCTCTCGCAGCTCGGCCACCCGCAGCACCTCGTCGATGCTCTCCAGACTGAGCCGGTCCTCGTCGGCCGTCGACGCCGCGATGATCAGCTCACCGCACAGTTCGATCTCGGCGAGGGCCACGTGGTCCTGCACCGCCGTACCGCCGACCGGAGCCACGCGCATCACCTCTTCTCCGCCGTCACCGACTCTCTAGAGTAGGGAGCCGTCCACGGACCGCGCATGGCACGGACGGGCTAGTTCTCATACCGGTCCGGTGCTCCTCTACTCCTCCGCGATCCGGCCCGCGTAGATGTCCTCGTCGTCCGGCAGGCGTACGTCGGCCGGGGTGCCGAAGTCGTAGAGGAGAGTCGTCGAGGCCACCGCCACCGTGTCCTTCCGGTGGCCGTTGACGAAGCTGAAACGGTGTCTGACCTTGCGGATCCGGCCCTCCGCGTCGAGGAACACGTCGAACGGGACGACCGCCGTCGCGAACCCTTTCGCCGCCGCCGCGAGGGAGGCCCGGCCGTCCGCCGAGGCGGTTCGCGCCGCCACCGTCAGATCCGCCGTGCCCGTGTAGTGCCGGACCTCGGTGCCGGCGAGGTCGGTGATGCCGACGAACTTCGCCGTGCGGGTGCCGCGCAGCACCTCCGCCGCCGCGAAGGGGTCGGTGGCCCCGCCGGTGACCAGATTGCCGTCGGACAGGGTGGCCGTCTCCACCCGCACCCATTTGTCGGCCGGGACGCCCGCGCCCCGGTTCTTCATGAACAGCGCACCGGGCGCCAGCAGCTCGGTGATCGGGCGGTGCTCGGCGCGGCCCGCCGGGTCCTGCGGCAGCAGCACCTTCAGCCGGCCCAGCCGGCGGGTGTAGTCGTACACGCCCTCGCCCCGGATGGTGACCCGGGTGCCGCCGGTCGCCATCTCCATCGACGTACGCGCCCGGGAGCTCTCGGCGTCCACCAGCGCGTCGGCGGCCTCGTGCAGCGTGTGCACCGGGTCCTCGGCGGCCTCCCCGCTGCCCCCGCAGCCGGACGTGCCCAGACAGACACAGGCCATCAGGCCCGCCGCCACGACCGTTCCGCCCGCCTTGCCGTGCTGCCTCTCCGCCATCGCCTGCCGACCCCCAGCCGTAGGTCCGTCACGCGCCCCTGTCGTGACGGTTAACGACGGGTAGGGGGCGTCGTCACGCGGTCGGCCGGGGTCGGCAGGGGATGCCGTGAACCCGCTGTTCATCCGGTCTGGGTAACGTTGTCGGTGTGACTCAGCACGAGCGCTTCGCGTCCACTCAGGACCACGCCGAGCACCGTACGACCACCGTCGAACAGGGGCCGTTCTGCGTGGCCCGCTGCATCTGCGGCTGGCGCGGCCCCGCCCGCCGCGCCCGCAGTCTGGCCCGCGCGGACGCGGAGGGACACGCGGCCGCCCGGTGAGTCAGCACAGTGTGCGCAGCAGCTTCTCCACGAGTTCGCGGTCGCGCGGCTGGGTGAGGCGGTCGCGGGCCGTGGCCGGGGAGAGCCAGAGGATGCGGTCCACCTCCGTGTTCGGCAGGAAGCCGCCGCCCGTGGCCTCGGCCGCCCAGTAACGGACCTGCTTCGGGCGCCCGTTGGCGAAGTAGTGGACGGTGGAGAGCTCTTCGCCCGGACGGGCGGTGTAGCCCGTCTCCTCCACCACCTCGCGCAGGGCGCCCGTGAGCGCGTCCTCGCCGCGCTTCAACTTGCCCTTGGGATGGGACCAGTCGTCGTACTTGGGGCGGTGCACCAGACAGATCTCCAGCCCCTCGCCGAACGGGGAGCGGCGCCACAGCACGCAGCCGGCCGCCTGGATCGGAGTGGTGCTCGTCGTCTGGGGTGTCACCCGGGATTCACCGCCCTCGTCAGCGCTCAGGACGTGCTCACCGTCTGTTTCTGCCAGGACTGCTGGAAGGCGAAGCGCGCCGCCTCCACCTCATGGCGCTGGTCGGCGTGGAGCACTCCGAGGGCGTACGCCGTCGCCGGGGCGATACGCGGGGTGCGCGCCGCGTGGGCCGCGGCGGCGGCCGCCTCCGAGGCGTCCCGGTGCCGGTTCAGCGCCTGCCCGGCCGCGAGCAGCCGCACGTTCACCGGGGCGTCCTGACCGTGCCCGTACAGCACCTCCAGGGCGTAGCGGTGCAGGCGCAGCAGCAGACGGACCTGGTGCCACGGCCCGTCCTGCGGGTGCGGGGCCGGGTCCGGGGACAGGCCGTGGATCAGCGCCTCGGCGTTGTACGGGCTGCCCGCGGTGACCAGCGGCAGCCCGGCGATCGCGTCGGAGAGCCGCTCCTCGGCGGCCGCCGCGTGCGCGCGCAGGTCGGCGTCCGGGGCCGCCGGAGTGAGCGGCACCTCGCTGGCCAGTACGGCGACCTTGTCGGCGACCGCGTGGAAGCGGCTGCTGCCGAGCGCCTGGAGCGCGGTGGAGTGCGCCCGGGTGCGGGCCAGCGTCAGTTGGCGGTCGAGCAGCGCGCCCGCCTTCGCCGCGCCCACCGTGAGGTTGCCGCGCTCCGGCATCGGCGGCGCCCCGCCCGGGGTGCCCGCCGTCTGGGCGGGCAAGGTCACCGAGCCGGACAGCCGGTGCAGCGCGGTCAGCAGGCGCTCCAGCCGGGCCGCGCAGTCGTACTCGGCCGCCAGCGTGCCCGACAGCCAGGCGAGTTCGGGCCGCATGCCCTCCGACCAGTCGGCGTCCAGCAGCGGACGGTAGGTGTGCAGGCTGCCGCTGATGCGGCGGGCCGAGCGGCGCAGCGAGCGCGCCGCTCCGACGGACTCCTGCGAACCGCTGCTGCCGACGCCGGTCTCCCGGTGCTGGCGCAGGGCGCGCAGGAACTCCGTGGCCTGGGAGCGGAGATAGTCCGCGAGGGACTCTCCGGCCACCGGCTGGGCCAAGGGGTCCGTCGGTTCAAGGTGTTGCTGTGCCACGCCTGCGCCTCCGGGCGTCTATGAGCATCTCCTGGACGTTCCTCAGCGGCTGGCCCTCGGCGTCCGTCGCGTGCCGGGTCCACTCGCCGTCCGAGCCCAGGTGCCAGGAGGCGGTGGTGTCGGACATGCCGGTCTCCAGCAGCCGGTTGAGCGCGGCGCGGTGGGCCGGGTCGACGACCCTGACCAGGGCCTCGATACGGCGGTCGAGGTTGCGGTGCATCATGTCGGCGCTGCCGATCCACACCTCGGGCTCGCCGCCGTTGCCGAAGCCGAAGACCCGCGAGTGCTCCAGGAAACGGCCGAGCACCGAGCGGACCCGGATGTTCTCCGACAGGCCCGCCACCCCGGGGCGCAGCGCACAGATGCCGCGCACCCACACATCGACCGGGACGCCCGCCTGGGACGCCCGGTACAGCGCGTCGACGACCGCCTCGTCGACCATCGAGTTGACCTTGATACGGACGTACGCGGGACGTCCGGCACGGTGGTGCTGGACCTCCTTGTTGATCCGCGATATCAGGCCGTCGCGCAGCGACTTGGGCGCGACGAGCAGCCTGCGGTAGGTCTCGCGGCGCGAGTAGCCCGAGAGCCGGTTGAACAGGTCCGACAGGTCCGCGCCGACCTGCGGGTCCGCCGTCAGCAGGCCCAGGTCCTCGTAGAGGCGGGCCGTCTTGGGGTGGTAGTTGCCGGTGCCGACGTGGCTGTAGCGGCGCAGGGTGTCGCCCTCCTGGCGGACCACCAGCGACAGCTTGCAGTGCGTCTTCAGGCCGACCAGGCCGTAGACCACGTGGCAGCCGGCCTCCTCCAGCTTGCGCGCCCACTTGATGTTGGCGTGCTCGTCGAAGCGGGCCTTGATCTCGACCAGGACCAGGACCTGCTTGCCGGCCTCGGCGGCGTCGATGAGCGCGTTGACTATCGGGGAGTCGCCGGAGGTTCGGTACAGCGTCTGCTTGATCGCGAGGACGTCGGGGTCCTCGGCCGCCTGCTCCAGGAAGGCCTGCACCGAGGTGGAGAACGAGTCGTAGGGGTGGTGCAGCAGCACGTCCCGGCTGCGCAGCGCGGCGAAGATGTCCGGCGGGGAGGCCGACTCCACCTCGGCGAGATCGCGGTGGGTGCCCGCGACGAACTTGGGGTACTTCAGCTCCGGCCGGTCCAGGCCGTGGATGCGGAACAGGCCGGTCAGGTCGAGCGGGCCGGGCAGCGGGTAGACCTCGGCCTCGCTGATCTTCAGCTCGCGCACCAGCAGGTCCAGGACCTCGCGGTCGATGGACTCCTCGACCTCCAGGCGCACCGGCGGCCCGAAGCGGCGCCGCATGAGTTCCTTCTCCAGGGCCTGGAGGAGGTTCTCGGCGTCGTCCTCCTCGACCTCCAGGTCCTCGTTGCGGGTGATGCGGAAGGCGTGGTGCTCCAGCACCTCCATGCCCGGGAACAGCTCTTCCAGGTGCGCGCCGATGACGTCCTCGATGGGGACGAAGCGGCCGGGGCTGGACTCCAGGAAGCGGTTCAGCAGCGGCGGCACCTTCACACGGGCGAAGTGCCGGTGGCCGCTGACCGGGTTGCGCACCACGACGGCCAGGTTCAGCGACAGGCCCGAGATGTACGGGAAGGGGTGCGCCGGGTCGACCGCCAGCGGGGTCAGCACGGGGAAGATCTGGTGCCGGAACAGGGTGAACAGGCGGGCCTGCTCCTTCTCCGTCAGCTCGCTCCAGCGGACCAGGTGGATGCCTTCCTCCGCGAGCCCGGGGGCGACGTCCTCGTGGAAGCAGGCGGCATGCCGTGCCATGAGCTCGCGGGAGCGCGCCCAGATCATCTCCAGCACCTGGCCGGGCTGGAGTCCGGAGGCGGACCGGGTGGCGACGCCGGTGGCGATACGGCGCTTCAGACCGGCCACCCGGACCATGAAGAACTCGTCGAGGTTGCTGGCGAAGATCGCCAGGAAGTTCGCCCGCTCCAGGAGGGGCGTGTTCGGGTCCTCGGCGAGCTCCAGAACCCGTTCGTTGAACGCGAGCCAGCTGCGCTCCCGGTCCAGGAACCGGCCCTGCGGCAGCTGGACCCCGTCGTCCTGCGTCTCCTCGTACGCGTCGAGATCCGCGTCGAGGTCGGGTTCCAGATCGGAGACCGTGGCCGCCGCCACGGTGTGCGGGCGGTGCGCGGCTATGGAGCCCACGGGGGGCTGTGCGTGCTGGACCTCTGCCTGGGCGTTCTGCTGACTCATGGACCCATTCTTCCGCGCCATGAGCGAAACGGGCGCGTCGGAGGACGCGGGCGGGAGCGCGGCGGCGGCCTTGAACGGGCGCGGCGAGGGCTCGGGCTCGGCGACTGGGCTCATTGGCTGAGCTTCGCAAGAGCGTCTGAACCAATGGTTACGGCGACATGGCGTACGGGATAGCGGGGAACGGATCACGGGGGTCCGCGTCCCCCGCCCGGCGTACGGGAGGCCTGGCGGGGCGGGTACGTCCCCCTCCGCCCCCGCGAAGGCCGTACGCAGTCCGGGCGAGGGTCTGTCCGACGGATTCACGCCTGCCGTGCGACACCCGGTGGACAGAGCGCTCTCAGCGTGTGCGGCGGCGTATCAGCCAGAAGGCGGCCAGGACCGTCGCGGCGGTCAGGGCCAGGACGATGCCGGTCTCCACGAGCTGGAGCGGCCAGAAGTGAGAGGCCGGGTGGTAGTCGGCGTAGTAGCCCACGAGGTCGCGCCGGGCGACGCAGGCCGGCTCCTCGAAGCAGGACGCGTCCACCCGGGAGCCGTCGGCGCCGAGGGCCCCTTCGGCGACCCTCAGGCCGTCGTACGAGGGGTACTCCTCCGCCGCCGTCGTGATCGTCACCGGCGGCCACAGATACGGGCGCAGCGCGCCCAGGGCGAACATCAGGCCCAGCTGGGCGAGGACCGCGCCGCCGAGAGCCGGCAGGGCCCGTCCGGCGAGCAGTCCGACGAGGGCGCCGACGGCCAGGCCGAGGAGCGGGTAGGCGGTGGCGAGCAGGCCGTTGGCCTGGAAGGTGGCCGGGTCGTGCCAGGCGTACCAGCCGAGGTCGGACAGCAGCGTGGAGTCCGCCTCCCAGACGGCGCGGTGCAGCAGCGTGAGCAGCAGGGTGCCCGGGATCAGCAGGGCGGCGGGCACGGCCAGCTCGGCCGCCAGCCAGCGGGCGGGGGAGACGGACTGCACCCAGGCCAGCCGCGCGGTGCCGTTCTCCAGCTCGCGGCCGATCAGCGCGCCGCCCGTCCAGCCCGCGACGAGGCCCGGCAGGACGCCCAGCAGGGCCGCTGACAGGGACACGGCCAGTTCGTAGCGGTAGTACTCGGGACCGGTGACGTAGTCGCAGCCCAGGTCCCAGCGTGTGCCGCAGTCCATCCCGGTGTACTGGCGCCAGGCCGCGTCCCCGCCCGGTCCGTACGCCCACAGCAGCATGGTGGCGGCCAGCGCGAACAGCAGGATCCAGAAGCGCAGTGCCACGCGGTGCAGGCGGAGCACGGCCCACACCATCCCGCGCGGGGCGCGGCGGCGGGGCCCGGCCTCGTCGGGCGCGGGGGCCTGGACGGTCACGGTGGTGGTCATACGGCGTCCTCCAGCGACTCGTCGAGCAGCAGGGCGGGCGCCTCGGGGGCCCGCAGATGGGCGAGGACCAGTTCCTCCAGGGACGGCTCGGCGATCTCCCAGCCGGCGTCGACCGGCCCGCTCGGCCGCACCAGCGCGGTGAGCCGGCGGCCGCTGGTGCGGGACTCGACGACGGTGTGCGGGGCGAGGCCGGCGGTGCGGCCGGTGACCAGACGGTGCGCGGCGAGCAGCTCCTCCAGGGGTCCGGCGAGCCGGACGCGGCCCCCGCCGAGCAGCAGGAGGTGGTCGCAGGAGCCCTCCAGTTCGGCGACGACGTGCGAGGACATCACCACGGTGGTGCCGTGCTCGGCGGCGTCGGCCATCAGCGTGCCCATCAGCTGGTGCCGGGCGAGCGGGTCGAGATCGGCCATCGGCTCGTCCAGCAGCAGCAGTTCGGGCCGCTTGCCGAGGGCCAGGGCGAGTGCCACGCGGGTGCGCTGGCCGCCGGACAGGGAGCGGATCCTGGCGGCGGGGTCCAGGTCGCCCTGGTCGACGACCGCCTCGGCCTTGGCCGTGTCCCAGCGGCGCGGGTTGAGCTCGCGGCCCAGACGCAGGGTCTCGGCGACGGTGAGCTGCTGGTGCAGGGGCTTGTCCTGGGCGACGTAGGCCAGGCGCTCGCGGGCGGCGGCCGGGGTGGTGCCGAGGACGGTGAGCGAGCCGTGGGTCGGACCGAGCAGCCCGGCCGCGAGGGCGAGCAGGGTGGACTTGCCGGCGCCGTTCGGCCCGACGAGGGCGCAGACGCGGCCGGCCGGCAGGCGGAACGCGCAGTCCTGGAGCGCGGGCCGGGCGCGGCGCCCGAACCGTCTGCCCAGCGCGGCCGCCTCGATGGCGGTGCCGGTCATCGCGTGCCCCCCTGCCCCGCGCGTGCAGCTCGAAGCCCGCGCGGTCCCCCCATGGCGTTCATCGCTGCTCCCCCTCGAAGTCTTGCTCCAGTACGGATGTGAAGAGTGCGGCCACGTCGTCCCGCTCCAGCCCGGCCGCGCGGGCCCGCCGTGCCCAGTCCTCCAGCTCGGCGCGCAGCGGGGAATCGGCGGCGGCGGCGCCCAGTGAGCGCCGCACGAAGGTGCCGAGTCCGCGCCGGGCCTCGACCAGCCCCTCGCGTTCGAGTTCTCGGTAGGCCTTGAGCACGGTGTTCGGATTGATGGCGGTGGCTTCCACGACCTCGCGGGCCGTGGGGAGCTTGTCGCCGGGTTCCAGCAGGCCGAGGCGCAGGGCCTGTTTGGTCTGCTGGACGATCTGGACGTAGGTGGCGATGCCGCTGCGCCGGTCGATGCGGTACTCGATCACTGTCCGGCCACTTGTCGTCCGGCCACGTCTCGAATCACCCTTTCACTACTTGATTAGTGAAAGGGTGATGTGAAGGAGGGGGCGGTGTCAAGATCACCGCCCCCTGAGGGTGAATGCGCCTCAGGCGTTGACGCCCTGGCCGGGGCGCTTCGGGCCTCGACCCGGGTGCCTCACGCCCGCGCCCGTGCCCGGTGCTTCACGTCCCCGTCCGCGCCCGGGTGCTTCACGTCCCCGTCCGCGCCCGGGTGCCTCACGCCCGCGTCCGTGCCCGGCGCTTCACGTCCGCGCCCGTGCCGGGTGCCTCACTCCGCGCCTGTGCCCCGGGTTCCTCACGTCCGCGTCCGCGTCCGTGCCCCGGTGCCTCACGTCTCCGTGCGGTACATCAGATCCGCCTCGTGGGTCGCGAACCCCAGCGCCTCGTACACCGCCACCGCCGCCTTGTTGTCGGCGTCGACGTAGAGCATCGCGGTCGGCAGCGTCTGGGCCGCCAGGTGGTTCAGGCCGATCGTGGTGAGGGCCTTGCCGAGGCCGCCGCCCTGCGCGTCGGGG
This sequence comes from Streptomyces sp. NPDC006458, assembly GCF_040612135.1. Classification (NCBI taxonomy): domain Bacteria; kingdom Bacillati; phylum Actinomycetota; class Actinomycetes; order Kitasatosporales; family Streptomycetaceae; genus Streptomyces; species Streptomyces sp. NPDC006458. Next base: position 276,013 of record NZ_JBEXPR010000007.1, on the reverse strand, counting down.
GAGACGCCGACGACGTACACCTCGCCGAGCTGCTCCTCGGCGTGCACCTTGGTCCAGTGGAAGCCGATCAGCTCCTCGCCGCGGACGGCCAGGAAGAAGCCCGCCGGGTCGAACCACGGCTCGGCCTTGCGGTCGTCGAGGTCGCGCTGGGTGAGTGAGCCCTGCTCGGGGTGGTGGGCGAAGGCGGCCGCGTTCACCGCGAGCCAGGCGGTGTCGTCCGCGCCCGGCACGAACGTACGGACCGTCACGCCTTCGGGAAGCGCCGGCTCGGGCAGCTCCAGACCGGTCAACGGGCGGCGCATCTGGCGCAGTTCACGGAACAGGGTCAGCCCAAGCACCTGCGCGAGATGGCGGGCCGCCGGGTGGCCGCCGTGCGCCCACACCCGCAGCCGCTTGCCGGAGGCGGCGAGCAGGGCGGAGCCGAGTGCGCGCCCGTGCCCGTGCCCGCGGTGCGCGGGGTGGACGACCAGCTCGGCGGCCGGCGCCTCCACCGGGTCGGTGTCCTCCAGCTGGGCGTAGCCCACGAGTTCGGTTCCGGCGGCGAGCAGCAGATGGGACACGCCGTCACGCGCGCCGCCGCGCAGCTGGAGCCTGCCCTGTTCGGAGACCGCCTGCTGGCCGTCGTTGCGGGCGGCCTCCGCGAGCAGTGCGAGCACGGCGTCGATCTGCTCCGCGTCGAGCGCGGCGAAGGTCTCGATGGAGCGGGAGCGGCCGGGCCGTGCGAAGTCGTCGCTGGTCATGCCTATGAGGGTAAAGGCCCGCACTCGCGAAAGGCCGCCAAAGGGAAACCCAGATGTAACCATGAACCCCCTGTCGCGCTACGCGCGTTGACTCTAGGCTGCGCCCGGACCGAGACATACCTTCACGTGCACCACAGGGGGGCGCATGCCTGCCACACCTCAGCCGCACCACCGCAGACGCCGTACGCACCGGCTCCTCGCGGCCGCCGCCGGACTCGCGACCGTCGGCGCGCTCGCCGCCGCGCTGCCCGCTACCGCGAACGCCGACGAGGCCACGGGGACGGACAAGCACACGGGCCGCTACCAGGACGTGCAGCTGCTGTCCTTCAACGACCTGCACGGCAACCTGGAGCCGCCGGCCGGCTCCTCCGGCCGGGTCACCGAGGTCCAGCCGGACGGCACCACGAAGACCATCGACGGCGTCGGCGGCGTCGAGTACCTCGCCACGCACCTGCGCAAGGCGCGCGAGGGCCACCCGTACTCCGTCACCGCGGCCGGCGGCGACATGGTCGGTGCCTCCCCGCTGATCTCCGGCCTGTTCCACGACGAGCCCACCATCGAGGCGCTGAACAAGCTGGACCTCGACGTCACCTCGGTCGGCAACCACGAGTTCGACGAGGGCTCGGCCGAACTGAAGCGCCTGCAGTACGGCGGCTGCCACCCCACCGACGGCTGCTACGCGGACGAGGAGTTCGAGGGGGCCGAGTTCCCCTACCTCGCCGCGAACGTCCTGAACGAGAAGACCGGCCACCCGATCCTCAAGCCGTACTCGATCTGGCGGAAGAACGGCGTGCGGATCGGCTTCATCGGCGTGACCCTGGAGGGCACCCCGGGTGTCGTCACCGCCGAGGGCGTCAAGGGCCTCAAGTTCAAGGACGAGGTCGAGACGATCAACAAGTACGCCGACATCCTGCAGAAGCAGGGCGTGAAGTCGATCGTCGCGCTGATCCACGAGGGCGGCGCGCCGGCCTCCGGCTCGTACAACTACAACTGCGACTCCCCGGGTGCCGGCGACGGCATCTCCGGCCCGATCGTCGACATCGCGAAGAACATCTCGCCGACGGTCGACGCGCTGGTCACCGGCCACACCCACGCGGCCTACGTGTGCACGGTCCCCGACCCGGCGGGCAACCCGCGCATGGTCACCTCGGCCGCGTCCTTCGGCCGCCTCTACACCGACACCACCCTGACCTACGACCGCTGGACGGGTGACATCGCCCGTACGTCGGTGAAGTCGGCGAACCACGTGGTCACCCGGGACGTCCCCAAGGCCGAGGACCTGTCCGGGCTGATCGCCAAGTGGAACGTCCTCGCGGCGCCCATCGGCAGCCGTGCCATCGGCTACATCTCCGCCGACATCAACAACTCCGGCACCGAGTCCCCGCTCGGCGACCTCATCGCCGACGCCCAGCTCGCCTACGGCAAGGAGCTGGACCCGGAGACCGACCTGGCCCTGATGAACCCCGGCGGCATCCGCGCCCCCCTGACCTACGCGGCCAAGGGCTCCGAGGGCGACGGCGTCGTCACCTACGCCGAGGGCTTCACCGTCCAGCCGTTCTCCAACCTGGTCAACCTCCAGGACCTCACCGGCGCCCAGCTGATCCAGGTCCTCAAGGAGCAGGTCAGCGGCACCAACACGGCCTCCCCGAAGATCCTCCAGATCTCCTCGGGCCTCACCTACACCCTGGACCTGACGAAGACCGGCGCCGACCGCGTCGTCACGGACTCCGTCAAGCTCAACGGTGAGCCCGTCAACCTCACCGCCACCTACCGCGTCGCCACCAACAACTTCCTCTCCGGCGGCGGCGACGGCTTCCCGACCATCGCCCTCGGCACCAACGACCTTCTCGGCGCCGACGACCTCGCGGCACTGGAGAAGTACCTGCTGGCCAACTCCACCCCCAGCTCCCCGCTGGCCCCGCCGGCGGCGAACCGGATCACGATCGTGAAGTGACCCCGGTCTGACCCGAAAGGGCCCGGGAGGCGCGCGACGCCGCGCCTCCCGGGCCCTTTTGTCATCTCCCGCCGCGCGAGTGCCGCTTCCGGTGGGGCACTCCGGGTCCGGGAAGAGCACGGTGCCGCACATGCTCAGGCCGCTCAGGCCGCTCAGGCCGCTCAGGCCGTTCGGGGCGCTCGGGCCGCCGGGACGGGCCGGCGGACGCGCTGCCGGACTGGTGGCCGACGAAGATGCGGAACTGGTGGCGAACGAAACAGGGCACCGCCGCGTCCCGGTGGTGTGAAGCGAACTGTGGTGGGTGCGTGGGGTCTGCTGATGGTGACGCTCGCCGGGTGCACGGTGGGTGGTGGGGGCGGGGAGGGCGAGGCGTCCTGCGTGCACCTCGTGATGTACCAGGGGCGTCGGTACGTGGGCCACGCGCCGGGCGACGTCGAGGTCGGTGAGCGGCTCGGTGCGGCCGTCAGGCCGGGCTGCGACGACACGGGGGGCTACCCCGACGACCCCGGTACGCCGGATGAGCGCGTGACCGCCTACGCGATCCAGGGCGTGGACCCGGCCCTGGCCATCGTGCTGGACCCGGTGGCGCCGGACGTGGTGCTGGTCGCGTGGGAGAGCGGTGCGACCCTGCCCGTGGAGCTGCGGGGTGTGGTGGGGAGCGACTGACCCGGCCCGGACCGGGCCGTCCCGCGGGCTACGCGGTCTCCGACGGCGGTGGAGTCGTCGCCCCCGGCAGCCGTACCGTCGCCACCGTGCCGCCGCCGGGTGCCGGGGACAGGGTCACCTCGCCGCCGGACCGGTGGATCGTACGGGCGACGATCGACAGACCCAGGCCGGAGCCGGGCAGGGCACGGGCCGAGGGGGAGCGCCAGAAGCGGTCGAAGACATGGGGGAGTTCGTCGGCGGGGATGCCGGGGCCGTGGTCCCGGACCGTCAGGACGCCCTGCTGAAGGCTCACCTCGATCGTGCCCGCCTCGGGGCTGAACTTCACCGCGTTGTCCAGGATGTTGACCAGGGCCCGTTCCAGCGCGGCGGGCTCCGCGCGGACGTACCAGGGCGACAGGCCGGCCGTGATCGTCAGCTCCGGGCCGCGCAGCCGCGCCCGGCGCAGCGCGGTCTCCACGGTGTCCTCCAGGGACACCACCTGGACCCGCTCACCCCGCTGCCCCTCCGACCTGGACAGCTCCTGAAGGCCGCCGATCAGCGCGGCCAGCTCCGTCATCTGCGCCTTCACCGAGGCCAGCAGCGCCTTGCGGTCCGCCTCCGGCAGGGGGCGGCCCGTCTCCTCGCTGCGGGTCAGGAGCTCGATGTTGGTGCGCAGGGAGGTGAGGGGGGTGCGCAGTTCGTGGCCGGCGTCGGCGATCAGCTGCTGTTGCAGGTCCCGGGAACTGGCCAGGGCCGTGGTCATGGAGTTGAAGGAGCGGCTGAGGCGGGCGATCTCGTCCTCGTCGTCCTCCTCCACGGGGATGCGGGCCGTCAGATCCTCCGTCCGGGCCACGTGTTCCACCGCGTCCGTCAGTTTGTCCACCGGCCGCAGGCCCGCTCGTGCCACCGCGAGGCCCGCCGCTCCCGCCCCGAGCACTCCGATGCCGGAGACCAGAAGGAGAATGAGGGCGAGTTCTTCGAGGGTGTCCTGGGTGTCCTCCAGGGGCAGTGCGACCAGCAGCGCGACCTCGCTGCCCAGGGGCAGGGTCATGGTGCGGACGGACTTGCCGTTGATGTCCTTGCCGTCGCGGAAGCGCGGGTCGCTGTCGGCGTCCCCGGCGACCTCCACGTCACTCGCGGTGATCCGCACCGAACCGGCGGAGTTGCCGAAGACGCAGTAGGCGCCGTCGGACTTGACCAGCTCCATATAGGCCTGGTTCCGCGGCCCGAGCGGGAGGTTGTCGTCCGTCGACTCGGTGCAGTCGGCCAGGGTGTCCCGTATCTCCGGGAGGGAGATCCTCAGGTTGCCGTAGCGCAGGTTGTCGTCGAGCTCCCCGTACAGCTTCCCCTGCACGATGAACCAGCACGTCACCGACACCGCCGCCACCGCGAACGCCACCGCCGCCGCCACCAGCAGCGCCAGCCGGGAGCGCAGGGGCAGGGAGCGCAGCCGCCGTGCCGCCCTGTTCACTCGGCGCCGCCCTGCCGGAGCACGTACCCCACCCCGCGCACCGTGTGGACCAGGCGCGGCTCGCCGCCCGCCTCGGTCTTGCGGCGCAGGTACATGACGTAGACGTCCAGGGAGTTCGACGACGGCTCGAAGTCGAAGCCCCAGACCGCCTTCAGGATCTGCTCACGGGTCAGGACCTGGCGCGGGTGCGCCAGGAACATCTCCAGCAGCGTGAACTCCGTGCGGGTCAGCTCCACCGGACGCCCGCGCCGCGTGACCTCCCGCGTCGCCAGGTCCATGCGCAGGTCGGCGAAGGTCAGCGCCTCGTCCTGCGGGGCGTCCGCGCCCGCCACCGCCGCGGCGTACGAGCTGCGGCGCAGCAGCGCGCGGATACGGGCGAACAGTTCGTCCAGCTCGAAGGGCTTGACCAGGTAGTCGTCCGCCCCGGCGTCCAGGCCGGTGACCCGGTCGCCGACCGTGTCGCGGGCCGTGAGCATCAGGATCGGGGTGGTGTCGCCCGCGCCCCGGATGCGGCGGGCGGCGGTCAGACCGTCCATGCGGGGCATCTGGATGTCGAGGACGACCAGGTCCGGGCGGTACGCCTTCGCCTTCTCCAGCGCGTCGATGCCGTCGACGGCGACCTCGGTGCCGTACCCCTCGAAGGCGAGGCTGCGCTGGAGTGCTTCGCGCACCGCCGGCTCGTCGTCGACGATGAGGATGCGCTGGGGGTCACGGTCGCCTTCGACGGGGGTCATGGGTGTCTGGTTCCTCTGGTTCCTCGGGTGGGGGACGGGGGTGCCGGCCGGGCGGCGCCGCGCACGGGCGGGCCCTTCTCGCAGCTGCTCTCAGCCTCGCACGTTCCGTGCCGTACGGCGGCGGCCCGCGGCCCGGCGCCGTGAACCGGCCGTGGGGGAGGGGACCTCCGGTGCCCGGCCGCCCGTCGGGGCGTGCAGCGCGTACGCCCCCTCCAGGGCCAGGGCGAGCCCGGCCGGGCCGGTGTCGGACACCTGGTGTGCGACCTGCTCGATCATGGCGTGCTCCGCTCCGCGGGGGTCAGTCGGTGGAACCCGACCGCAGGGTGTCGAGATCGGCCTTGACGGTGTTGATCGGGATCGCGAAGCCGAGGCCGACGCTGCCCGCGCCGGACGAGGATCCCGAACCGGCCGAGTGCATCGCCGAGTTGATCCCGATGATGTTGCCGTTCATGTCGATCAGGGCGCCGCCGGAGTTCCCCGGGTTGAGGGACGCGTCGGTCTGGAGCGCCTTGTACGTCGTGGTGGACGAGCCGGTGTCGCCGTTGAACTCGCGGCCGTCGAACTCGAACGGCCAGCCGCCGTCGGGCTGCTGCGGCTGCTGGCCCTCGCCGGTGGAGACGGTGACATCGCGGTCGAGGGCGGACACGATCCCGCTGGTCACGGTGCCGGTCAGGCCCTCGGGGGAGCCGATCGCGACGACCTCGTCGCCGACCTGGACGGCGTCGGAGTCGCCCAGGGTGGCCGCCTTGAGGCCGGAGGCGTTGGCCAGCTTGATCAGGGCGAGGTCCTTGCCGCTGTCGGTGCCGACGACCTCGGCGGTGTACTCCTTGCCGTCGCTGGTCCTCGCCTTGATCTGGGAGGCGCCGGCGATGACGTGGTTGTTGGTGACGATCTCGCCGTCACTGGTGATGATCACACCGGAGCCGGTGGAGGACCCGTTGTTCCCCGTCGCGCTGATCTCCACGATGCTCGGGCTGACCGCCCTGGCGACCCCGGAGACCGTGCCCTTCTGGCTGGCGGGGACCACGTTGGTGCTGGTCGCGCTGGAGGCGACCGCGTCGGAGCCGCCGGTCAGCTCCTGGATGCCGTAGGCCGTGCCGCCGCCGATGGCGGCCGCGACGGCCGCGACCGCGGCCAGCAGCGCGAGGGGACCGCGCCTGCGCCGGCGGGGCCTTCGCCCGGGGACGACCGCGGCCGTCGTGGGCTCGTAAGGCGGCGGGGGCGGCCACTCGGGGTTCACGGCGGTGACCGGCTCGGCCGGGTTCACCGGGTGCACCGGGCTCGCGGGGCCCGTGGGGCTCGCCGGATCCGCCGGGTGCGCGAAGGTCTCTGAGGGGATGGTGGGGTGCTGCTCGCCGCCCGTGCGGGGGTGAGTGCCACCCGCGTAGGGGTGTGCGCCGCCCTGGTACGTGTTCTCGTACTCGCCGTCTCGGCGGTTGCTCTCGGTCATGTCCATGAGCTTGGCGCCCGACGATGAGAGCTCCCTGAGCGCCGCCTGAGAAGCCCGGCAGAACGTCGTATGCCCTATATGAAGACCCGACGCCCATGCGGGCTACTCGCAGCCGCAGGACCGCCGTGGCACCAGCCGCGACGGGAACACCTTCAGCCGCTCGCGGCGGGAGCCCGCGACGCGCAGTCCGTCGTCGAGCACGAGGTCGACCGCCACGCGGGCCATCGCCGAGCGGTCCGAGGCGACCGTGGTCAGCGGCGGGTCGGCCAGCGCCGCTTCCTTGATGTCGTCGAAGCCGGCCACGGCCAGCTCACCGGGAACATCGATCCGCAGTTCGCGCGCCGCGCGCAGCAGGCCTATCGCCTGGTCGTCGGTGGAGCAGAAGAACGCGGGCGGCCGCTCCGGCCCGGACAGCACGTCCAGCGCGACCCGGTAGGCGTCGTAGCGGTTGTACGGCGCCTCGAACAGGCGGCCCTCGGTGGACAGGCCCGCCTCGTCCATCGCGCGCTTCCAGCCCTCGACATGGTCGGAGACCGGGTCGCCGACGGCCGGGGTGTCGGCGGTGCCGCCCATACAGGCGACGTACTCGTGGCCGTGCGCCAGCAGATGGCGGACGGCGAGTTCGGCGCCGCCGAGGTCGTCCGTGACGACGGCGACGTCGTCGATGGACTCGGGCCGCTCGTGCAGCAGCACCACACGGGCGTCCCATGCCTCGATCTCGGCGGCGGCCAGGTCGTTCAGCGCGTGGGAGACGAGGATGAGGCCCGAGACCCGCATGCCGAGGAAGGCGCGCAGATAGTGGACCTCGCGCTCGGCCACGTAGTCGGTGTTGCCGACCAGGACCATCTTTCCGCGCTCGGAGGCGGCCTGCTCGACCGCGTGCGCCATCTCCCCGAAGAAGGGCTGACGGGCGTCCGGGATGATCAGGCCTATGAGGTCGGTGCGCCGCGAGGCCATCGCCTGGGCCACCCGGTCGGGCCGGTAGCCCAGCTCCTTGATGGCGGCGAGGACACGCTCGCGCGTGGCCGGGGCGACCGGCCGGGGTCCGTTGTTGATGACGTAGCTGACGACGGCGGTGGAGGTCCCCGCCAGTCGCGCCACGTCATCCCGAGTCACCTTGGCCACGTGCGGAGTCTACGCGGATGGAACGCCGGTGGGCAGGGCGTGGAGGGGCCCGACCGAGGTCCTGGTGTGCGGTCGCAATGCCCTGCCCGTGCGTCCCTCACGCGTCGGCCGTGACCTCGGAGGCTTCATGTACGGCCTCGTTGTCCGCATCTTCCTGCTTTGCCCGGTCCGCCTTGGCCTTCGCCTCGTCGGAGTGCCGGTCGACTTTTTCGGGAGTAACGAATCGATAACCGACGTTCCGGACGGTCCCGATCAGCGACTCGTGCTCGGGGCCGAGCTTTGCCCGCAGTCGTCGTACGTGCACGTCCACGGTCCGGGTGCCGCCGAAGTAGTCGTAGCCCCAGACCTCCTGGAGCAGCTGGGCGCGGGTGAACACGCGGCCCGGGTGCTGGGCCAGGTACTTCAGGAGCTCGAACTCCTTGAAGGTCAGGTCCAGGACCCGGCCCTTGAGCTTGGCGGAGTAGGTCGCCTCGTCGACCGAGAGGTCGCCGTTGCGGATCTCCATCGGGGAGTCGTCGTTGACGATCTGCTGCCGGCCCATCGCCAGCCGCAGCCTTGCCTCGACCTCCGCCGGGCCGGCCGTGTCCAGCAGGACGTCGTCGATGCCCCAGTCGGCGGTGACGGCGGCCAGACCGCCCTCGGTGACGACGAGGACGAGCGGACAGCCTGGGCCCGTGGAGCGCAGCAGCTGACACAGGCTGCGCACCTGGGGCAGATCGCGGCGGCCGTCGACGAGGATCACGTCGGCGCCGGGGGTGTCGACGAGTGCGGGCCCCTCGGCCGGGGCGACCCGGACGTTGTGCAGAAGCAGGCCGAGCGCGGGCAGCACCTCCGTCGACGGCTGGAGGGCGTTGGTCAGGAGCAGCAGAGAACTCATACGTCTGGTTCCTCCTCGGTCCCTGCGAGGACGTGTGCGGTACGGAACTGCTCTGCGATCCCGGGGGCCCCGTACACCTGCGGGTCACCTGAGGTTTTCCCGCTTCGTATACAACGCTTCCGAAAGCACAAAAGGACCCGGGGGCTACGCTGCCCGAGTCCTCTGTCCAGCAGAATAGCCGACATGAGCGATGGTCCGGCAGGTCATGTGGCACGATCCGCCGTTCGTCCGCATTCCGAGACGAGCAGAAGCGCACCAATGCGGACGTATCTGCGCACTGCCGACGGAGTCGCCATCGATTCCGTATACGATCCGGGGCCACTCGTATACGACGCTGCCGGGCCACCTGCTGTCGACCTCGCGTTCGTCGTCGCGCACGGGTTCACCGGCGATGTGGACCGGCCTCATGTCAGGCGGGTGTCCGCCGCGCTGCGGCGGTACGGGGCCGTCCTCACTTTCTCCTTCCGCGGCCACGGCCGTTCGGGTGGTCGTTCCACGGTCGGCGACCGCGAGGTCCTCGATCTGGCCGCCGCGGTCGCCTGCGTCCGCGGCCACGGGCACACCCGGGTGGTCACGGTCGGCTTCTCCATGGGCGGCTCCGTCGTGCTGCGGCACGCGGCCCTGCGGCCGGGCGAGGCCGACGCCGTGGTGTCCGTCAGCGCTCCCGCCCGCTGGTACTACCGGGGCACGGCCCCGATGCGGCGGGTGCACTGGCTGATCACCCGGCCCGAGGGCCGTCTGGTCAGCCGCTACGGCTTCCGCACCCGCATCCATCACGAGGCGGGGGCATCTCCCACGCCCTTCAGGCAGTGGGGGAGGGACCCGGTCCCGCTGTCGCCCGTCGAGGCGGTCCCGCGGATCGCACCGACCCCGCTGCTGATCGTCCACGGTGACCGCGACGGCTACTTCCCCGTCGACCACCCGCGCATGCTGGCCGCCGCGGCGGGGGAGCACGGTGAGCTGTGGCTGGAGCCGGGCATGGGGCACGCCGAGAACGCCTGCGAGGACTCCCTGCTGGCCAGGATCGGGGACTGGGGGCTGTCCCGGGCGGGCTAGCCTGACCCTGTTCACTGCCGAACCGACTTGAGGACGAGATGGCAAAGGTCACGGTCCGCTACTGGGCCGCAGCCAAGGCCGCGGCCGGCGTCGCCGAGGAGCCCCATGAGGCCGCGACGCTCGCCGAGGCGCTCGACGCGGTGCGCTCGCTCCATCCCGGCGAGCTCACCCGCGTCCTGCTGCGGTGCTCGTTCCTCGTCGACGGTGATCCCGTCGGGACCCGCGCGCATGAGACGGTACGGCTGGCCGAGGGCGGCACGGTCGAGGTGCTCCCGCCGTTCGCAGGAGGGTGACCGGAGCATGAGCGACCAGCCGTACCAGGGGCCGTACGACGGTTCCCACGACCCTTATGCGCAGCAGCCCCGGCAGCAGTGGCCCGGGGAGCAGCAGCCGTACCAGCAGGGTGCCGACGAGGCGCAGTACACCCAGCAGTGGCAGGGGCAGACCTGGGAGACCCAGATGCAGCCGCCGGTGCCCGCCGTGAGCACGACCGAGACGGCGTACCTGCCGCCGCAGCAGGAGCCCTGGGCCTGGCCGGCCACCGCGGCCGCCGGTCACCCGGGTCAGGGCGGCGTCCCCGCCCACGACCCGGCGGGCCAGGGCGCCGCCCAGCCCGGCTACGCCGCCGCGTCCGGCTACGGCCAGGACGCCCTGGGGGGTGCCGAGCCCGGCTACGGCCAGGACGCCCTGGGGGGTGCCGAGCCCGGCTACGGCCAGGACGCCCTGTCCGGCTACGCCGTCTCTCACTCCTCCTACTCCTCTCACTCCTCTGACCCCTCCTACGGCTACGGCCAGGACGCCCGGACCGGAGCCGAGCCCGCGCAGGGGACGGCCACCCAGGGGCCGGCCGACGCTTCGGCCGCTCAGGGTCCCGCCGCGCCCGCCGACGGTGCCGTGCCCGCCGGTTCGGCCGCCTCCGGGGGCCCCGCCTACGGCCCCGCCACCCTGGCCGGCAACTCCCGGATCACCGACGCCCAGCGGGCCAGGCTGGAGGGCCGGTCGCCGATCATCGAGCCCGGGATGCAGCCGGCCGCGCTCACCGCGCTGCTCGGTCTGCTGCTCTCGGGGGCCGCGGCCGTCGGCTCGTACGCCCTGCTGGTGCCGCTCGTCGCGCTCCAGGGCCTGACCGCGGCCGGCTGGTTCCGGCTGAACGGCATGTGGCCGGCCCGCCAGGGCATCGCGCTGGCCTTCGCCGGGGCCCTGGCCGCGGACGCGGCGCTGTTGGTGGCCGGGCGGGACAACGCCCCCGCGGCGATCCTCGGGACGCTCGGGGTGTGGGTGCTGCTCACGCTGGTGCTCCAGCTGCGTTCGCACGCCGAGCCCGACGAGCGGATGTACGGCCTGATGGCCACCGTCGTCTCGGCGGCGCTGGCGATCCTCGCGGCCGGTCATCTCGCGGCGGAGCCGGACGCGACGACGATCGGCGCGGCCGCGGTCGCGGTGGCCGTGCTCGCCAGGGCGCTGCCGCTGCCGGCGCCCGCCTCCGTGGTCGTGTCGCTGCTCGCGGCGGCCGGTGCGGGCATCGCGGTCGGCGGCATGACCGGGGTGGGTGCGCAGGGCGCTCTCGTCGGCGCGGCCGCGGCCGTGTGCGCGCTGATCGGGCACCGGGTCGCGAGCTACGACTACCCCTCGCGGTTCGTGCACTTCACGGCGGGCGTGGCCCTGCCGCTCGCGGCCGCCGCGCCCGTGCTGTGGGTGCTGGGGCGGGGGCTGTAGCGGGGGCTGCGGGGACGCGCTTCGCGGGAGCGGCGCCTGTCACAGGTGATCGACAATCTCGCGGCGCCCTCCTCCGGCGGGGTTACGGTGACTGGCGACCGGATCGAACGCCGAGGTGGGGGAACATGCGAGCGCTGCGAATAGTCCTGATCGTGGCCGTGGTGCTGGGCGGCGTCTTCGTCATCGCCGACCGCCTCGCCGTGACCTTCGCCGAGGGCGAGGCCGCCGACAAGCTGCGGGCCGGCGAGGGCCTCGCGCGGACACCGGACGTGTCCATCAAGGGCTTCCCGTTCCTGACCCAGATGGTCGGCGGCGAGCTGGACGACGTCGAGGTCGGCATAGCGGACTACGAGGCGCTCACCGGCAAGGGCACGGAGAAGATCCGGATCGCCGACCTGAAGGCGAACATGAAGGGCGTCCGCTTCTCCGGCGACTACAGCTCCGCCACCGCGGCCTCCGCCACCGGCACCGCGACCATCTCCTACGCCGAGCTGCTCAGGACGGCGACGGGCGAGCCCACCCAGGTCGGGCCGGGGGTCACCGCGCGGGTCGTCGGCCTCTCCGACGGCGGCAACGGCAAGATCAAGTCGGCGGTCGAGGTGTCGATACTGGGCAGCAAGCTGCCCCAGCCGGTCACCGTGCTCAGCACGGTCATGGTCGAGGGCGACACCGTCAAGGTGAAGGCCGACGCGCTGCCCGAGTTCGGCGGGGTGAGCATCGCCGAGAGCCGGGTCCGGGAGATCACCGACTTCGACCAGGTGATCGAGCAGTTGCCGGGCGGTATCGAGCTGGACAAGGTGGAGGCGGCGGAAGACGGCGTACGGATCACCGTCCAGGGTTCGAACGTCAGCCTCGCCGGGTAGGTAGTCTCGCCGGGCGAGGGACCCTCTTCGGCGGGCGGCTGTCCGAACAGCGTTCCGAAGGGCGAGACGGTCCCGTCCGCACCGCAGATGCCGACGGTGCCTTCCGGGCCCGGACCCCTTGCCGTGACTGCCCCGCGAGGGAGCCGATCCCGCTATTCGGACGATCGCGTCTCAAAATGCGACACACCGGTGACATGTCCCGCTGTCCGTCCCTACGATCGAGGGCATGAAGCGACAGGCGGATCTCACGAAGCGGCGGGCAGTAGACCTGTGCCGCGTCGCCGCCATGCTCTGTCGCACCTTCTGAGCGGCACCGGCTCCGCAGCCGACCGCATTCTCCAGCCGCCCTGCCCAGGGCATTTCGTGCGCGCTCCCGCATGCCCGGCCGCGCACCCACTCTTCACGCACACCCTCGCCGCAACTGCCCCGGAGGAGAACGAGCATGAGCCGCAGCGACGTCCTGGTCGACGCCGATTGGCTGCAGGAGAACCTGGACAACCCGGCGATCGCCATCGTCGAGGTCGACGAGGACACCTCCGCCTACGAGAAGAACCACATCAAGAACGCCATCCGGATCGACTGGACCAAGGACCTCCAGGACCCGGTCCGCCGTGACTTCGTCGACCAGGAGGGCTTCGAGAAGCTCCTGTCGGAGAAGGGCATCGGGAACGACCACACCGTGGTCCTCTACGGCGGCAACAACAACTGGTTCGCCTCGTACGCCTACTGGTACTTCAAGCTCTACGGCCACGACAACGTCAAGCTCCTCGACGGCGGCCGCAAGAAGTGGGAGCTGGACGCCCGCGAGCTGGTCGACGGCACCGAGGTGCCCGCCCGCCCGGCGACCGAGTACAAGGCCAAGGCGCAGGACACCTCCATCCGTGCCTTCCGCGACGACGTCGTGGCCGCGATCGGCAGCCAGAACCTGGTCGACGTGCGCTCGCCCGACGAGTTCTCCGGCAAGCTGCTCGCCCCCGCGCACCTGCCGCAGGAGCAGTCGCAGCGTCCGGGCCACGTCCCGAGCGCCCGCAACATCCCGTGGTCGAAGAACGCCAACGACGACGGCACGTTCAAGTCGGACGACGACCTCAAGGCCCTCTACGAGGAGGAGCAGGTCGACCTGGCGAAGGACACCATCGCCTACTGCCGCATCGGCGAGCGCTCCGCGCTGACCTGGTTCGTGCTGCACGAGCTGCTCGGTGTGGAGAACGTCAAGAACTACGACGGTTCCTGGACCGAGTACGGCTCCCTCGTCGGCGTGCCGATCGAGCTCGGCGCCAACAAGTAAGACCACCGACCTTTACCCCTCAAGGAGTTCAACATGTGTGGAGCGAAGGCCGGCGGCCCCGACGCCTCGACGATCAAGCCCGGTGAGACCACCATCCAGGGCCAGGTGACCCGCGACGGCGAGCCGGTGCAGGGCTACGTGCGCCTGCTCGACTCGACCGGCGAGTTCACCGCGGAGGTCCCCACCTCCGCCACGGGCCAGTTCCGTTTCTACGCGGCCGAGGGCACCTGGACCGTCCGCGCGCTGATCCCCGGCGCCACCGCTGACCGCACGGTCGTCGCCCAGCAGGGCGGCCTCGCCGAGGTCGCGATCGCCGTCTGACGGCACGGAAACACCGCAGGGCCGCAGCTCCCGGGTTGGACACCTGAGCCGCGGCCCTTCGGCATGCCCGGCCCCCGGACCGAACTGGACGGTGAGGGGCGCCGGGGCACTGCGTCGGTTTCCGGCCGTCGGTTTCGGGGAGAGGTCGGCGGCAGGTGGCGTTGTCTCGCGGTCCCGCGTCCACGTGCACCCCGTCGGCGGCGAGTGGTGTTGTCTCGCCGTCCCGCGTCCACGTGCACCCCGGCGTGCCGGACCTACCCTGGAGTTATGTACGCACGGCGACGGCACGTGTACTTCGCCATGATGGGGATCTGCCTGGGGCTCTTCGTCCTGGCCTGGGCCGTCGTGCGGCTGTGGTCCGTTCCGGTGGCCGTGGGGATGTGTGTGGTGGCCATGGTGATCCCGCCCGTCGCCGCGATGGTGGCGAACCGGCGGGGGCCCGAGGACCGCTGGTGGGACGACCCCTCGGGGGACCCGCAGTCGGACGAGTGGTGGGACGAACTGGACGGCAAGAAGCGGCCGCGGTAGGAAGGCGGGCATGGTCGCAGCCAGGCTCTCCACCGTGGTGCTGGACGCGCACGACGCCCACGAGCTGGCCGGCTTCTACCGGCGGCTGCTCGGCTACGAGGTGCGCGCCGAGGAACCCGACTGGGTGCTCATCGGCCCCCCGCCCGGCACCGGGGGCCTCGCGCTCGCCTTCGAGACCGAACGGGAGTACGTACGCCCCGTCTGGCCGACCCGCGCCCCCGGTGACCAGCAGATGATGCTGCACCTCGATGTCGAGGTCGACGACCTGGCGGCCGAGACCGCGCGGGCGCTGGCGCTGGGGGCCACGCTCGCGGAGTACCAGCCCCAGGACGACGTACGCGTGCTGCTCGATCCCTGCGGGCACCCGTTCTGCCTCTGGGTGCAGTCGTAGGCCGGGGTCAGTAGACGAGTGCCTGGGTGTCGTCCGCCAGCGACTCCTGGACGAACACCTGCGCGCCCGCGATCCGGACGCCCTCGAGGACGTCCTTCTCCGTGATGTCCCGGCGGGCCGCGCACTGTGTGCACAGGGTGAGGCGCCCGCCCGCCAGGATCGACTCGATCAGGTCCGGCAGCGGCGCCGCGTGCGGCAGCTCGAACTCCGCCGCCCGGCCCGGCAGCGCGAACCACGACGACTCCCCGGTCAGCCACAGCGAGACGTCCACCCCGCTCGCCACGGCCACCGCCGCGACCGTGAACGCCTGCGAGCACCGCTCGGGTGCGTCCGCCCCGGCCGTCACCTTGATCACCAACTTCTTCGCCATGCGGGCAGCGTAGTGCGTCCGCCTGCCGAAACAGGCGCAGGACGGAGGCCACCAGCAGGCACGCACCCCCCTCCTCTTCACCGCGGAGGCATGGGCCGCCTTCGTGGGCGATGTGAAGCGGGACGAGGGGACCGGCTGACCCTCAGCGGACGGGGCATGACCGAATCGTGATCAACTCCCGTGCAACTTGATGCACGGGCCATGGGTCTCCTGTGCGCGCGGATAGGGAATTCGCGCTTCAGGTTCCACGGGAGACGATTTGGAAGAGCCAGAACAGCCGCCCCGGCGGCGCGGGCGCACCGCCGCACTGCTCGCCGCGGCCGTAGCGCTCGGGGTCGTCGCCGGCACCTGCGTCGGCTACCTCGTACAGGCCGACCGCGAGCCCACCGCGCTCCCGCCGCTGTCCCAGCCAGTTCTGACGCAGGCGAAGGGGCCGGCGCCCGAGCCGCTGTCGGTCCTCGGCGACCACAAGCTGCTCGCTGACGGTGACCTGACCCGACTGCTGCTGCCCAAGCCGCCCACGGCGAAGGAGACCGACTGGCTGCCCGCCAAGGGCTCGTGGGTGGACGCGGCCACCTTCGCGAGCTACTACGGATCTCCGGGCTCGGCGTTCGAGTGGCTCCTCGACGACGAGTTCCGCCGGGCCGCGACCGTCGGCTGGGACACCGGCACACACACCGTGGAGATCCGGCTCGTCCAGTACCGCCAGCGGGAGTCCGCCGCCGCGGCCGACGCCGTACGCAACGCGCAGGACTACATCGACCAGGTGCCTGACACCGACAGCTGGCCCATCCCCGGCACGGGCAACGGCTGGGCCTACGTCCACAACCGGCCCCAGAGCGAGCCGGGCTCCGCGCCGAGGTACATGGCCCGCGCCGAGGCCTGGCGCGGGGACATCGAGATGGAGATCTGGGTCTCCGGAGACCGGCCGGTCCCCAAGAAGACGATCATGGATGTGGCCGAGCGGCAGATGGAGCGGCTGTGAGCGAGAACGAAATCGCGCAGGAACCGATCCGGGAGCAGGCCGAGGCCGCCGGGGGCGGGCGCGCGCGGCGCAGGCGGGCGGCCGTCGTGGCGGCCTGCGCGCTGACGGCGGCGGCGGTCCTCGCCGGGGTCGGCGCGACCGCCGTGACCGTACGGGACGCCGACCGGTCCGCCGGTGCCCCGACGTGGAAGTTCCCCAAGCCCAGGTACAGCGAGGACACCACGGACGGCAAGGCCGACGAGGAGCGGCCGGACGGCGAGCAGGCGCGGGCCGCGGCGTCGCTCACCGCCCTGCTCGTGCCGTACGACGCCGAGGGCTATGTCCAGGGCCCCGACATCGAGGAGCTCGGCTCCGAGGCCGAACTGACCGGCGACGAGGCCACTGCCCGGCTCGGCGTCTTCCTCGAAGGCCTGCCCCGCTCCGCGCGCCGGGACATGGAGCGGATGATCGAGAAGCGCGACATCCGGGCCAAGGCGATGCGCAGCTACGCCAGTCAGGACACGGCCCGTTTCGCCCGTCAGGGTGTCTTCACGGTGTCCGTCGAACTCACCCAGCTCGGGAACCGGACCGCGGTGCGCGGCTACCTCGAAGCCGTGCGCTCGCTCGCCGGGCTGGAGGAGGTCGACGAGGGGCCCGAGATCAAGGGCTACAAGGACGCCGAATGCCTGCGCGGGCCGCTCGACGAGGACGAGGAGCTGGAGATGCTGTTCTGTGCCGCCACCGTCGGCGACATCGTCGTGGCCATCACCACGCAGGGCGCTGACCCCCTCGACGACGACGAAGTCACCCGGTTCGTGCGCACGCAGCTCGACCGGATCGACGCACCCGGGAAGACGATATGACCGAACGGACGAGCGAGGCGGCCGACATGGCTGAGGCGACCGGCGAGGCTGAGAGAGCCGAGCGGGCAGAGGTGACCGAGGTGACCGAGGTGACCGAGGCGGACCCGACGAACGAGGCGGCTGCGGCTCGCCCCGACTCCACGGCGGTCGCGCCCGCCGAGCCGGCCGGACTTCCACCGGCACCGGCACCGGCATCGCCGCCGCAGGCCACCGCACCCCGCGACCGGCGCGTACTGCGCGCCGTGACCCGCTGGGTCGCCGCCGTCGCCGTCTTCGCGGCCGTCGGCGCGGGCACGGCGTACGGCATCGCCTCCATGGAGCGCGGGGACGTCCCCGGCCTGGCCACCGAGTCCGACGGGCGGTGGGACTACCCCGAGCTGACGCTGCCGCCGCTGCCCGCCGGGAGCCCGAGGCCCTTCGCCGAGGGCAACAGGGAGAACGCGCACCACGCCGACCTGCGCGCCCTCGTGCTGCCCGCCCCCGCCGGGGCGAAGGAGGACAAGGCGCTGCGCGGCGAGGACGGCTGGCTGGAGACGAAGGACTACCTGGCGGAGTACGCCGACGACGAGCACCGGGAGCAGGTGCGGCAGAAGCTCGTCGACACGGGTCTGCGGCACATCGCCGCCCGCGGCTGGACCACCCCGGACGGCGTCAGCACCCGGATCTACCTCCTCCACTTCGCCACGGCGGAGATGGTGGACGGCCAGATCGCGAGCGACACCGTCTCCTACAGCACGCCCTCCTACCTGGTGCGCGGCGTGCACGACGCCGTACACGACGAGGAGTTCCCCGAGGCGGCCGCCGTCTCCGGGATCAAGCGGGTCGCCTACACCGAGCCCGCCCCTCACGGCCCCGAACACGTCCGGCTGGGCTACCTCGCCGCCGGGGACGTCCACGCGGTGATCATCCAGTCGCTCAAGGGCGGCGAAGTACCGGCCGTGCCCTTCCAGCAGACCGTGGTGCTCCAGAGCCAGCTGCTCGGATGACGCGAGGCGTACCTCGCAGGGAGGGCCGGGCCCCGGCCGCGTAAGCTGGGGCCCGGCCGTGCGCACCGAACCCTCCGCTCACCAAGGAGCACCCCGTGATCCTCTTCTTCGAAATCCTGCTGGGCCTGGTCTGTGTCGCTGTGGCGGCCTTCGCCGCTGTGGCCGTGAAGAAGCTGTACCAGGGCCAGCGCTGACCCCGTCCCCTTCCAGCCGTACGAGACTGCTGAGCTGATCATGATCGAGATCCCGTCCGACCTCCACAAGGACCTCGTGCCCCTCGCGTTCCTGCTGGGCAGGTGGGCCGGCGCCGGCGTGCACGACTTCCCCGGTTCCGAGAAGTGCAACTTCGGGCAGGAGGTCTCCTTCACGCACGACGGACGCGACTTCCTGGAGTACCAGTCCCACACCTGGGTGCTCGACAAGGACGGCAACAAAATCCGTCCCCTGGAGTCCGAGACCGGCTACTGGCGTATCGACGACGCCCGCAAGGTCGAGGTCACGATGACCCGTGACGACGGCGTCGTGGAGATCTGGTACGGCGAGCTGGCCGACAAGAAGCCGCAGATCGACCTGGTCACGGACGCGGTCGCGCGCACGGCCGCCTCCCGTCCCTACTCCGGCGGCAAGCGTCTGTACGGCTACGTCAAGAGCGACCTCATGTGGGTCGGCGAGAAGCAGACCCCCGAGGTCGAGCTGCGCCCCTACATGTCCGCCCAGCTCAAGAAGGTCGTCACCCCCGAGGAGGTCGAGCGCTGGGCCAAGGCCCTGCCCGACGACCTGCCGGACGACGGGGTGGCCTTCTTCAAGTAGGCCCCCTTCCACGGCGGCCCGCCGCCCGGGTGGTTCTAGACTCGTCGGTGTGGTGAGCACCGACTGGAAGAGCGACCTCAGGCAGCGCGGCTACCGGCTGACGCCGCAGCGGCAGCTTGTCCTCGAAGCCGTGGACACCCTGGAACACGCGACCCCCGACGACATCCTCGCGGAAGTGAGGAAGACGGCGTCGGGGGTCAACATTTCCACCGTCTACCGGACGCTGGAGCTCCTGGAGGAACTGGACCTCGTCTCGCACGCCCACCTGGGGCACGGCGCGCCCACGTATCACCTCGCCGACCGGCACCACCACATCCACCTGGTGTGCCGGGACTGCACCAACGTCATAGAGGCCGATGTGTCCGTCGCCGCCGAGTTCACCGCCAAGCTGCGCGAGGAGTTCGGCTTCGACACCGACATGAAGCACTTCGCGATCTTCGGCCGTTGCGAGGACTGCTCTCTGAAGAGTTCAAGTACCGAGTCGTAGGCTTGAGCGTATGAAGAGCCCCCTGCTGTCCCTGCCCGGCGCAGTCCCCGCCGAAGGCGTGGACGAAGGCGTCGCCGCCCACTACGGCGACCTGTTCCGTGAACAGCGCGCCCTCGCCGACGGCGCCGGATTCGTGGACCTCTCCCACCGCGGAGTCGTCACCGTGTCCGGCGACGACCGGCTCAGCTGGCTGCATCTGCTGCTCACCCAGCACGTCAGCGACCTGCCGGCCGGACAGGCCACCGAGGCGCTGATCCTCTCGGCGCACGGCCACATCGAGCACGCGCTGTATCTCGTCGACGACGGCACCACCGTCTGGGCGCATGTCGAGCCCGGCACCCAGGACGCGCTCATCGCCTACCTGGAGTCGATGAAGTTCTTCTACCGCGTCGAGGTCGCCGACCGGACCGGGGACGTCGCCGTCGTCCACCTGCCCGCCGGGTCCATCGCCCCGGTGCCGGACGGGGCGGTCGTCCGGGAGACGCCGTACGGGCGGGATCTCTTCCTCCCGCGCGACGGCCTGGAGGCGTACGCCGAACTGGTCGGCTCCCCGGCCGGGCTCCTCGCCCACGAGGCGCTGCGCGTCGAGCAGCAGCGGCCCCGGCTCGGCTTCGAGACCGACCACCGGACCATTCCGCACGAGCTGGGCTGGATCGGCAGCGCGGTGCATCTGCAGAAGGGGTGCTACCGGGGGCAGGAGACCGTCGCCCGGGTGCAGAACCTCGGCAAGCCGCCCCGCCGGCTGGTCTTCCTGCACCTGGACGGCAGCGAGGTGCATCTGCCGGTGCACGGCACCGAGATCCGGGTCGCGGACGAGGGGCCGGACGGCCGGAAGATCGGGTTCGTGACCACGTCCGTACGCCATCACGAGCTGGGGCCCGTGGCGCTGGCGCTGGTCAAGCGGAACGTTCCGCTGGACGCCCGGCTGCTGGCCGGGGAGACGGCCGCGGCTCAGGAGGTCGTCGTCGAGCCGTAGGGCGAGGGGCCCGTCGACGTCTCCGGCGGCGGCGCCCTCACATCTCCAGCAGGACCGTGAACGGGCCGTCGTTCGTCAGCGACACCCGCATCTGGGCGCCGAAGCGGCCGGTGGCCACCGTGGCGCCCAGGGCGCGGAGTTGGGCCACCACCTCTTCGACCAGCGGCTCCGCCACATCGCCCGGGGCGGCCGCGTTCCAGGTGGGGCGGCGGCCCTTGCGGGCGTCGCCGTAGAGCGTGAACTGGCTGATGACCAGCAGCGGTGCGTCGATGTCGCTGCACGACCTCTCCTCGTGCAGCATGCGCAGTGACCAGAGTTTGCGGGCCAGTTGGGCCGCCTTCTCCTTGGTGTCCTCGTGGGTGACCCCCACGAGGACGCACAGGCCCTCGCCGGTGATCTCGCCCACGGTCTCGCCGTCCACGACGACACTCGCGCCGTCCACCCGCTGTACCACTGCACGCATGCCGACCATCATGCCGTGCGGGCCGAAGGGCGTCGTACCTGGGCTTCTTTTCGTTCCTTAAGCGCCCATCTGGGGCCGTTCGGGGGCACTCGGTCACATAGCGGCCGGTTGGGGTGGCACGATGCTTCCACACGCCGGTCGAGGGGACGGTTGAGGCGTATGAGCACACCGAGCACGAGTACCGGGAGTCCGCCGGGCATGACCACCCGGCGGACGCCCGCGCAGCGCACGGACAGTCCGACGACAGGCCCGCTGCCAAGGGAGCCGGGCCCGCGGGATCTCGGGCTGCTGAGCCTGCCCGAGCTGCGGGCACTGCGGCGGGACGCGCAGCGGGACGAGGCCGATCTCAGCTATGTGCGGCGACTGCTGCAGGGGCGGATCGACATCCTGCGCGCCGAGTTGGCCCGGCGGGGGCCGAGTGTGCCGGCGCGGCCGGGGGAGGTGTCCGTGGTGGCGCGGCTGTCGGAGATCCTCACCGACGCACCCGCCCGGCAGCGGTCCTCGGCCCGGCACGTGACGCTGGGGACCCCGCACGGCGAGGAGTACCGGCGGCTGGCCGCGGAGATGCTCGCCGAGGTCGAGCTGTCGGATCTCGTGGCACGCACGGATCTCGAGCTGAGCGTGGCGATGGGGCGGCTCGTGCGGTACGAGCAGGAGGTCTCGCGACGGCGGGCGGGGCTCCAGGGGACGACCGACGTGTGCAGCGCGGAGATCGCGCGGCGGTACCGGGACGGGGAGGCGCAGGTGGACGATCTGCTGGTGTGAGGGCGGGGCAGGAGCGCGGCGGGGCACGGGCCCTCGGCGGCGGGCGCACGGGCCGCCTGCCGCCGGGCCGGCGGAAATGCGGGCGACACACCCACGTCACGGACCTACCGTGGCCCCATGACTGGCCACGCCGATATCGCCGTACGTCCCATTTCCGCCGGTGAGACCGCCGAATGGAGCCGTGCTCTGAACACCGGGTTCCTGCGCGCCCCCGAGTCGTCCGAGGAGGAGGTCGCCGACCGGGAGTCCTACATCGATCCGGGGCGCACGCTCGGGGCGTTCGAGGGCGGGCGGTGCGTGGCCACGTTCCGGTCGTTCGCCCAGGAGATCACGGCGGTGGGCGGGGCGGCCGTGGCCGCGGACGCCGTCTCCAACGTGACGGTGACGCCCACGCACCGGCGGCGGGGCCTGCTCAGCCGGATGATGGCGACGGATCTGGCGGCGGCCAAGGAGCGGGGCGACGTCGTCGCGACGTTGATCGCCGCCGAGTACCCGATCTACGGGCGGTTCGGGTTCGGGCCGGCCACGTGGACCGCGCAGTGGACGGTCGATGTGCGGCGGACCGGGCTGGACCCGCGCTGGTCGGGGCCGGGGGACGGCGGGCGGATCGACATCGTGGAGCCCGAGTTCGTGCGGAAGGCCGGGCCGGAGCTGTTCGAGCGGGTGCGGCGGGCGCAGCCGGGTGCGGTCGACCGGAGCGAGCGGTGGTGGCAGGTGGCCACGGGCGCGCTGCGGCTGGCGCGCAGTTCCTGGAGCGAGCCGTTCTTCGCGGTGTACCGCTCGGCGCGGGGCGAGGTCGAGGGCATGGTGTCGTACCGGGCGGACGACAACTGGCAGATGAAGCAGCCGCACAACACGGCGAGCGTGGACTGGCTGGTGGCCGCGAGTCCGGCGGCCGAGCGGGCCCTGTGGCACTACCTGTGTTCGATCGACTGGATCACTCAGGTGAAGTCGGGGTGGCGGGCTCCGGACGATCTGCTGCCGCTGCTGCTGCCCGACCCCCGGGCCGCGCGGATCACGACGCAGTCGGACTGGCTGTGGGTGCGGATCCTGGACGTCGTACGGGCGCTTCAGGCGCGTACGTACACCGGTGAGGGGGAGCTGGTGCTGGAGGTGGCCGACGCCGGTGGGCTGGTCGGCGGGCGGTATCTGCTCCGGGCGTCGCGGGAGGGCGCGTCCTGCGCGGTGACGACGCGGGAGGCCGACCTGGTGATGGACGTGGCCGAGCTCGGGGCGCTGTGGCTCGGGGACGAGTCGGCGGTGCGGCTGGCAGCGCTGGGGCGGGTCCGGGAACAGCGAGCGGGCGCCGCCCAGGTGGCCGACGCCCTGCTGCGTACGTCCAGGCGGGCTTGGTGCCCGGACGTGTTCTGACGGGTGTGCGCTCCTTTCCGCCGATGACAGGGTGGCTGTGCATCCGTAGCGAGCTGTTCAGTTGTGGCTGTGCTTCTTCTGTTGTGGCTGTGCTGTGAAGTTGTGGCTGTGCGGTCCTGCGGAGTGGCTGTGCGGTCCTGCAGGGTGGCTGTGCCTCTTCTGCTGTGGCTGTTCTGATCGGCGTGGCTGTGCGTCCGCCGGACTCCCGGCTCCCCTCCGGAAGGGAGCCCGGCTGGGGCCAACCCCCGTGAAGTGGAACCAGGTGGTGTGAGTTGGTGACCAACTCCACTGTGTTCATCTCCACTTGGGGGCGGTCTGTAACCACCTGTGGGGAAATCGTCCGAAGATGGCGGGAAGTCGTGGTCCTCGGCCCGTGTCGCCTCCGGACCGGGGGAGGGTGGTCGGCCACGCCTGATGTCACAGGGCGGGGCCG
Source organism: Streptomyces sp. NPDC006458 (assembly GCF_040612135.1). Classification (NCBI taxonomy): domain Bacteria; kingdom Bacillati; phylum Actinomycetota; class Actinomycetes; order Kitasatosporales; family Streptomycetaceae; genus Streptomyces; species Streptomyces sp. NPDC006458. Next base: position 252,366 of record NZ_JBEXPR010000007.1, on the reverse strand, counting down.
GTGAGCAGGAGGGCGAGGACGACCGCGCCGACGGAGCTGACGGCGGGACTCTTCGCCTTGATGCCGATGGTGAGCAGGAGCAGGCCGACGATGCCGGTGGGGCCGTACGTCGACTGGATGAGCTGTTCCATGCCGATGACGAGGACGGCGGACAGGAGGGCGAGGACGGGCACGGTGGTTCCCCCTTTCGGACGGGAGGTAAAGCTTCCGCCAACTTGGCCGAGTTGGTGACCAACTCTGATTAAGTTGTCCCCACTTGGTCGATACTCATAAACAACTTCCAAGCAACTCCCCTTAGATGGGTGCTAGTTGTAGCGTTTGGTCGTGGACCAGGAGAACGTGGCAGTGAACGGCAGCAGAAGGCTCACGCCGCAGGAGATAGCCGACACTCTGCGCGAGCGGATCCGGACCGGGGAGCTCAGGGCCGGGGACCGGCTCGCGACCCAGGCCGAGCTGTCCGAGGAGTTCGGCGTGGAGCGCGGCGCGGTCCGCCAGGCCCTGCGGGCCCTCCAGGAGGACGGCCTGCTCAGCAACGTGAGCAAGGGCAGCCCCCCGCGCATCGCCGAGCCGGCCTCCGCGCAGCACGAGCCGCAGCCCACCATGGTCGCACTGGCCCCGCGGCTGTCCGAGGCGTTCTCCGCCCGGCAGGTGCGCATCGACGCCGCCTGCCTGACCGCCGAGACGCTGATGCTGGCGCTCGGTGAGCCGCTGCGCCACATCCACGAGGGCCGGGTCCACCCCGAGTCGGTCGACGTACGCCTGCTGCTGCCCTCCCGGAAGATCAACCTCGCCTTCCCGGTCCCGGTCGACGGGCGCGGCGAGGACGACGCCGTCCACCAGCGCTGGCTCGCCCAGCGCAACGCGCAAGGGCATGTCCTGCGCCACAACCTCCAGTCCCTGCGCTCCACCCACGGCATCGACGTCCGGGTGGCCTTCCGGGCGCTGCCCTTCACCCCGCCGACCAAGCTGTACCTGCTGAACGGCACCGAGGCCCTGTTCGCGTACTACATGGTCGCCCGCCGCGAGGAGACGAGTGACGGCGAGACCCTCGACATGTACGACGTCCTCGGCACCGAGTCGCTGCTGTTCTCCTTCGAAAAGCGCGGCGGGCAACTGGAGGAGGCGTTCGTGGAGCAGTCCCAGTTGTGGTTCAACGCCCTCTGGGAAACCATCACCACGGACCTGACACTCTCCTAGTGACTTCTGAGACTGAGCAGACTGGACGGACGCTCCCGGAGCAGGACCCCGGGCGGCTGCGGGATCTCGTCGGCCGTGCGCGGGTGGTGCTCTGGGACTTCGACGGGCCGATCTGCCGCCTGTTCGCGGGGCATTCGGCGCGGGAGGTGGCGGGGGATCTGGTGCGGTGGCTGGAGGGCGGAGGGCTCAAGGGCCTTCTGACGGAGGCGGAGAGGGACTCCCTGGACCCGGTCGTGGTGATGCGGGCCGTCGACCGCCGCCACCCCGGCAGCGACCTGGTCACCGAACTGGAGGAACGTCTCACCCGGCACGAGGAGCGGGCCGCGCCCTCCGCGATGCCCACCGCCTACGCCGACCCGCTCATACGGACCTGGACGGCCGTCGGTGTCCGGCTCGCCGTCGCGACCAACAACTCCCCTCGTGTGGTGCGCGACTACCTCGCCGGCCGCGGGCTCGGTTCCTGCTTCGCCCCCCACATCTACGGCCGCACCCAGGCCCTGCACCTCCTCAAGCCCGACCCCCACTGCCTCAACCGCGCGCTCGACGCCACCGGCGCGGCCCCCGAGGACGCCCTGATGATCGGCGACGCGGCGACCGACTTCGAGGCGGCCCGGGAGGCGGGCGTACCGTTCCTCGGCTACGCCCGCAACGAGCGCAAGGAGAAGGTGCTGCGGGCCGTCGGCGCGGAGACGGTCGTCAGATCCCTGGAGCCCGTTCTGTGGGCGGTCCGGCGTCAGGCCTGAAGCATCAGCACGGTCGCCAGGACCGCGGCAGCCACCGCGAGGTCGTCGCGCCGGGCACGGACCCCCACTCCGACGGCGAGAAACAGTGCCACGCCCAGGACGCCGAGCCGGGCCTGCACGAGCAGTCCCACGTTCATCTCCACGTGGCCTGCGCCTGCTGCTGCCGTCCCGGGAGATCCCCCTGCCGTATCCCCGGGTGAAGGGCGACCCGGCCGACCTCAGACTCCTGGAGCGGCTGCACACGATCACCGCGCGCCACACGGAGTCACTGCGCGGGGCGCTCCTGCAACTGCGTACCGAGGACCTCGTGCCGTCCGTCGACGTCCGGATCCGGCGGGTGCCGCTGGCCCCGGCCTTCAAGCTCTACCTGTTCAACGGCGACGAGGCGCTGCACGGCCCGTACGAGGTCATCGAACGGCCGCTGGCGATGGGCGAGGACGTGGTCACGGCCCTGGACGTGCTCGGTCTCGGGGCCACCCTCACCCACCATGTGAAGGACGAGGACCGCGACTCACCGGGTTCGGTGTTCGTGGAGAGCATGCGGTCGTGGTTCGAGTCGGTGTGGACGCTCCTCGCCGACGAGGACTGACCTGGCTCGACGGCGAGAAGCGCCGGGAAGGGCCCGGCCCTGCGCTAGCATGCCCGCACCGTGCGCGGACCCGCTCCGTCCCCGGTGTCCGCGCGAGGGCCGATCGGCCGTCTCGAACGGCTTCAGGCGGAAGGGTGGCACACCACCCGCTGGGCTTACTCGACCGCGACCCCGGTCGTTCGGTGTATCGGTCTGGATGTCGAGCGGTCCGCCGTCGGCCGTCCGCCGCGCGGAACCGTGCTTGACGTCCTTCCCGTCCATCGTCGTGCGAGTCCCCCGGAGTGGCCAAGTGGGCGCACCCCCCGTTCCCGTGCATCCGACGCGGGGGCGTACCGCTGCCGACGAACCGGAGGCGTTCCGCGCGTTCGTGGCGAGTGCCGCGGCCCGGGGACACGCCGGCAGTGGGCATCACAACCACAACTACACGATGCCGCTGACGGAGCAGACGGCCCGCCTGCTGGGCCGGCAGCCCGGTACGACCGTCACGGTGCGCGTCCCGCGGGCGGACGTCCTGCCCGTGGTCATCAGGACCTGGTCGGACGAGGCGCAGATCCTGAACGCCGTACGGACGGTGTTGTCGAACGTGCCGCAGTGCCTGCTGCAGGGCGACGGCTACGCCGTCCACAGCTATGTGGAAGGCGTGCCGCTGTCCAGTGTGTGCGCCAACGGCAAGGCCGTCGACCCGCAGCTGATGAAGGAGCTGGCCGGGCTGCTCGCCCGTATCGGCCAGGTGCGCCGCGGGACTCTGCCGACGCTTCCGGCCGGCTGGCCGAGCGACTACACCGACAGCCGCGGGTTCCTGCAGGCGCTGACCCGGATGGCGGACGTACAGATCCGCCGGCCCAACTGGGCCGTCTTCGGCGGGCTGTTCGCGGCGCTGGGCATCCCCGAGGACGCGCTGGTCCGGCTGGGGGAGCGCGTCCCGTCCCTGGCGCGCCGGCCGTACAGCCTCCTGCACGGTGACCTGCACCGCGACAACCTGATCATGTCGTACGAGGGTGACCCGCCGGTCATCTGCATCGACTGGGAGCTGGCCGGCTACGGCGATCCGCTGCACGACCTCGCCACCCACCTGGTGCGTATGCGCTATCCGGCCGCGCAGTGGCCCCGGGTCATCGACCTGTGGGCGGACGCCATGCGGGAGCTGCGTCCGGCGGCGGTGAACGGACTCGGCAAGGACCTGGACCACTACGTCGCCTTCGAGCGGGCGCAGTCGGTGTACCCGGACGTCATGCGGGCGGCCCGCTCCCTGGAGGAATCCTTTGACCAGGCGAGCCTCGACCGGGCGACGCAGGCGGTGCGCGGCGCTCTGGAGGCGGCCGCGGAACCTCTCGGGCTGAAGAACGTGCCGGACGACGGCGAGATCGGCCGCATCCTCTTCCGGTGGCGGGCCTCCAGGGACGGCGGCGACGGCGGCAGGCCGGGCAGGCCGCTGAACGCCCATCACATCTCGTGGTCCAGGGACAAGCGCGTCCCGGTACGGCCCGACTTCCCGCTCTCCGCGGTGGACCGGGCGCTGGTGGCCGAGGGCGCGGCACCGGCCAACCGCGTGTTCAAGGGGACCGTGCATCTGAACTCCGTGGTGTGGGTGCCGGACACCGACTTCCCCGTCGTCGTCCGCCGCAAGGTGGCCAACGCGGCGCGCCGCGAACGCAGCTTTCTCAGCGAGCACGCCGTGCTGCGGGCGATCGAGTCCTCGGGGGCGCGCGTGGCCGCGCCGCGCGTGCTGGCCATGGGCAGAAGCAATCGGACGGACCAGTTCACCATCCACACCTACGAGGGCCCGCCCGACATCGACCAGCCGCCCAGCCACCCGGTGCACGGTCTGCTGCCGCACGAGGCCGACCTGCTCGTCGACCAGTTGGGCGAGCTGACCGGGGTGGGCTACCGGCAGCTGGACCCGGCCGCCGGGGAGGGCCGGTTCTACGAGTGGCTGAGCGGACAGCTGGTCGAGCTGGTCCGCGACCTGCCCAAGGAGTCCCAGCAGCTGGCCCGCTTCCTGGGCCTGCCCGAGGCCGCCCGGCTCGCGGAGATCCTCGGCCGGCACCGCCTCAGCGTCCGCGCACCCGCCCTGCTGCACGGCGACCTCAACCCGTGGAACCTGGTCCGTCGCGACGACCGGACGGCGCTCACCCTCATCGACTGGGAGATGGCCGTGGTCGGCGACCCCCTGTACGACCTGGTGCGCCATATGCACCTGACACCGACCCGCCCCGAGATCCGGGACCGGATGTTCCGCCGCTGGGAGTCCCGGCTGCCCGCTGCCTCCACGGTCGACTGGCGCCGCGACTGGCGCGTCTACCGCTGGATCGAGATCGTCCGCTCGGCCTACATCGACCTCGACCGCCTGGTGACGGGAGCCGGTCTCGACGCCCCCAACGTGCGCCGCGCCGTCGACTCGTACGCCATGACCCTGGCGGCGGCCAGCGCGTCGCTGGGTCTGCCCATGCGCCGCGCGGCCAACCCGTATCTGGCCCGTGCCCTGGCCTGAGGGCGACAGCCCCTAGACCTCCAGCACCACCTTCCCCACCAGCTTCCGCCCCTCGATCGCCGCATGGGCCAGGTCGGCCCGGGCCAGCGGGAAGACCTCGCCGATCACCGGCCGCAGGCGGCGCGCGACCGCCTCCGTGAAGGCCGTGGAGGTGAGGCGGCGCAGGTCGGTGGGGGAGAACTGGACGTCCTGGATGCCGAAGAGGGTGATGTCGCGGCGCTTGGCCTCGTCGGGGTCGACGGGGGCGAAGCCGCCCGAGGGGGCGCCGTGGGCGGAGAAGCGGCCGCCGTCGGCGGTGAGGGCGAAGGCGCTGAGGCCGAGTCCGCCGCCGACGCCGTCGAGGACGACGTCCGCCGCGCCGCCGAGGGCCTGCCGGGCCCGGTCCGGCCAGTCGGCCGCGCTCGGGTCCACCACCGCGTGCGCGCCCAGCTCCCGCACCAGGTCCGACTTGGCCTCCCCGCGGGCCAGTGCCACCACGTGGGCACCCCGGGCGCGGGTCAGCTGGACCATAAGCGTGCCCATGCCGCCGGACGCGCCGAGGATCAGGACCCGGTCCCCGGGCCCGACACCGACCCGCTCCGTCAGGCCGCCGGCGGTCACTCCGTCGTGGACCAGCGCGGCCGCCGGAAGGAGGTCGAGATCCTCCGGTACGACGGTCAGCGCGTCGGCCGCCGCCACCGCCAGTTCGGCGTAGCTGCCCGTGACGAACGCGGTGACCCGCCGCCCCAGCCAGGTCTCCTCGACGCCCGCGCCCAGCGCCCGCACCACACCGGAGACCCCGCCGCCGGGGACGTAGGGCGGCCGGACCGGGAAGTAGTCCAGGCCCCAGCCGGAACGCAGCTGGGTCTCCAGGTAGATCGTGTCGGCGTAGGCGACCTCGATGAGCACCTCGCCCGGTCCGGGCACCGGGTCCGGCACCTGTGCCGGGACCAGGACCTCCGGTCCGCCGAACTCCGTCACGTGCACCGCGCGCATGCTTCCCCCAGGGGTGATCGACTGCCGTGCCCGCAGTCTTCGACCTCAAGCGGAGTTGAGGTCAACCCCGTGTCCGGGTGCGTAGGCTTTCCGGCATGGCGGAGATGGGGCTGCGCGAGCGCAAGAAGCAGCGGTTGTACCAAGAGGTGTCGGACATCGCGGTACGGCTGTTCCTGGAGAAGGGCTTCGACGCCGTGCCGGTCGCCGAGGTGGCCGCAGCCGCGCAGATCTCCAAGCCGACGCTGTTCCGGTACTTCCCGGCCAAGGAGGACCTGGTCCTGCACCGGATCGCCGACCACGAGGGCGAGGCGGCCCGGGTGGCCGCCTCCGAGCCGGCCGCCCCGCTCGCCGCGCTGCGCCGGCACTTCCTCGACTGCCTCACCCGCTTCGACCCCGTCACCGGGCTGAGCGACCACCCCCAGGTGCTGGCCTTCCACCGCCTCCTCTACGGCACCCCGTCCCTGGTCGCCCGCGCGTACGGCCATCTCGAACGCTCCGAGGCCGTGCTCGCCGAGGCGCTCGGCGGCGACCTGGACGCCCGGCTCGCGGCCGGGCAGATCATCGCCGTACAGCGCGTCCTGGCCCTGGACAACTGGCGGCGGATCGCCGACGGGGCACGGGCGGCGGACCTGCTGCCGGAGGCGGTCGCGGCGGCCGAGCGGGCGTTCGGACGGCTGGAGCGGGGGCTGCCGGGGCTCAGACTGCGGGACGACCATGGTGTGACCGGGCGCGACCGGGTGTGACCGGGTAAAAAATGTAACCGAGTAACGAAATCTGTGTACGCTGCGGTCATGACCTCAGCCGACCTCACCCACGCCCTGCTGCACGAACGCGCCCACCACGACGCCTGCCGCGCCGCGCTCGCCGCCATGGTCGAGGGCGCCGGCGAACAGGTCGTGACCGGCGAGGACGTCTCCGCCTCCGGCGCCGACGCGGAGGTCCTCGGCCGCCGGCTGCGCAGCCGGGCCAAGGCGCTGCGGGAACTGCCCGAGGGCCCGCTGTTCTTCGGCCGGCTGGACTTCGGCCCGGACGCGGGCGACCACAGCGGCCAGCGCTACCACCTGGGCCGCCTCAGGATCAGCGAGCACCCGGCCGCCCCGCCCCTGGTCGTCGACTGGCGCGCCCCCGTCTCCCGCGCCTTCTACCAGGCCGGTGCCCGCGACCCGCTGGGTGTGGCCGTCCGCCGCCGCTTCGGCTGGGCCCCCGGCAGCAGCGGGGACTCGGCCGACCTGACCGGCCTGGAGGACGAGCACCTCGGCGCAGGCGAGGACCGCACGAGCGACCTCGTGGCCCGGGAGATCGAACGCCCCCGCGTCGGCCCGATGCGCGACATCGCCGCGACCATCCAGCCCGAGCAGGACGACCTCGTGCGCGCCTCGCTCGCCACCTCCGTGTGCGTGCAGGGCGCCCCCGGCACCGGCAAGACCGCCGTCGGCCTGCACCGCGCGGCCTACCTCCTCTACACCCACCCCCAGCGCGTCCACCGGGGCGGTCTGTTGATCCTCGGCCCCAACCGCGCCTTCCTGTCCTACATCGCCGAGGTGCTGCCCTCCCTCGGCGAGACCGGCGTACGCCAGGCCACGCTCCTGGAGGAGATCGCCCGCCATCCGGTGCGCGCCGAGGACTCCGCGCGCACGGCCGCGGTCAAGCACGACCCGCGCCTGGCCGAGGTGCTGCGCCGGGCCCTGTACGCGCACGTCACCCCGGAGGCGGCCGTCCCGCTCGTCCTGCGCGAGGAGTCCAGCCGCTGGCGCCTCGACGCGGACGGGCTGCGCGCGATCGTGGCCGGCGTCCGGGCCGAGGAGCCGCCCTACGACACCGGCCGCGAACGCGTCCGCACCCGGATCGTCCGCGCCCTCCAGGTCCAGGCCGAGCGCCGCGCGGGCCCCCGCCCGGCGACCTGGGTCCGCGGCGTCGAACGGGCCGTACGCCCGCACCTCGACGCGATGTGGCCCCGGGTCCGTCCGGAGGAGGTGCTCGCGGCCCTGCTCACGGACCCGGACACCCTGTCCGCCGCCGCGCACGGCCTGCTCGACGCGGACGAGCGGAAGGCCCTGCTGTGGCCGAAGCCGCCCCGCTCATGGAAGTCGGCGCGCTGGTCGTCCGCCGACCTGGTCCTCCTCGACGAACTCGCGGGACTCCTCGAACACCCCCCGGGGAACGGCCATGTCGTCGTCGACGAGGCGCAGGACCTGTCCCCGATGGAGTGCCGGGCCATCGCCCGCCGCGCGGCCTTCGGCTCGCTGACCGTCCTCGGCGACCTGGCCCAGGGCACCACCCCCTGGGCCGCCCGCTCCTGGCCCGGCCAACTGGCCCACCTGGGCAAGCCGGACGCGGCCGTCGTCCCCCTGACCACCGGCTTCCGGGTGCCCGCGCAGGTCGTGGACCTGGCCAACACCCTCCTCGAACGCCTGGACGTGGACGTCCCCGCGGCCCGCTCCCTGCGCCCCGACGGCGAACTGCGCCTGCGCCCCACGGCCGCCGCCGGCCTGCCGGAGCAGGTGGTGACGGCCGTACGGGAGGCCCTCGCCCACGAGGGCTCGGTCGGAGTCGTGGCCGCCGACCGGGACGTCCCCGCGCTGCGCACGGCCCTGGAGGCGGCCGGCCTTACGCCCGCCGCCCCCGACGCCCGGCCGGGCGCCCGCCTCACCCTGGCACCCGCGAGCCTGGTCAAGGGCCTGGAGTACGACCATGTCGTCGCGGTCGAGCCGGCCACGATCGCCGAGTCGGAGGACCGCGGCCTGCACCGGCTGTACGTCGTGCTGACCCGGGCCGTGTCACGACTGGACGTGGTGCACGCGCGGCCGCTGCCGTTCCCGGACCCGTCGGACGGACGCTAGCGACCATCCCGACTTGGCGGACGGACGCCGGGACCTGTCCCGGACTCGTCGGACGACGGACGCCGGGACCCGTCCCGGACTCGTCGGACGGACCCTGGGACCCGTCCCGGACCCGTCGACAGATCCTAGGGACCGAGCAGGGGGATCAACTGCTCCTCCTCGTAGGTGAGATGGGTCTCCAGCTCGGCCGTCAGCCGTTCCACCTCGGCGCGCGCGACCTCCGTGTCGCCGGTCCCCACTGCGGCCCGCAACTCATCGATCAGCGCGGTGATGCGCTCGTGCTCCTCCCCGAGCCGGGCCAGCGCGGCCTGCGCCTCGGGATTGCGGGCCGCGACCATCGGGAAGAGGGCCAGGTCCTCGCCCGTGTGGTGGTTGTGCAGCCCGTGGCAGAAGGTCAGGCAGTTGACCCGGAGCTGGGCGCCGAGCAGGGGTCCCTGCCGGGCCATCTCCTGCCTCAGCAGGCCGAGTTCACGACGGAAGGCGTCATGGACGACCTTGATGGCCTCGGCGAGCGACCCGGCGTTGATGTTCGGCGGCCCGTCGCCCGCGATCTCGTACAGGGCGACCACGGGGATCACCCGCTGAGTCTTCCTCTGGTACTCCGCCCACCCCGGATCGGCCTCCACAGCCCGCGCGAAGGCGAGTTCGCGCTCCTCGCCGGTGAGGGGCACGGCCCGCGCCCGGTAGGTGAAGGCGCCGCTCTCCACGGTCACTTCCGGGTGCGCGAGCAGATTGTGGTACCAGGCGGGATTCCTCGGCGAGCCGCCCGCCGAGGCGATCACCAGGACACGTTCGGCCCCGTCGGGGAGGTAGCCGACGGGCGTGGTGTGCGGCCGTCGGCTGCGGGCGCCCTCGGTGGTCAGCAGCAGGAGCCGCCCGCCCTCGAAGGGGCCGCCGACCCGCCCGTTGTTGGCCCGGAACTCCTCGATGACACGCTGATTGAACTCGTTGAACTCGTTGGGCATGCGTTTTCGTCTTCTCCGTCTCTCACGTCTCGTCCTCGAACGTCCTGATGAGAAACAGAGCCGGCGGGCCCCTGGCCCGCCCCGGCGGCCTCACTCAGAGGCCGGGCACCCAACTCGCTCACGGCACACGGCCGACCCGGCAGTCATACCGGCGACGCTATCCGCGCCCGACAGGCCCGGCAAGGGCTTTTCGAGCGGACGCGGCGAGCAGCTCGGTCACCCGCAGGAAGCCGTCCTCCCCATGACCGAGACCGATGACCCGGCGCGCCAGGCCCTCCGTCGCGCGCATCACGCTCGCGTCGATGCCGTGCGCCTCCGAGGCGTGCACGATGTGGGACATCGTCGACACCGCCGAGGTGATCGGGTTGATACGGCCGGAGTACGTGCCGTCCTCCACGTCCCCGGCCATCTCCTCGAACAAGGGCGGCAGGACCGCCGCGATCCCCTGGGCGAAGGGGGCCAGCTCCCGGGGGGAGATCCCCTCCACGCCGGCCATCGCGAGGGCGTGGGCGTACCCGGACATCGCCGTCCAGAAGACGTCCAGCAGCGCGAGGTCGTACGCCGCGGCGCGGCCGATCTCCTCCCCGACGTGCGTGTGCGTGCCGCCGAGCGCGCCCAGCAGCTCCCGCACGGACTCGTACAGCGCGACCGGTCCGCTGAGCAGGAACACCGCGTCGGCCGTCCCGATGCTCGGCGCCGGGGTCATGATCGCCCCGTCGAGATACCCGGCCCCGCGGTCCGCGGCCCAGGCGCCCAGCTCCCTCGCCCGCGCGGCGGTGTCGGCGCTGAGGTTGACGACCGTGCGGCCCTTGAGTGCCGGGGCGACGTCCTGCGACCGCAGCACCGCGTCCACGGCGTCGTAGTTCACCAGGCAGACCACGACCACCGCGCTCGCCTCCACGGCCGCACGCACCGAAGCCGCCGGGGCCGCCCCGCGGGCGACCAGCTCGGTGTCCCTGCCGGGCGTACGGTTCCAGACGGTCGTACGCAACCCGGCGTCCAGGAACGCCCCGGCCAGCGCCCGCCCCATCGGACCCAGGCCGATGACGGTGACGGCGGACCGGTCGTCGTACTCGGACATGATGCAACTCCCTTGAAAAACGGCACAATTGACAGAAACAGGCGAACAACTCATCGGAAAAGGGGCGAGGATGACCCGTCGCAGCCGCGCGCAAGACACGAACGTCTGCGGAGTGACCGCCGCGATCGCGGTGATCGACGGCAAGTGGAAGACCACGCTGCTGTGGCTGCTGGAATCCGGCCCGCAGCGCCCCGGCGAACTGCGCCGGCGGCTCCCGGGCCTCAGCGAGAAGGTGCTGACTCAGGCACTGCGCGAGATGGAGGAGGACGGTCTGGTGCACCGCGAGGTGTACGACGTCCTGCCGCTGAAGACGGTGTACTCGCTGACCGCCTTCGGCCGTGAACTCTCCGAGGTCCTCGCCCCCCTCTCCGACTGGGGCCACCGCCGCCTGGAGCGACTCGCGGCCACGGCCTCCTGATCACCTGCGACCAGCCTCGCGCGCCGGGCGGAGGCTGCCAAGTACCCACAAAAAAGTGGGTACGCGGCGCCCGCCCGGCAATACTGGCCTCATGAATCCCGCTGACCCCGACCCCAAGGTCGCTCTCCGCTTCTACCTCCAGTCCGCCCGCGACGCCCTGCTGTGGAAGCTGGAGGGCCTGTCCGAGTACGACGCCCGCCGCCCCATGACGCCGACCGGCACGAACATCCTGGGCCTGGTCAAGCACGTGGCCTCGGTGGAACTCGGCTACCTCGGCGACACGTTCGGCCGGCCGTCGGGCGAGAGCCTGCCCTGGACGGGGGAGGACGCCGAGGCCAACGCGGACATGTGGGCCACGCCGGAGGAGTCGCGCGAGGATGTCGTGAGCCTGTACCGCCGTGCCTGGGCGCACGCGGACGCGACGATCGACGCGCTGCCGCTGGACACCGTGGGCCGGGTGCCGTGGTGGCCCGACGGCCGGGACGAGGTGACGCTGCACCACGCCGTGACCCGGGTCGTCGCCGACACGCAGCGGCACGCCGGACACGCCGACATCCTGCGCGAACTGATCGACGGCGCGGTCGGCATGAACGAGACCAACACCAGCGTGCCCTCGGACGACCCGCGGTGGTGGGAGGGGTACCGGGAGCGCCTGGAGAAGGCGGCGCGGGAGGCGGAGGACCGCTATCGGGCGTAGTCCGCCACCGCCCGGCCGAAAGTTCCGGCCCCACGGCGGCCGCCCCGCCTCCGGGCGCCACTGTCCGTTCCCAGAAGATCTGAATGGATGAGGTGCCTCTGAGCTGGGTCTTTTCAGTTCTGCTGGGACGGTTCCGATGCCGCGCGGTCCAGTGGATCTGAACGGTGGTGAGCCTACTTGTGAGGACAGCTGGGGTAGTCCCATTTGTTCTGTCGGACAGTGGGGCTGTGACCTGGAGTCTTTCAGTTTTAGTGGGACTCATCCTGTAGGGCGTCGTAGTCGTCCGGCGTCGTCACCAGCATCAGTGATCGTTCCAGGGAGTCGGTCCAGCGAAAGAGGGCGTCGTTGGAGAAGGCGTGGGATCGGAGCTTCTCGCGAAGCGTGGGGACGTTCAGCCGCTGCTCAGCCTCTGTGTAGACGGCGTTGATGGTGCGCCGGTGCTGTCTGAGGTTCGCCCATCGGCGAGGCGCCCGTAGGGCCCGCCAAGCAGGGTCGGCCACCATGCCGAGGAGCGTGACGAACTCTGGGTAGGTGGCGATGTACTCCCGCTCGTCGACGCGTCGCCTGATGATGTTCCCGTAGATGGCTTCCTTGGGAGGGAGCTGGGCGAGGCGGTCATTCCAGCGTGAGAGCAGATGAGGCTGGTTCTTGTTCAGCAGCCAGGAGCGGCATCCGGAGGGTCTCGGGCGTAAGACCCGTCAGGATAGCCAGCCGTGGCAGAACCATCGGAGTCCAGCGCCACAGTGTGTCCGTCCGCTTGCTGACCTGCGCGATTTTGCACGGCGTCAGAGTTTTCGCCAGTTGGCCCGCCGTCACTTGGTTGGCGGCGGCGAGGCGGTGCAGATACCAGCCGAAGACTTCTCCGTGGACCGGTGGCAGAGGAAGTGGCAGGAGCCGGACCGGGGCTTCACATTCGGCAAGAGCTGAGCGTCACGCCGGCGGCCGGGTCAGTTTGGCGGCCACGGCGTCGAGGACCCAGTCCAGGCCGGTTGCGAAGGATGTCTCGGCGTCCACGTCCGTGCCGTCGTACACGGCCTTGGCCAACGCCGGGAAGCGGCCGGTGGCCAGCATTCTCGTCACATGCGGGCCGTGGGCGCGCTGCCAGTCGTGCTTGGACAGGCCCGTGGCGCGCTCGGCCCGCAGGTTCGCGATCTCGCGCCTGATCGCGCCAATGAAGTAGGCGCTGACAGTCTCCACGGCGCGCATGACGGTGTCGACGTCGGCGAGGCCGTCAAAGGCGGCCAGCGTGGCCTCGGTCACGGCGAGGCCGTTCGGACCCAGGGTCGGGCGACCGCCGAGCAGGTCGGCCAGCCATTCGTGACGGAGAGCGGCCTGCCTGGTGCGATGGGCGAGGATACACAGTGCCTCCCGCCAGTCACCGGGCTGTTCCTCGGGGAGAATCTCGGCCTGGACCTCGTCCACCATGAGGTCGAACAGCTCCTCCTTGGTGGAGATGTGTCTGTACAGCCGCATCGGGCCGGCGTCCAGGCGGGCCGCGACCTTGCGCATCGACACCGCCTCCAGCCCGCCCTCGTCGGCCAGTGCGATGGCGGCGGCGACAATCCGCCCCCGGTCGAGCGGCACGGGGCGAGTCGGCGGTTCCGGCCGGTCCCAGACAGTCATGCCCACACCGTACCGTTGCGATACACCGTAAACGAGCAATACGGTGTATCGATATGAGACATCGCATCGCAGTGGTCGGGAGCGGTCCTGCCGGCCTTACCTTCGCCCGTGTCCTGCACCGTCATGGTCACCCGGTCACCGTCCTCGAACGCGATCCCGCCCGGGACGCCCGCCCCCCGGGCGGCATCCTGGACCTGCACGAAGGGCTGGGCCAGCTCGCGCTGGACAAGGCGGGGCTGCTGGCGGAGTTCCAGGCGCTGTCCCGTCCCGAGGGGCAGGCCATGCGCATCCTGGACACGGACGGGACCGTCCTGCGCGACTGGCAACCCCGTCCAGATGACCGGGCCAATCCCGAGATCGACCGCGGGCAACTCCGTGACCTGCTGCTCGGCCCTCTCGACGTGCAGTGGGGTCGGGGCGTGACGCAGGTGGTGCCGGGGACCCGGGATGGCGCACTGGTCCACTTCGCGGACGGGCGGCAGGAGACGTTCGACCTCGTGGTCGGTGCGGACGGCGCCTGGTCCCGGATCCGTCCGGCGGTCTCGTCGGCGACACCGCACTACGCCGGCGTCACCTATGTCGAGACCTCCCTCGACGACGTCGACACCCGCCACCCTGACCTCGCCCGGCTGATCGGCGACGGTTCCGTGGCTGTGTACGGCGTGAACCGAGCTCTCGTCGCCCAGCGCAACAGCGGCGGCCACGTCAAGGTGTACGCCCAGTTCCGCGCGCCGCTGGACTGGCACACGAACCTGGACCTGGCCGACGTCGAGGCTGTGCGATCGAGCCTGCTGGCTCTGTTCGACGGCTGGGCCCCTCCCGTCCTCGACCTCCTCCGCCACGGCACCGCTTTCGTCCACCGCCCGCTTTACGTACTGCCCGTGTCCCACACCTGGGCCCACGTCATCGGGGTGACGCTACTGGGCGACGCCGCCCATCTGATGCCCCCATTGGGGGCGGGCGCGAACCTCGCGATGCTGGAAGGCGCCGAACTCGCCGAGTCCATCGCCACCGGCCCTGAAAATCTGGACGAGACCGTCCGCGCCTTCGAGGAACAGATGTGGGCACGGGCCGGCAGGTGGGCGAAGATCACGACGGCCGGTCTGGAACGCCTCGTGAGCCCGGACCCCGCCGAAGCTCTCGCACTCTTCGACCAGGTCCAGCCATCCTGACTGCCAAGCGCCAGAGCACCAGCACCAACAGCTCGCCCACGGCTTCATGGGACAGTACGGCACCGCCACTGGTCCGATCCTCCTCGCGGGACGGTGAAGCAACTCGCTGCGCAGGTCGTCCGGGACCCGTTCACTTCACTCTGCAGACTCGGCGGGAAACCGCAGATAGGCAGGGAACGGACACGGCTGTCCTGTCCCAGATATCTGTGGGCAGGGGGAGGCGCTGACCTGCGGTGTCTACGGTTGAGTGGGACAGGTTGGCGGTCGGTGTCCCGCTCAACCGTAGGCAGCAGGATGGTTCACCCGCGGAGCCAAGCCAGCAGGCGCCGTGGAGTCGGTCGCCATGTGCTGGCCGGCATGGATCGGGGAGCCGATTTGGCTTTCCTGACTTGTTGGGCGAGTCGGTATTCGTCCGCCTCGCGGATGAGTTCATGAGAGCGGATCTGGTGCAACTCGAAGTGCATGCCGCTCGCTCCTATTGCTGTAGCTCCATGACGTCGGCGACCACGCAGCTGACGTTGTCGGGGCCGCCGGAGCCGTTGGCGAGGGCGATGAGTTCGCGGACCGCCTGCTCGGGCTCACTGATCTCGGAGAGCACCTGGTGGATCTCTTCGATCGGCACGACGGTGGAGAGGCCGTCGGAACAGAGCAGGTAGCGGTCTCCCTGCTGGGCGTCGTGCAGGCGCATGTCGGGGGTGCCATCGGCTCCTTGGCCCAGAGCGCGTATCAGCAGTGATCGCTGGGGGTGGGAGGCGGCTTCTTCCGGGCTGAGGCGTCCTTCGTCGACCATCGACTGGACCATGGTGTGGTCGTGGGTGATCTGGAACAGCTCTCCGTCGCGCAGGAGGTAGACGCGGGAGTCGCCGATGTGGACGAGGGCCAGCTGTGAGCCGGTCCAGAGCATCGCGGTGAGTGTGGTGCCGGCCTCTTCGGGCGATGAGGCGGGTCCGGCGACGCCGTTGACGGCCTGTTTGGCCTGTTCGATGGCGTCCTCGAGGAGGTTGAGGAGATCGCCTGCCGGGATGCTGTCGGTTTCGAGGCGCTTGAGCGCGTCGACGGCGGCGGCACTTGCGGGGGCTCCTCCGCTGCCGAAGCCGTCGGCGACTGCGAGCAGGCGGGACCCTGCGTAGGCGGTGTCCTGGTTGCTCTCACGGACAAGGCCCGTGTCGGAAAGAGCGGCGTAACGGATTCCCAGGGGCTTAGCGGTCGAAGACATAGCGGGGTCCTTCCAGGACAGATGGCCGATGAGGAAGGAAGCGAGGTCTCGCCGCGCGGCGGTGTCGGCCTCGACCTGGGCCCAGAACGCGCGGACCTCCCGGGCTGCCGGGCCTGCCTCCAGCGTGCAGACGTGCTGGATGCGGGCCAGGGGCATCCCCAGGCGCCGGAGCCAGGCGACCAGCCGGGCTTGCTCCAGCTGTTCCGGGGCGTAGAGACGGTAGCCGGTCACCGGGTCGACGCGAGCGGGAGTTAGCAGACCGAGCTCGTCGTAGAGACGCAGCGCCTTCGGTGACAGTCGGGATGCCTTCGCGAACGTCCCGATAGTCAGCAACCCCATACCCGCTCTCCTCCTCATGCCGAGCATGTCGCCCGGCCTCACCGATGCTGTGGCCTCCCCCAAGGTGAAGGTCAACCAGAGTCCTGCTCCGGCTCGGTCAGATGGTCTCCCACTCGCTCGTCGGCTGAGTGATCAGTCAAGGACGCCGACCGTCGGTGGGCATCGATGCCTCACCGGGCAGTGGACGCGGTTGCGCCTCTTGAAGGGTTCAGGAGGCCTTCGATCTGCCTGGCTGTGGCCTCGATGGTGGTGCTGAGCCACGTGCGGCTGGTGCCCCGCAGGGGCGTCTGCAACGGGAAGCGGCGGTGGAATTCGGCGAGGGCATGTGTGGCGGCGAGGAGATCTTCGCTGAGGATGGACTGTCTCCAGTGGACGGATGCGAACAAGCTGATCAATGTGATGTGTTCGGGATATCCAGCTGCGATCCGCCAGGGGGCCGTCTTGTCCGGTTCGACCGTCGGTCCCTTTACTCGGACCAGGTCGTGGAGGAGTTCGACCCGGCGGTTGAGCCGGTAGTGGCGGTGGGCCAGACCGCTCCAGAGCTTGCCGGTGGCGTCCAGGCAGATGCCCGTGACGGTCGGGCCGAAGCGCCGGCGGAGCCGCCAGTAGCGGCGTTGAGCGCGGATGACGTCAGGGGTGCGGGTCAGGTCGAGCTGTTGGTCGGGGGCGAAGACGTCCTTGCCGATCCAGAGGTTGTGGCGAAGACAGACGTTGTCGTGGATGGAAGCCCAGACCTGGGCGGGGAGATTCCAGCCAGTGCGCGCGACGACGCAGCGACGGCATGCCCAGCGAAGAACATGATCGTCCGGGACGGCGGGCGGTGCTGGGGGCAGACCTTCGGTGTAGAGGTCGGAGATTGTGCGGCTCAGGTGCTGGCGGGACTGACTGCTGAGGATGCAGAGGGCATCGACGCTGGTCAGGCGGGATTCCAGCCAGCGCGACGGGGCTCGCAGCCGGGCCAGAGGAACATGGTTGGCTTGGGCCAGCCGGGTCCAGTAGGACGATTCGCACTCGCCGGGAAACGGCGGCAGCGGGATGGGCAGGGGACGGATCAGGGCAGGGTGAAACATGTTCATCCCGTGCGGGGCAGGGGCGAGGGTCGGCCGTGGCAGGAGGATTCGCTGCTGTGGTCGATGCGGATGTTCTTGACCGTGGCCCGCGTGATGCGTTCGCTCTGGTCAAGGATCGCGGAGATGGCCGCGGCCCGGACGAGGTGGGAGAGACTTCCGATCATGCCGCCGGTGCGCTGATGGAGGTACTTCGCCATCGTCACCAAGGTGGTCGGCTCGTGCCGGTGGAGGCGGAGGGTGTTCTCCATGGAGGCGATCAGGGACCGCCACTCGGTGTTGAGGGGGAAGGGCCCGGTGCGGACGAGGATGCAGCGGCCAGCGAGCTGCTTGCCGCGGATGCCGGTGAACAGACCGGACTGTTCAACGTTGATTCCGGCATAGACGAACGTCGCGGGCAGGTGCTCGGTGAAGTATTTGAGGTGGTCGGAGAGGTCCTCGCCAGCGATGGTGGCGTGGTTGAGCAGGTGGATCTCGTCCACTAGGACCAGGTCCGTGCGGGCCTCGATGAGGACCTGGCAGACGGCACTGGTGACGTCGATGGTGTTGTGCCTCGGGCCGATCACAGGCAGGCCGAGGAACCGGGCGAATTCCATGGCGAGTTTGCGAGGGGAGCCTTTGGGCGGGGCGGTGATGTAGACGACCGGGATGCGATCGCTTCCCGGGTAACGCTGCCGGACGCGAAGTTCGTGCAGGCGGCCGAGCTGCTTGAGCGCGGTGGTCTTCCCGGTGGTCCATTCCCCGGAGACGATGAGTCCGCGGCGGGCGCCGTGCTCGCGCTGGTTGAGCAGGGTCAGCAGCCGCCCTTGGTGGGCGATGTCCTTGACCGTGGACGTGCGCACGACCTGGAGTTCGGAGTGATAGGCGATGCGGGCCTCGTCGTAGGCGTCCCGCATCGGCGGGCTCAGCGCCTGCCACTGCTGCTCGGGCAGCAGGTCGAAGACGGCCGGGTCTTCTTCGACGAACTGGCGCCAGCCTTCCAGCCGAGTGGACGGGTCCGTGCGGTCCTCGCCGGGCTCAGGTACTTCCCCGCTATCGGGGTCCGACGTGTTCACCACCACCGCTCAGCCTCCTTGCGTGCGTCGAAGATCTCCAGCGGGATCACGTCGGCGAGTTCGTCCTCGTCCGTCTCCACCGGTTCGGCAGCGGGCTCGTCTGCCGGCTCGTCCGGCCGGGGCCAGGAGGGTTCGGCGGTGGCCCGGGTCCGGGCGGCGACCTTGCGGTTCCGGTCGCTGCGGCGCGACGCGCGGGACGGTTTCGCGGGTTTGTCCTCCGGGCCGTCGGCGGCGCGGTCCAGCAGGGCGACGGCGGCCTGGGCGATCTCGTCCTCGGTCGCCGGGTCGGTGCCGCGCTGGGCCAGGATGCGCCGGGCGTGGTCCCAGGCGAGTTCGCCCATCGGCATCGGGGCAGTGCGAAGATGCCGCCAGATGGCGGTGATCCAGCCGCCCTCGCGGTGGTTGCGCACCCAGATGCGGGAGATGTCGTAGGGGTCGTAGTGGACTTCCCAGCTCCGCCCGTCCGGGCCAGCGCCGGACGGCTCGCGGCGGAACGGGTTCAACTCCGCGCTGTCGTAGGTGCGGTGGCCCAGGCGGATGCCGTAGGAGTTGATCCTCCGCCGGCAGCGGGGCAGCAGCTCGATGTACTCGTCCGGGCTGAGCGAGACCGGGACGTGCCCGGCCGCCGCGACCAGGGCGGCGTACTTCTCGTTCGGAGTCAGCGCCTTGCCGGGCATCAGTGGGTCGCGCAGTCCGTCGTGCGGCCGCATCTGCCAGTGCACGATCCATTCCTGCAGCAGTTCCTGAAGCTGGTGGATCGTCCAGACGGCCTCCTTGGCCGGATCGGTGCCGCGGTGTTCGGTGCTGCGTCCCTTGTGGCCGGGAAGGTGCTGGACGAACATCGTGGCCACCGAGCCCAGCGTTGTCTCGATGTGCGGTTTGTCGGTCGGGGTGTCGGGGTGGGCGGGCTGGAAGGAGATGCCCAGTGCCTGGCAGGCGGAGCGGAAGGTGTCGGAGATGTATGCCTTGCCGCGGTCGCAGACGATCGTCTCCGGAGTGATCACCGGAATCGCCGCCGCCTGGGCCAGCCGCTCGTCCAGCGCCATGAGCGACGCGTGCGGCAGCACCGAACGGGACATCCGCAAAGCGTCCGCCCAGCCCGGCCGCATCGGCTCCGGCGTCATCGCCCGCGCCAGCAGCAGCGCGGCGTCCACCGCCTTCGTTGACGGCCGCAGCACCGCCGCGGCCAGCGTGCGGGTCGCGATGTCCACGATTCCGGTCAGTTCGACGGTGTCGACCGTGCCGTCGTCGTGAACGACCAGCACGTCCAGTGGCGTCGAGTCGATCTCCATGACCTCGCCCGGCCGGGCGGCAGTGAGCTGGCCGAACATGCCGTCCGGCTGCTTGGCCAGCGAACGACGGGTGGGGGCCGAGCCCAGTGTGTGGCGGCCCGAACTGACCGCTTTCAGCAGCCGGTAGAACGCAGTGCGCGACGGCAACGGCACGACTCCGGGCCCGTGTTCGGCCTCCAGGAGGCGTTCCATCCGGCGCCGTAGCACCTGCGCGGAGACCGTGGACCGGCCCGTCTGATCCTCCACGACCCTGCGCAGAGCCTCGACCACCCGCTGGTCGGCGCGGCCCGTGCCGTCCGAGACGGCCCGCAGTCGCGGGTCGACCAACCCCAGCACCCCCTCGTCCTCGAAACGGCGCCGCATCCTCTGGATCAGCGCCAGTGACGTCGTGTGCCCGGCCCCGGCCAGCTCTGCGGCCTTGGCCAGTTCCCGCTGCCGCAGCGACATCACCGCCGGGTCGTACTCGGCTCGCACCGGGCTCTGCGGATCATCCAGCGCGCGGCCCGTGAGCATCTCCACCAGGTGCCGCTGCCACCACTCGGCCCTCTCGACCGCCTTGGCCGGAAGCCCCTCCAGCACGCCGGCCGCCGGGACGACAGTCCGCACCGAGGCGGGGGTGACCACCTCGAAGCCGACAGAGGACAGCAGATGGGCCAGCATCACCACGCTCGCCGACTGTGCCTCGTCGACCAGCCGGACCGCTGTCCCCTCCAGCGCGGCCACCGTGTGCAGCCGTCCGTCGAACCGGACCAGGTCACCCGCTCGCAACAACCGTGGACGCGACGGCATCCCCGCCTCCTTCCCGCACCATGCCGAGCCGGACCCGCGAGTCCGCCGACAACAGCCCGGCCTCCAGATCCACGGTCAGGACCCGGCGCCAGAGCAGGTGGAACAGCACCGGAAGCACCGCGATCTGGTCACCCGTGGTCAGGGCCCCGGCCAGCAGCCCGCCGCCATCGGTGAACGCCTTCGTCAGGCGGGCGGCGACATCCGGGCGGTGTACTCGCGGATGCCGGTAGTCGGCCAGCCACCGCACGTTCGCCATCAGCACCGCGTCCGGGGTCCCCACCCGCGTGAATTCCCAGCCCACCGACCGGCAGGCCGCCGCCGTCACGGCGAACTTCTCCGCGTCATCCGGCCTGATCCGCTCGTCCGGACGCACGTCCACCACCAACCCCGTGCCGTCGGCGCGGCGGACGAAGAAGTCCGGCGTATGCCGTACCCGCTTCCCGTCCGGCCCGGTCCACGACAGCCGGAACGGCTGCGAGGCCATGCCCGTCACCAACGGATCGAAGTCGAGCAGCATCAAGTGGTCGCGCTCCAGCCACGACTCGTATCCCACATGCCCGCCGCAGGTCGCCGACCAGTACCAGCCGCACCAGTTGCCCTGACCTCGGAAAGCTGGGAATCGGCGCTCGGGCCTTACCGACTCGAACCGGACCGACCACAGGCGCCCCAACGACCCCCGCTGACGGATACCGGTCGCGCTGACGTACTCCAGCTCGACGTCCTTCGCCGACACCTCGCGCACATCCATCCGGGCCTCCGGTACGACGCTGACCAGCTACTTCGACCGTAGAAGCGCGGCGATTGCCGTACCTACACAAGACCGGAACCCTCCGGAACTTGCCTACACATGACCGGGACCCAGCCGTACATGCCTACAGAAGAGCGGGACTGCCTACACATCGCAGAGACAGGACAGCCATGCCCCCCGCCGCCCCGCCTCCGGGCGCCACGCCGGATAACTCTTGCAAGCGGCGTGCTTGCAATTGTTAGCGGGTTGGGTGCACAGTGGGGTCATGGCATCGCTCAATGTCGGCAACCTCGGTGAGTACCTGCGTGAGCAGCGGCGCAGCGCGCAGCTGTCGCTGCGGCAGCTCGCGGAGGCCGCCGGGGTGTCGAACCCGTATCTGAGCCAGATCGAGCGCGGGCTGCGCAAGCCGAGCGCGGAGGTGCTCCAGCAGGTCGCCAAGGCGCTGCGGATCTCCGCGGAGACGCTGTACGTCCGCGCCGGGATCCTGGACGCCGAGCGTGACCGGGACGAGGTGGAGACGCGGGCCGTCATCCTCGCGGACCCCACGCTCGACGAGCGGCAGAAGCAGGCGCTGCTCCAGATCTACGAGTCGTTCCGCAAGGAAAACGGCAACGGCACCTCGACGACCGAGCGACCCACCGGCGAGCACTCCGATGTGCCCGTCGACGCCGTGGGCGATGCTGGCGGGGAGCCGCAGCAGACGGCCGGTTGACCGGACCAGGGGACCGGCCGCCGACTGCGGACCCACCAGACCCTCAGCCGAAAGCAGCAAGCGAATCCGGGAGGACCCTCACCATGGCCATCACCGACGACCTGCGCAAGACCTTCAGCGACCCGACCCCGCTCTACTTCGCCGCCGGCACCGCCGATCTGGCTCTCCAGCAGGCGAAGAAGGTGCCGGGCCTGGTCGAGCAGCTGCGGTCCGAGGCCCCCGCGCGGATCGAGGCGGTGCGCAGCACCGACACCCGGGCCGTGCAGGAGCGCGCCGCCGCCCGTGCCAAGGAGGCGCAGGCCAAGGCCCGTGAGGCACAGGAGACCATCCAGGCACGGGTCACCGAGTTCATCGGTGCCCTCGACGGCGACCTGAAGAAGCTCGGCAGCACCCTCGACGCCGATCTGAAGCGGCTGGGCGAGTCCGCCCAGGACCTCGCGCTGCGCGGGGTGGGCGTGGCCGCGGAGTACGCCGTCAAGGCCCGTGAGACCTACGAGAAGGTCGCCGAGCACGGCGAGCAGACCGTCAGGGCGTGGCGCGGTGAGGCCGCCGAGGAGCTGGAGGACCTCGCGGTGGCCGTCGAGCCGGAGCCCGCGCCGAAGGCCCAGCCCGTCGCGGTCAAGGACGAGCCCGCGCCGGCCGAGCCCGCCGAGGAGAAGCCGGCCGAGGCGAAGGCCGCCGCCCCGGCGAAGAAGGCTCCGGCGAAGAAGGCGCCCGCGCGCAAGACCGCCGCGAAGAAGGCGACGCCGCCGGCCGAATGAGCGCCGGCCCCGGGTGACGGACCGGGCACTTCCGGGTCGCCCGGTCCGTTGTTCGGGTAGTCGAGCCGTGCTTGCGGGTACGGTGACCGCGTGAGGACGAGCCGAATCGGAGGGTGGACATCATGCTGATGCAGGGTTTCGCGGGGTTCATGTCCCTGCTGAGTCTGGCTTTCACCCTGTTCAGCGGCTTCGCGCTGGTGGACGCGGCAGTGCGCCGTGAGGATGCCTATCGGGCCGCCGACAAGCAGACCAAGACGTTCTGGCTGGTGATTCTCGCGCTGGCCTTCATCGTGAGCCTGGTCTTC
Source organism: Streptomyces sp. NPDC006458 (assembly GCF_040612135.1). NCBI lineage: Bacteria > Bacillati > Actinomycetota > Actinomycetes > Kitasatosporales > Streptomycetaceae > Streptomyces > Streptomyces sp. NPDC006458. The sequence goes on along the minus strand of NZ_JBEXPR010000007.1, from coordinate 229,291 downwards.
GGCATCCTGTCGTTCCTGCCGATCATCGGCCTCATCGCCACGATCGTGTACATGGTCGACGTCCGCCCGGCAGTCCGCCAGATCTCCGGCCCCCGCCGCGGCGGCAGCAGCAGCGACGGCCCCTACGGCCCCTGGAACGGCGGCCGCTAACCGCCCCAAGGACCGCAGGCCCAAGGACCGCAGGCCCAAGGGGTGCGGGGAACGGCGCGATCAACCACGGACCCCCCGCACCCAAACACGCACGGAACCCACCCCAAGGGGCGCGAGGAACTGCGCAACAACCCCGGGACGGCCACCCAGGGGCGCGGGGAACGGCGCGATAAACCGGGAACGCCCCGCACCCAAGTACGCACCACACCCACCCCAAGGGGCGCGGGGAACGGCGCGATCAACGACGGACGAGCCCGCACCCAAGTACGCACCACACCCACCCCAAGGGGCGCGAGGAACCGCGCGACAGGCCCAGGATGCCCCGCACGCACCCCACCAGCCCCACACACCCCCGGCCAAACCGCCGGAGGCTACGGCACGCGATCCAGCAACAACACAGCCACATCATCCGTGAGCTCCCCACCATTCAGCTCACGAACCTCGTGCACGGCCGCCCGCAGCAACTCCTCACCGCGCAGTCCCGCGGCAAGCTGCCGGCGGACCATCTCGACCATCCCGTCCTGCCCGAGCCGCTCCAGCCCCGGCCCGACACGGCCCTCGATCAGCCCGTCGGTGTAGAGCATCAGACTCCACTCGGCCCCGAGATCCACCTGCATACGCGGCCACCGCGCGCCGGGCAGCAGCCCGAGGGCGGGCCCGTTGTTCTCGTACGGCAGCAGACGGGCGGTGCGGCCCGGCCGGGAGACCAGCGGCGCGGGGTGCCCGGCCAGGCACAGCCCGGCCCGGCGTCCGTCGGGCGCGATGTCCACGGTGCACAGGGTCGCGAAGATCTCGTCGTCGGCCCGCTCGTGCTCCAGCACCTGCTGGAGCGTGCTCAGCAACTGGTCCCCGCACAGCCCGGCCAGCGTCAGCGCGCGCCAGGCGATGCGCAGCTCCACGCCGAGGGCCGCCTCGTCGGGCCCGTGCCCGCAGACGTCGCCGATCATGGCGTGGACCGTGCCGTCCGGTGTGCGGACGACGTCGTAGAAGTCGCCGCCCAGCAGGGCGCGCGAGCGGCCGGGCCGGTAGCGCGCGGCGAAGCGCAGCGAGGAGCCCTCCAGCAGCGGCGTGGGCAGCAGCCCGCGCTCCAGCCGCCGGTTCTCCTGGGCGCGCATCCGGCCCTCGGCGAGCCTGCGCTCGGCGGTGTCGGAACGTTTCCGCTCCACGGCGTAGCGGATGGCCCGGCTCAGCAGCCGGCCGTCCAGCTCGTCGCGGAAGAGGTAGTCCTGGGCGCCGACCCGCACCGCCTGCGCGCCGCGCTCGGCGTCGCCGGACGCGGTGAGCGCGAGTACGGCGTGCCGGGGCGCGAGCGTCAGGACGTGCCGCAGCACGGCCAGCTCGTCGGGCTCGTCGCCCGCCCGGCCCGGTGCCGTCAGCGCCAGGTCCAGCAGGATGCAGTGGACGTCGTCGGTGAGCAGCCGCTCGGCCTCGGTGAGATTGCGGGCCGTGCGGACGCGGATCGACTGGCCGGAGGAGTCGATCAGGTCCGGCATGATCACCGAGCCGCCCGGATCGTCCTCTATCAGCAGCAGCGTGAGGGGGGCGGCGGTGTCCTCCTTGGTGAGGCCGGCGGTGGACGCGGCCTGCGCCTGACCACTCTCCACGGCCGGGATCGCTCTCTGCCGCGGTACGGGTACGGGCATTTCCAGTGTTCCTTCCCTCCCCCCGAGGGCATGGCGGGGCGAAGGACCTCGACCCACCGTCGGGACCTTAGCGGGTGTCGCCGTCGCAGCGGAATGGTGTACGGCACGCCGTCCGCCGTCAGGCCGCTGTCATATGCCGCGTTCCGTACCGCAGTTGGGCGAGGTGCCCGCCCTGCTGGATGACGAACGTCACGTCCTTGCCCGGTTTCACGCAGACTTGGCGTGCGCCAGGTCACGTGGCCCCCGTCACGAGGTGTGCGTCACGCGCCCGCACGGCCGTCTGTACCGGCTGTCGGCCCGGTCGGGTCCCACTCGGCACGGCCGTACAAACCGTTACGCATCCGGGCGAACCACCCCGAGTATCGGCATCGAGCCCGCTCCGGTGACCGTCACCGTGCGTCCGGGGCGCGGGGCGTGGACGATCAGGCCGTCGCCGATGTACATGCCGACATGGCTGGCGTCGTCGAAGTAAATGATCAGGTCGCCGGGCCGCATGTCCTTGACGTCGACATGGGCCAGCTGCTCCCACTGGGCCTGCGAAGTGCGGGGGATGACCAGCCCGACGTGCGCCCAGGCCTGGGAGGTGAGGCCGGAGCAGTCGTAGGAGTCGGGGCCTTCGGCACCCCATACGTATGGCTTGCCCTGTTGTGCGGTGGCGAACTCGACCGCCCTCACGCCCTGTTCGGAGGCGCCGGCGATGTTGCCGTCCAGGACGCCGGTGCCGAGCCAGTCGGTCTGGGCCTTGTGGGCGGCCTCCCGCTCCAGACGGGCCAGGCGCTCCTTCTCCTCCTTCTCCAGCCGTGATTCGAGCTCCTCCGCCTCGGCGATCCGCTTCTTTATCTTCTTCTTGGCGGTGGCCTTCGCCCGGCGGTTGGCCTCCAGCTTCGACCACTGGGTGGAGGCGTCCTGGGCGTACTGCTCCAAGTCCTGCTGGGTCCTGGTCGTTTCGCCGAGCAGATGCTTGGTCGCGCGCTCGCCCTGGCGGATGCGGCCGTGGCCGTCGAGGAACTCGCCCGGGTCGTCACTGAGGGCCAGCTGGGCCTCGGGCGGCAGCCCGCCGGTGCGGTACTGGGCGGCGGCCCCGCGGCCCGCGCGGTCCTTGAGGTCCGCCAGCTTCTCCCGGCCCGCGACGATCTTCTTGGCCAGCGAGACCAGCTCCGCGGACTGCTTCTGGACCTTCTCCTCGGCGGCGTTGTAGATGTCGGTGGCGACTGCCGCGTCGTGGTAGAGCGTCTCCAGGCGCCGGCGTACGGCCTCAAGGTCCTTGTTCGTGGCCGGAGTCACGCGGGTGACGGAGGCCGGCGGTCCGGGCGCCGGGGTCGGGTCGGGTGCGGCGAACGCCGTGCCGGGCGCCGCCAGCACGGTGACCGCGCACACGACGGTCACGGCTGCCGTGATCAGCCCGCGCTTGCCCGTTCCCATACGCCTGCCCCCAAACTGATTAACCGTCAGTAACATGCGGTGCCTGGGGGATCGTGCCATGCCGCCGCCCAGAACGACAGAGGTCGTACGACGCCGTACGCCCTGGGACACACTGGACGAGGGCTTCGTTCCCCGTTGAGTCGTCCGGTCATGACGATCTCCCCGTCGATGTGACGAACGACTCCGTGCCATCGTTCCCGCAAGTCACCCGGGAGAGGGACACCTGCTCGAACAGTTCACCTGCCTGCCGTCGCGCCCTTACCCGCGCGGCGCCAAGGACTCCCAGCTCAGCGTCACTTCACCCTGCCGCCAGCGGGCCGGCCCGTCCGTCACGGGCCAGTCGGCCGCGAGGTCCCGCACCGTGCGCAGCCACCGCTGGCGCGCGCCGTAGGAGGCGTAGGGCGCGGCGGCGGCCCACGCGCGGTCGAAGTCGCGCAGGAAGGAATGCACCGGCTCGCCGGGCACATTGCGGTGGATCAGGGCCTTCGGCAGCCGCTCGGCGAGGTCCGAGGGCCGCTCCAGGGAGCCCAGCCGGGTGGCGAAGGTGACCGTGCGCGGCCCCTCCGGGCCGAGGGCGACCCACACGTGCCGGCGCCCGATCTCGTCGCAGGTCCCCTCCACCAGCAGCCCGCCGCGCGAGGCCCCGGCGGCCGGGGCGAGGCGGGCGCACAGCCGCTCCCAGACGGCCTCCACCGCTTCCTCGTCGTACTGGCGCAGCACGTTGGCGGCGCGGATCAGCAGCGGTCGCTGGGGGATGGGGATCTCGAACCCGCCGTGCCGGAAGACCAGCCCCTCGCGTTCGTACGGCCGGGCCGCCGTCACGCGCGCGGGCTCGATCTCGACCCCGACCACGCGCGCGTGTGGCGCGACCGTGCGCAGCCGGCCGAGCAGTTCGACGGCCGTCCAGGGGGCGGCGCCGTAGCCGAGGTCGACCGTCACGGGGTCGGTGGCCCGCCGCAGTTCGGCGCCGTGCGTGGCGGCGATCCAGCGGTCCATGCGGCGCAGCCGGTTCGGGTTCGTCGTCCCGCGCGTGACCGTGCCCACGATGGGGGTCCCCCCGCTCGAGCGAAGTCGAGAGTGGGGGAGGGCGGCGCGGGAAGTCATGGATACGAGGGTATGCGGGCGCGGACGTCCCTCGGTGCGGGGCGGTGAGGGGCGCCAAGCGGAGGTCTCTCGGTGCGGGGCGGCACCGGGCGCCAAGCGGGGGCGGTGTCGAGCCGGGCGGGCGGGTAGGCGCGCGACGCCGCACGCTATCGAACGGTTGAGCGACTGCGCGTAATGATTCGGCAAAGACGGTCGACGAGGAAATGGATTCAGGCCCTCCGTCGTTGATGCCCCTCGGAGGGCGCGCGCGGTCCTCCGTCCGGCATGCCCGCAGCAAGGAGGAACGCCCCGTGAGCCACTACGTCGGCAGGCTCGGGCGTCGTTCGGCGGCAGCCCCCTCACGGCTCAGGCTCGGACACCGGCGCCCCCGGCGCGTCGCGATGCTCTCCGTGCACACCTCCCCGCTGCACCAGCCGGGCACCGGCGACGCGGGCGGCATGAACGTCTACATCGTCGAACTCGCCCAGCGGCTCGCCGCGATCAACATCGAGGTCGAGATCTTCACCCGGGCCACCACCGCGGCCCTCCCGCCCACGGTGGAGATCGTCCCCGGCGTCACCGTCCGGCACGTCGACGCCGGCCCCTACGAGGGCCTGGCCAAGGAGGACCTCCCGGCTCAGCTGTGCGCCTTCACGCACGGCGTGATGCAGGCCTGGGCGGGCCACCGGCCCGGCTACTACGACCTCGTCCACTCGCACTACTGGCTCTCCGGCCATGTCGGCTGGCTCGCCGCCCAGCGCTGGGGTGTGCCCCTGGTGCACGCCATGCACACCATGGCCAAGGTCAAGAACGCCAGCCTCGCCGACGGCGACACCCCCGAGCCCGCCGCCCGCGTCATCGGCGAGACCCAGATCGTCGCCGCCGCGGACCGGCTCATCGCCAACACCGCCGAGGAGGCCGACGAACTCGTCCGGCACTACGCCGCGGACCCCGCGAAGGTCGCCGTCGTCCACCCCGGCGTCAACCTCGAACGCTTCCGCCCCGCCGACGGCCGCGCCGCCGCGCGCGCCCGCCTGGACCTGCCCCAGGGCGCCCTCATCCCCCTCTTCGCGGGCCGCATACAGCCCCTGAAGGCCCCTGACGTGCTGCTGCGCGCCGTCGCCGTCCTGCTGGACCAGCGCCCCGAACTGCGCTCCCGGCTGGTCGTCCCGGTCGTCGGCGGCCCGAGCGGCAGCGGGCTGGCCAAGCCCGAGGGCCTGCAGAAGCTCGCCGCCCGGCTCGGCATCGCGGACGTCGTACGGTTCTGCCCGCCGGTCGGCCAGGACCAGCTGGCGGACTGGTTCCGCGCGGCCTCGGTGCTGGTCATGCCGTCGTACAGCGAATCGTTCGGGCTGGTCGCCATAGAGGCCCAGGCAGCGGGTACGCCCGTGCTCGCGGCCGCGGTCGGCGGTCTGCCGGTGGCGGTGCGCGACGGCGAGACCGGCTTCCTGGTGCGCGGCCACGATCCGGCCGCCTACGCGCGCGTGCTGCGCGACTTCGCCGACACGCCGCATCTGTCGGCGGCCATGGGCCAGACCGCCGCCCGGCACGCCCGCTCCTTCGGCTGGGACACCGCGGCGGGCGCCACAGCCGAGGTGTACACGGCCGCCCTGCACGCCCATCGCCGTCGCGTACGCTCCCACCATGGGTGATGCGGAGAAGGCAGCGCGGATCGTCGAGGACGCCCTGAAGGACGCGGAAGTGGAGTGGGAGAGCCCCCGCCCCGGCCACTACGTCGTCAAGCTCCCCGGCACCCGCAAGCTCTCCACGACCGTCTCCCTGATCGTGGGCCGGCACTCGCTGTCCCTGAACGCCTTCGTCATCCGCCACCCCGACGAGAACGAGGCCGGCGTCCACCGCTGGCTCCTGGAGCGCAACCTCAAGCTCTACGGCGTCGGTTACGCCGTCGACCCGCTCGGCGACGTCTACGTCACCGGCAAGGTCGCCCTCGCCTCCGTCACCCCCGCGGAGATCGACCGTCTTCTCGGCCAGGTCCTGGAGGCCGCCGACGGCAGCTTCAACACGCTCCTCGAACTCGGCTTCGCGACCTCGATCCGGCGCGAGTACGCGTGGCGCGTCTCCCGCGGCGAGTCCACCCGCAACCTGGACGCCTTCACCCACCTCACCCGGCGCCCGGAACATTAGGCGCCCGGAACGCTAGGCGCCCGGAACGCTAGGCGCCCGGAACGCTAGGCGCCCGGAACGCTGGGCGCCCCGCGCACATAGCTGATCACTTCCGCGGGTGGCGCGATATCGTCCTCCCGCGGCGCGTCGAGCGTCTCTCCGCGCCGCGTCAGGGAGGGAACACATGCGCATATCCCCGCTTCGGCGCCTGGCCGCGCTGGCCATGACGCTGGGGCTCGCCTCGCTCGGGCTCCTGGGCACGGCCGCCTCGCCCGCTCAGGCCGCGATCCGCGACTGCCCGGCGGGCTACTTCTGTGCCTGGAAGTCGGAAGACGGCACGGGCACGATGTTCAAGACGAACACGAACAAGGCGACACTCGGCACCTGGAACAATTCGTTCCGCTCGGTCGTGAACCGCACGTCGCAGTATGTCTGCCTGCACGAGGACGCCAACTACGGGGAGGCCGGAGGCGCCTACGTCTGGGCGCCGGACCCCCCGGGCACCGAGTGGGGTCACGCGTACGCCACCACCAGCTCGGTGCGGTTCGTGCGCACCGAACGGGAGTGCCACTTCCCGGCCTACCCGAGCTGGTACTCCTCGGCCACGCCCGAGGCGGCCGGCTTCGGCGACCTCAACGGCGACCTCAACGGCGACCTCAAGGCCGACGTCCTCGTCCGCGACAAGGCGGGCCGGCTGTGGTTCCTGCCCGGCGACGGCACCGGTCGGCTCGTCGGCTCCGGTGGCTGGAACGCCATGAACGCCCTCACCCGCCACGGCGACTTCAGCCGCGACGGCCGTGAGGACCTCATCGCCCGCGAGGCCGCCACCGGCAAGCTCTGGCTCTACCCGGGCAGCGGCACCGGCTCGTTCGGCAGCCGCAAGCTGATCGGCTCCGGCGGCTGGAACTCCATGAGCCGCGTCCACGCTCTCGGCGACCTGACCGGTGACGCCCGCTCCGACCTGATCGCGGTCGAGAAGGCCACGGGCAGGCTGTGGCTGTACCCGGGCACCTCCACCGGCACCCTGGGCGCCCGTAAGCTCATCGGCTCGGGCGGCTGGAACTCCATGAACGCGCTCGTCGCCGTCGGCGACGTCAACGGCGACGCCCGCCCCGACCTCTACGCCCGCGAGGCCGCGACCGGCAAGCTCTGGCTCTACCCGGGCCGCACCGCTGCCCTCGGCGGCCGCAGCCTGGTGGGCTCCACCGGCTGGAAGCTCGTGGCCGAGTTCGTCGGTGTCGGCGACGTCACCGGCGACGCCCGCGCCGACCTCGTCACCATCAGCACGAGCAGCTACGTGGGCGAGTCCTGCCGAGGCGTCGGCTGCCAGCTCGTCCTCCCGGGCCGCGGCGACGGCACCCTCGACCCGGGCGAGGTGTCGGACCCGTACTGGTTCGGCCTGAACGGCACGTTCTGACCCGACCAGCAGAACGCGATCAACACACGGAACGCGTTCAGCACACGGAACGCGTTCAACAGACAGGACGCGATCAACACAAAGGAGAGGGCCTCCGCACCGAGCGGAGAGCGTCAAGGACGGTGGGCCCAGCCCGTGAAAATGCCCCCGCCTCGCGCCGTAAGCGCAGGTCGGGGGCATGATCGCAACTCTTACTTCTTCTTGCCCTGGTTCTTGACCGCCTCGATCGCCGCCGCGGCCGCCTCGGGGTCGAGGTACGTGCCGCCGGGGGTGACCGGCTTGAACTCGGCGTCGAGCTCGTAGGCGAGCGGGATGCCCGTGGGGATGTTCAGGCCCGCGATGTCGGCGTCGGAGACGCCGTCGAGGTGCTTGACCAGGGCGCGCAGCGAGTTGCCGTGGGCGGCGACCAGGACCGTGCGGCCGGAGAGCAGGTCCGGGACGATGCCGTCGTACCAGTAGGGGAGCATGCGCTGGACGACGTCCTTCAGGCACTCCGTGCGCGGGCGCAGCTCCGGCGGGATGGACGCGTAGCGCGCGTCGTCCGCCTGGGAGAACTCGGCGTCGTCGGCGAGCGGCGGCGGCGGGGTGTCGTACGAGCGGCGCCACAGCATGAACTGCTCCTCGCCGAACTCGGCGAGGGTCTGGGCCTTGTCCTTGCCCTGGAGCGCACCGTAGTGGCGCTCGTTCAGGCGCCAGGAGCGGTGGACCGGGATCCAGTGACGGTCGGCGGACTCCAGTGCGAGCTGCGCGGTGCGGATGGCGCGCTTCTGGAGGGACGTGTGGACCACGTCGGGCAGCAGGCCGGCGTCCTTGAGCAGCTCACCGCCGCGGACCGCCTCCTTCTCGCCCTTCTCGTTGAGATTGACGTCCACCCAGCCGGTGAACAGGTTCTTCGCGTTCCATTCGCTCTCGCCGTGGCGGAGGAGGATCAGCTTGTACGGTGCGTCGGCCATGGCCTTGAGCCTACCTAACGAATCCGGGGCGGTCGGAGTGTGGCCTTGGCCCCATCGGGCCTCCGGCGGGCGGTGGGAGAGGCGGCCGGGTGCTTGTCTAAATTAAGGTGAACTCTTCCACAACCTATTGCCACATCCACCTGTCCCTTCAGCGCAGGTGAGCGGTTCAGATGAGGAGCACAGAAACGTGACCGTGCGTTCCTTTGCGCGGCGGATGCGTCCGCGAGTCGAGCGGAAGGCCGCCGAGCGAGTCTGGCAGCTGCGGACGATGCGGCGACGCCGCAGAGCAGCGGTCACGGACCCCGTGCTGCGCCCCATCGCCGTGCGCGGCCAGCAGCTCTACGGGCGGGTTGTGACGGAGTTCACGGCCGCCGGTGCGGCCGCCTCCAACCTCGACCTGGTGATCGCCGCGCTGGAGAAGGAGAACATCTCCTACTTCCTCGTGCCGACCGCCCGTACCCGCCACATCGTCGGCGTGAACTCCGTGGACCGCGCGCGCTTCATCGCCGCGCTGGAGACGCTGTACGAGGGCAAGGCCGTGTTCATCGGCCGGCCGATGCCCGGCGGCCAGCTCAAGCACCCCGCGATGTTCCTGGACGGCGTCCTGCCCTCAGGTCTGAGCACGGCGCCCGTGCTGCGCGTCGGCGAGAACCACCTCGGCCCCAAGGGCCAGCTGCTGGCCGGCCCCGAGCTGGCCTGCGACGTGGAGTTCTGGGAGGACGGCGGTCGCCTCCTGGCCACCGAGGAGGGCCAGCGCCGCCTGGCCAAGGTGCAGCCGCAGGCCTCCGAGGACATATTCGGCGAGTCCCTGATCGCGCCGCGCAACAACGGCATCACCGACGTGCTGCCCGCCTCCGAGCAGAAGCCGGTCATGGTGAGGGTCGGCGAGCGGGAGCTGCCGAGCTTCGCCCCGCTGACCCTGGCCCCTGTGAATCGTGTCACGTTCCCCGTGGACGTCGTCTACACCTGGGTCGACGGCGAGGAGCCCGCGATGCGGGCGAAGCGGGCCAGGTATCAGGACCGCGGCACCGCCGAGATCCTGGACAAGGAGACCAACGCCTCCCGCTACACCAGCCACGACGAGCTGAAGTACTCGCTGCGCTCGCTCGCGATGTACGCCGACTTCGTCCGGCACATCTACATCGTCACCGACGGACAGAAGCCGCACTGGCTGGACGACACCGCCGAGGGCATCACGGTCGTCGACCACCGCGACATCTTCCCCGAGGACGTCCTGCCGGTCTTCAACTCGCACGCGATCGAGACCCGGCTGCACCACATCCCCGGCCTGTCCGAGCACTACCTGTACTTCAACGACGACGTGTTCGCCGGCCGCCGCATCACCCCGGAGCACTTCTTCCACGGCAGCGGCCTGCTGCGCGTCCCGGTGTCCCCGCTCAAGATCGGTGTCGGCAAGCCGCACGCCGAGGAGACGGCCACCAACTCCGCCAGCAAGAACGTACGGGCGCTGCTGATGGAGAAGTTCGGGAAGATGACCACGAACAACTTCATGCACACCCCGCTCCCGCAGCACCGCGGCACGCTCCTGGAGCTGGAGGAGCTGTTCCCGGAGGACATCCGGCGCACCACGGCCTCCCGCTTCCGTTCCCCGACGGACATCGCAGTGACGGCTCCGATGCTCTACAACTACGCGCTGATCAAGGGCCGCGGTGTGCCGGGCAAGTTCGGCTTCCGGTACGTCAACATCAGCCGCCCGGACGCCGACAAGCGGCTGGAGGACCTGAAGACGAACCGCCGGTTCGACTTCTTCTGCCTCAACGACGTCGACGTGGCACCGGAGGAGCGCGAGCGGGTGCACGTCCGGATGTCCGAGTTCCTGGAGAACTACTTCCCGTTCCCCAGCCCCTTCGAGAAGCGGAACTGACGGACCGAGGCCATGGAGATACGTCACCGCCTGCCGGCACCCGCGGGCATGCGGGCTGCCCGGGACCTGCTGCTCCGCCTCCGGCTGTGGCTGGCCGCCCGGCTGTGGGGGCTGCGCGGGTCCCGCTCGCGCCGCCGGCTGCGGCGCGCGGTCCCGGGGCTGCGCAAGGTCGCCTTCGGACCGTCGCGGCTGTACGGGTCCATGGTCACGGGCTACACCGCCGCCGACGCCGCCGAGGCCGACCTGGAACAGGTGTGCACGCTGCTGGAGGCGGCCGGCGTGCCGTATTTCCTGGTCCCCAGCGGCCACGGCACCGGCGCCCCTGGCCAGGTGGTCGGGGTCGCGCAGGAGCACCGCGGCACCGTCCTGGCCCGCGCCCGGCAGCGCTTCGCGGGTACGGCGTCGTACGTCGGCGCCGTCGCGGCCGACGGCAGCGTGTCGAGCGCGGTGCTGTGGGCCGACGGCAGGCTGCCGCGGGCCCTGCGGAGCGCTTCGGTCCTGCGGACCGGCCTGGTGCGGCTCGGCCCTGCCGGGCAGGTGCTCAGTGGGCTGGAGTCGGGCTGCGACATCGAGTTCTGGCGGCACGGCCGGGACCTGGGCGGCGAGCCCGCCCACCTGACCGTGCCCGGCGACCGGCTGGAGGACGTCTTCGGCACGGCCCTCGTCGCCCCGCGCCGCAACCCGGTCTCCGAGGTCGTCCCGGAGTCCGCGCAGAAGCCGGCCGATGCGCAGCGGCACCGCCGCGCCGTGCCGACGTTCGCCGCGTTCGCCGAGCCGGGCATCGACGACGTGCTGTTCCCGGTCGACGCCGTCTACACCTGGGTCGACGGCGACGACCCGGCGATGGCCGCCAAGCGCCGCGCCCACCAGGAGCGGTCCGACAACGTCATCGCCGCGCGCGAGACCGGCGACTCCCGCTACACCAGCCACGACGAGCTGAAGTACGCCCTGCGCTCGCTGGAGATGTACGCCGGTTTCGTCCGGCACGTGTATCTGGTGACCGACTCGCAGGTGCCGGCCTGGCTGGACCCGGCCGCCGAGGGCATCACGGTCGTCGACCACCGGGACATCCTCCCCGCGGACGCGCTGCCGGTGTTCAACTCGCACGCGATCGAGAGCCGGCTGCACCACATAGCGGGTCTGTCGGACCAGTTCCTCTACTTCAACGACGACGTCTTCATCAACCGCCCCGTGCGGGCCGAGCACTTCTTCCACGGCAGCGGCATCGCGCGGATCCCGTTCTCGCCGCTGAAGCTCGGGGTGGGCTCCCCGCATCCGCTGGAGCCCGCGCCGAACTCGGCGGGCAAGAACACCCGTGAGGTGATCAAGCGGTTCCACGGGCGGCAGATCACCCAGAAGTCCCTGCACACCCCGCATCCCCAGCTGCTGTCGGTGATGCGGGAGATGGAGGGCCTCGGCATCGAGGAGCTGGAGCGCACCGCGTACTCCAGGTTCCGCTCCACCTCGGACGTCGCGCCCGCCTCGACCCTCCACCACCACTGGGCGATCGCGACCGGACGGGCCGTTCCGGCGGAGTACCTCTTCCGCTATGTGCAGCTGGGCTCGCCCGACATGAAGCAGCGCCTGGCGCGGCTCGCGGCCGGTGAGGATGTCGACTTCTTCTGCCTGAACGACGTGGACACCCCCGCGGCCGCCCGCGCGGCGGCGCAGAAGGCGATCCGGGCGTTCCTGGAGCGCAAGTACCCCTTCCCGAGCCGCTTCGAGAAGAAGCCGGCGGTGGGCCCGCAGGCGGCGCCGCAGGACAGGCCGGCACGGCTCAGGCGCTGACGCGGTACGGGGGCGTCGGCGGCGGAGTTCCTCGCGCGGCCGTGGACGTCCCCCGGCGGCCGCGCCGAGCCGCGAGGCCGCCCGGCGCGCCCCCGACAGCCCCTCGATTGACGCTCCCCGTCAATTCGGTGGCGCTCGCGCCGGCCCCGTTCGTAAGTTGTGGCTGCCACTTGAGCCGCTTACAGCTGTGGGGGATGCGCGATGTCACCAGCCTCGTTGAGACGTGCCGTGCGGGAGTCGGTCTCCGGTCTCCCGCGCGCCTTCTGGTGGCTGTGGACCAGCACGCTGGTCAACCGGCTGGGCGCGTTCGTCGCCACGTACATGGCGCTCTACCTGACGCTCGACCGCGGCTACTCCGCCTCGTACGCCGGCCTGGTCGCGGCCCTGCACGGGCTCGGCGGCGTGATCTCCTCGCTGGGCGCGGGCGTGATGACGGACCGGCTGGGCCGCAGGCCCACGCTGCTGATCGCCCAGTCCTCGACGGCCCTGTCGGTCGCCCTGCTCGGCTTCATGCACCACCCGGTCGCGATCGCGGCCGTCGCCTTCCTGGTCGGCATGGCCTCCAACGCCTCCCGGCCCGCGGTGCAGGCGATGATGGCGGACATCGTGCGCCCCGAGGACCGCGTGCGCGCGTTCTCCCTGAACTACTGGGCGATCAACCTCGGCTTCGCCGTCTCCTCGGCGGGCGCGGGCTTCATCGCCGAGGTCAGCTATCTCGCCGGCTTCCTGATCGAGGGGGCCATGACCCTGGCCTGCGCGATCGTGGTCTTCCTGAAGCTGCCGGAGTCGCGGCCGGTGAAGACGGCCGCGGACCAGGGCAAGGACGAGGAGACCGGCCTCGGCACGGTGCTGCGCGACGGCCGATTCATGGGTGTCGTCGGGCTCTCCTTCCTGGTCGCCCTGATCTTCCAGCAGGGCTCGGTCGGGCTGCCCGTCGCCATGGGCGAGGCCGGCTTCACGCCCGCCGACTACGGCCTGGCCATCGCCGTGAACGGCGTGCTGATCGTCGCCCTGCAGATCCCGGTCACCCGCTTCATCGAACACCGCGACCCGCAGTGGCTCCTGGTGGTGTCGTCCCTGCTCGCGGGCTACGGCTTCGCGCTGACGGCCTTCGCGGGCTCGGTGGCCGCCTTCGCCCTGACCGTGTGCGTCTGGACCCTCGCCGAGATCGTCAACGCGCCCACCCAGACCGGCATCGTCGTCCGCCTCTCCCCGGTGCACGGCCGCGGCCGCTACCAGGGCATGTACACGATGTCCTGGTCCGTCGCCGCGCTGATCGCCCCGCTGATGTCCGGCGTCCTCCTCGACCACTTCGGCGCGGAATGGCTGTGGGGCGCCTGCGCGGTGATCGGCACGGTCGCGGCGGCGGGCTACTGGCTCCTGATGCGCTCCCTGCCCCAGGAGCCCGCGCTGCCGGAGCCCCGGCCCGTGGCCGTACGGCCGCTCCCGGACGGCGAGCCGAGCACCACGGCCGGCTGAGCCGCCCCGTGGCCGCCAGGCCGAAGCTCCCGATCACCAGGTCGCGCACACGACACGACGAGGCCCCCGGCAGTACACCGGAGGCCTCGCGCACTCGACGCTCGTCAGCCGCACTGGCAGGGGTTGCCCGACTGGCACCCGCAGCCGCAGCCCGAGCCGCAACCGCACGCGCCGATCACCATCAGGTTCCTGATCTCGGCGGGCTGCTCGGTCGCGCGTTCCTGCGTGGGGTCGGGCGTGCCACTGGGCGTGCCGGGGGCTTCGGCCATGGTCCCTCCTAGGGCTGGTGGCTTTACCCATTCCATGCCCGCGTCAGCGGGCGCATCAACAGCGCACGGAGGCGAAGGCGAGACCCGGCCACGCCGCCCCCGCCCGCCGACCACGCCGTCTCCCGCCCGCCGACTACGCGGTCTCCCGCCCGCCGACCACGCCGTCTCCCGCCCGTGGCGCCGCGTTCCCGCCCGTCGGCTGCGCCGCGACCGAGCCCATCGCCCGCGCCGCGTTCCGGCCCGTCGGGTGCGCGCTACCAGTCGTCGGCTACGCCGTGCCCCCGCCCCGTTGGCTGGAACTCCGGTCGGAGCTCGTCCGCGTGCGCCTACCCGTCACCAGCCCTCGGCTGCGCCGCGAACGAGCCCGTCGGCCGCCACGCGACTCCGCCCGTAGGCCCGGCCGCGTTCCCGCCCTTATGCCGCGCCGCGACCGAGACGGTCGGCTGCGAAGCGACTCCGCCCGTGGGCCGCGCCCCGTTCCCGCCCGTACGCCGCGCCCCGACCGAGACCGTCGGCCGCGAAGCGACTCCGCCCGCCGGCCGCGCCGCTTTCCCGTCCGTCTGCCGCGAAGCGACTCCGCCCGTCGGCCGCGCCACGACCGTGGGCCGCGCCACGACCGCGACCCACGGTCGTGGAGTTACGCCGTGTCCCCGCCCATAGGCTGGATCTCCGGCTGGGTGTCCGGCTGGAGCTCGTCCGCGTGTTCACCCGTCACCAGGAACACCACACGCTTGGCCACGGACACCGCGTGGTCGGCGAACCGCTCGTAGTAGCGGCCGAGCAGGGTGACGTCGACGGCCGTCTCGATGCCGTGCTTCCAGCGGTCGTCCATCAGGTGCTGGAAGAGCGTCCGGTGCAGCAGGTCCATCGCGTCGTCGTCCTGCTCCAGCTGCATCGCGAGGTCGATGTCCTTGGTGACGATGACCTCGGCCGCCTTCGCCATCAGGCGCTGCGCGAGCTGGCCCATCTCCAGGATCGTGGCGTGCAGGTCCTGCGGCACCGCCCGCTCGGGGAACCGCAGCCGGGCCAGCTTGGCCACGTGCTGGGCGAGGTCGCCGGAGCGCTCCAGGTCGGCGGACATGCGCAGCGAGGTGACCACTATCCGCAGGTCCGTCGCCACCGGCTGCTGACGGGCCAGCAGCGCGATGGCGCGGGCCTCCAGGTCGTGCTGGAGCTCGTCGACCCTCTTGTCGGCCTCGATCACGTGCTCGGCCAGCCTCAGGTCGGCGTCGAGCATGGCCGTCGTGGCGCGTCCGATCGCCGACCCGACCAGCCGGGCCATCTCCACCAGACCGTCGCCGATCGAGTCCAGTTCCTCGTGGTACGCGTCCCGCATCAGGGTTCCCTCTCGTGCGTCTTTCAGGGGGTGTCGCCCCCGCGGCCTCTCGGGGCCCGGCCCTGGGGTTGCCCGGGGTGCGGCCCCGCGGTCTCATGGGGCTCGCCCCCACGGTCGCTCAACAGTTCCCAAGGGGGTTCCGCCCCTACGTTCCCACGTTCGACCCTGTACGCGTCCGTTTCGGCCACCCCAAATGAATCAGTACTGGCTCCAAGGTGAACTCTGGGCGACGAGTGTTCGAGGTCGCACATCCATGGCTGTGGCCATACCGTTCGCCATGCCTAACCTGGACGCATGGACGTGAACGCGGCGGTCGCCGCAGCGGCAGCGATCGCCGGGGTGCTCACCGGCGTCATCGCCATGCTGGCGTTCCGCTGGAGCGAACGCGACCTGAGCCGGCCCACCCGGACCTCCCTGCACACCGACCCGGTGCTCCCGCCCGGCGTCGACACCGTGCTGTCAGTGCTGCGGTCCTCGGCCGTCGTCCTCGACGAGGCCGACGCCGTGGTCAAGGCCAGCTCCGCGGCCTACGCCCTCGGCCTGGTGCGCGGCGGCAGGCTCGCGGTGGAGCCGATGCTGCAGATGGCCCGCGACACCCGCCGGGACGGCGAGATACGCCAGGTCGAGCTGGACCTTCCCAAGCGCGGTGGCGGCCGCGGCGAGGCCCTCGCGGTCTCCGCCCGCGTCGCCCCGCTCGGCTCCCGTCTGGTGCTGCTGCTGGTCGAGGACCTCACCGAGGCCCGGCGCATAGAAGCGGTCCGGCGGGACTTCGTCGCGAATGTCAGCCATGAGCTCAAGACCCCGGTCGGCGCGCTCTCCCTGCTCTCCGAGGCCGTCATGGACGCCTCCGACGACCCCGAGGCCGTGCAGCGCTTCGCGGGCCGCATGCAGATCGAGGCGACCCGGCTGACCAACCTGGTCCAGGAACTGATCGACCTCTCCCGGGTGCAGAACGACGACCCGCTGGACGACGCCGAACCGGTCCGGGTGGACGAACTGGTCGCCGAGGCCATCGACCGCTGCCGCCACCAGGCGGGCACGAAACAGATCACCATGTCCCCAGGAGGCCACGCCGACCTGCACGTCTGGGGCCATCGCGGCCAGCTCGCGGCCGCCCTCGGCAACCTCGTGGAGAACGCCGTCAACTACTCGCCCGCCCGCACCCGCGTCGGCATAGCCGCCCGCCGCGTGAACGGGGTCGGTGGCGACTCGATCGAGATCGCCGTCACCGACCAGGGCATCGGCATCTCCGACAAGGACAAGGAGCGCATCTTCGAGCGCTTCTACCGCGTCGACCCCGCCCGCTCCCGCGCCACCGGCGGTACGGGCCTGGGGCTGGCGATCGTCAAGCACGTGGCCGCCTCGCACGGCGGGGAGGTCACGGTGTGGAGCTCGGAGGGACAGGGCTCCACGTTCACCCTGCGACTGCCGGAGGCGGGCGCCGCCCGCGACCGCGCGTACCAGCACCCCGCCCTCGACTATGAGAGCGACCCGGGCGCGACGGGACACTCGGCCCACTCGTCCCGCACCCCTTCTACCCCTTCCCCCGAGTCAACCGCGTACCAGACGCTTTCCGCCCCGGAGGTCCTTCCGTGACCCGAGTGCTCGTCGTCGAGGACGAGGAGTCCTTCTCCGACGCCCTGTCGTACATGCTCCGCAAGGAGGGCTTCGAGGTCGCTGTCGCGTCCACGGGCCCCGACGGACTCGACGAGTTCGAGCGCAACGGCGCCGACCTCGTCCTCCTCGACCTGATGCTGCCCGGCCTGCCGGGCACAGAAGTGTGCCGCCAGCTGCGCGGCCGCTCCAACGTCCCCGTCATCATGGTGACCGCCAAGGACAGCGAGATCGACAAGGTCGTCGGCCTGGAGATAGGAGCCGACGACTACGTCACCAAGCCGTTCTCCTCCCGCGAGCTGGTCGCCCGCATCCGCGCGGTGCTGCGCCGCCGCGGCGAGCCGGAGGAGGTGGCCCCGGCCGCCCTGGAGGCCGGTCCGGTCCGCATGGACGTGGACCGCCATGTGGTGACGGTCTCCGGCTCCAAGGTCGACCTGCCGCTGAAGGAGTTCGACCTGCTGGAGATGCTGCTGCGCAACGCCGGCCGGGTGCTGACCCGTATGCAGCTGATCGACCGCGTCTGGGGTGCCGACTACGTCGGTGACACCAAGACCCTCGACGTCCACGTCAAGCGTCTGCGCGCCAAGATCGAGCCGGACCCGGGGGCCCCGCGCTACCTGGTGACGGTCCGCGGTCTCGGCTACAAGTTCGAGCCGTAGGCCGCACCCGCGCGACCCCGCGCGGCCGGCGTCACCCACGACGAAGGGCGGGACCTCCGAGGAGGTCCCGCCCTTCGTCGTACGGCTGCGGCGGTCAGTGACCAGCCTCGCCCTCCGCGCTCTCGGAGGCGGAGGCGGACGCCTGGTCGGCCGGCGTGCCCGAGGGGGACGCGGACGCGCCCTCGGCGGGCTGGCCGCTCTCGGTGGCCGCCGGGCTGGTCTCCGGGGCGGACGGGGCCTCGGTCGGGCCCCATTCGGAGAAGTAGCTCTGGGCCGGCACGACGAAGGCCTCCAGGCTCACGTCGCCGGTCTCGCTGAAGGCGAAGGTGACCTTCTGGTTGGCGCCGTCGACGAGGGCGCTGCCGTCGGCCAGCACGGCGGAGGCGTTGCCCTCGCCGCCGATGACGACGGAGCCGCCGGCCGGGACGGACAGGCTGCCGCCCTCGGTGGCCTTGATCTCGGCGGTGCCGATGCCGTCCACGGTGATGGAGTCCACCGTCTGCGCGGAGCCGCCGGAGTTGAACAGAGTCGCGGAGACCGCGGCCGGGCCCGCGGCGTCGGCCTCGGGCTGGATGATCACCACCGCGTTCTGGATCTTGATGTCGCCGACGCTGGTGGCCGCGTTGTCCGGCTTGACGCCGAGGGTCTGAGCGTCGTTGCCGGCACCGCACGCGGCGAGCGAGGCGATGGCGAACGCGATGACGGAGGCGGCGAGGGCGCCGCGTCGAAGGCTGCTGCTCACGGCGGCGGCAACTCCTTGAACGCAGGGGCGGCTCCCTGGATAAAGCCGCTCTAAGTGTCTGTCAGCGGCCCCAGGTTACCGAGTCGTTCCCGCGCGGCCGCACCCGACCCTCCCCTCGGCCGGTCGCGTCGCCCGGCAGGGGGCGCGACGGGACTTCGCGCACCCTTGAAGGTGACTCCGGAGTCACCTCGGGCGAGGCCCGTCCGGCATTCACACAAACCACTGCCGCAATGCCCGGCGATCCGCTCGCAAATTTTCCGTGAAGGAATGCGCCAAGGCCCGGAAATTGATCACCGGGAGCCGGGCCGGACGACTGAGCGGATCAATTCCGGATTCGTCTGGTACCCGACTCATCTCACCGAACGGAGTAGCGGAAGTCGATCACTTGGAAGCGGACATATCGGGATGTTCGGCCACGTGGAGGAGCCCCCGAGCTTGCGTAACGTGCTCGTTTCAGCCCGTACGGAGAGCCGCTCCGACCTGCGAATACCTTGTCCCGCGACCCCGGCGCAGCACGTCCGTGTTGCTGTTGTCAAGCCCCGAGATATGCCCTGACCTGCGAAAACGCCATTCAGCAACCGTCGTTTCCGTGTTACCCTGGATAGCCACGGAAGGGGTACCTGTCACATGACGTTCAAGGTTGGCGACACCGTGGTCTATCCCCATCACGGGGCCGCGCTGATCGAGGCCATCGAAACTCGCCAGATCAAAGGCGTGGACAAGACCTACTTGGTGCTGAAGGTCGCCCAGGGTGACCTGACGGTACGTGTGCCAGCGGACAATGCGGAGTTCGTCGGCGTGCGTGATGTGGTCGGGCAGGACGGGCTCGACCGGGTCTTCGAGGTGCTGCGCGCGCCGTACGCCGAGGAGCCCACGAACTGGTCCCGTCGCTACAAGGCAAACCTGGAGAAGCTCGCCTCCGGCGATGTCATCAAGGTCGCGGAGGTCGTGCGTGACCTGTGGCGTCGCGAGCGCGAGCGCGGACTGTCCGCCGGTGAGAAGCGCATGCTCGCCAAGGCCCGCCAGATCCTGGTGAGCGAGCTCGCCCTCGCGGAGAACACCAACGAGGACAAGGCCGAAGCCCTGCTCGACGAAGTTCTCGCCTCCTGAGGCGGCGCGAGCCCCGTTGACCCGGGCGCGAGTCCGGTCGGCTCAGCACACCGAAAATGCCGTGGTGCCCGATGACGCTTTTCCTGTCGCCGGGCGCTGCGGCATGTTCGTACGCGGACTCCCTACGCCGAAGGTGCGCCGACTCCGTACGCCGGAGGGTGTCCCCCGGTACTGTGCGGGCCCGGGGCACCGGCTCGACCGGAAGTCACGGAAGGGGCCGGTCGACCCGTGCCCAGCAGGCACCGCTGAGGCCATACCCACCCAGGCCGAGCACACAAACCTGACAGGAACCGATGTCTGACGTTTCGCGCCCTTCGCTTTCGGACACCGCCTCCGAGGCCCGTGCGGCACGTACCGCCGCCGTCATCCCGGCCGCGGGCCGGGGCGTACGTCTGGGCCCGGGTGCCCCGAAAGCGCTCCGCACGCTGAACGGCACGCCGATGCTCATCCACGCGGTGCGGGCGATGGCCGCCTCCCGCGCGGTCTCCCTGGTGCTCGTGGTGGCCCCGCCCGACGGTGCCGCCGAGGTGAAGTCGATGCTCGACGCGCACGCGCTGCCCGAGCGCACCGACTTCCTCGTCGTGCCCGGCGGCGACTCCCGCCAGGAATCGGTCAGGCTCGGCCTGGACGCCCTGCCGCCCGGCTACGACATCGTGCTCGTGCACGACGCCGCCCGCCCCCTGGTGCCGGTCGACACCGTGGACGCCGTGATCGAGGCCGTCCGCGAGGGCGCCCCCGCCGTGGTGCCCGCGCTGCCGCTGGCCGACACCGTGAAGGAGGTCGAGCCGGCCGGCACCCCGGGCGCGCCCGAGCCGGTGCTGTCCACCCCGGAGCGGGCCCGGCTGCGCGCGGTGCAGACCCCTCAGGGCTTCGACCGCGCCACGCTCGTGCGCGCCCACGAGTCGGTCACCGAGAACGTCACCGACGACGCGAGCATGATCGAGCAGCTCGGCCTTCCCGTCGTGGTCGTCCCCGGCCACGAGGAGGCCTTCAAGGTCACCCGCCCGCTCGACCTCGTCCTCGCCGAGGCGGTCCTGGCCCGCAGGAGGCTCAACGATGGCTTCTGACGCGCCTGGTCTTCGGCTGCCGCCGGGTGGCCACATGCTGCCGCAGGTCGGCATCGGCACCGACATCCACGCCTTCGAGGACGGCCGCGAGCTCTGGTGCGCCGGGCTGAAGTGGGAGGGCGAGGGCCCCGGCCTGGCCGGCCACTCCGACGCCGACGTCGTCGCCCACGCCGCGTGCAACGCCCTCTTCTCCGCCGCCGGCCTCGGCGACCTCGGACAGCACTTCGGCACCGGCCGCCCCGAGTGGTCGGGTGCCTCCGGGGTGACCCTGCTGACGGAGGCGGCGCGCATCGTCCGTGAGGCGGGCTTCGTGATCGGCAACGTCGCGGTACAGGTCGTGGGACCGAGGCCGAAGATCGGCAAGCGCCGTGACGAGGCCCAGAAGATCCTTTCGGAGGCGGCGGGCGCTCCCGTCTCGGTCTCCGGCGCGACCACCGACGGCCTCGGCTTCCCCGGCCGGGACGAGGGCCTGATGGCGATCGCGACCGCACTGGTGGCCAGGGTGAACTGAGTCGCCCGGCGCCGAGGCCCGCGGAAGGGGACACGGACCGTATCGATGAGCGGCTCAGCGCGTTGGGAGCGACCGGCCCCCACAGACAGACCCGCTGGTCACCACGGCCAAACCGCCGGAGGGCACCCCGCACTACTCCGCGCCCACTACCCTGGACCCGTGACTATTCGCCTGTACGACACCAGCGCCCGGCAGATCCGTGACTTCACCCCGCTCACGCCGGGCTGTGTCTCGATCTACCTGTGTGGTGCCACCGTGCAGGCTGCCCCGCACATCGGCCACATCCGCTCCGGTCTGAACTTCGACATCATGCGCCGCTGGTTCGCGTACCGCGGCTACGACGTCACGTTCATCCGCAACGTCACCGACATCGACGACAAGATCATCGTCAAGTCGGCGGACCAGGGCCGCCCCTGGTGGGCCATCGGCTACGAGAACGAGCGCGCCTTCGACGACGGCTACACCGCTCTCGGCTGCCTGCCCCCCACCTACGAGCCCCGAGCCACCGGCCATGTGCCCGAGATGGTCGAGATGATGCGCGGCCTGATCGAGCGCGGTCACGCCTACGAGGCCGACGGCAACGTCTACTTCGACGTGCGGTCCTTCCCCGAGTACCTGAGGCTGTCCAACCAGGAGCTGGACAACCTGCTCCAGCCCTCCGGCGAGGGCGAGACGGGCAAGCGCGACGCCCGCGACTTCGCGATGTGGAAGGCTGCCAAGCCGGGCGAGCCGAGCTGGGAGACGCCATGGGGCCGGGGCCGCCCCGGCTGGCACCTGGAGTGCTCGGCGATGGCCCACAAGTACCTGGGCACCGCCTTCGACATCCACGGCGGCGGACTGGACCTGATCTTCCCGCACCACGAGAACGAGATCGCCCAGGCGAAGGCCTTCGGCGACGAGTTCGCCCGGTACTGGGTGCACAACGCCTGGGTCACCATGAGCGGCGAGAAGATGTCCAAGTCGCTCGGCAACAGTGTGCTCGTGTCGGAGATGGTCAAACACTGGCGCCCGGTCGTCCTGCGCTACTACCTCGGCACCCCGCACTACCGCTCGATGATCGAGTACAGCGAGGACGCCCTGCGCGAGGCCGAATCGGCGTTCGGCCGTATCGAGGGCTTCGTGCAGCGTGTGGTGGAGCTGGCCGGGGGACCGGTCGAGCCCGCCGCCGAGGTGCCGCTGGCGTTCGCCGAGGCCATGGACGACGACCTGGGTGTGCCGCAGGCCCTCGCGGTCGTGCACACCACGGTCCGGCAGGGCAACAGCGCCCTGGCCGCCGACGACAAGGAAGCCGCCGTCGCCCGCCTCGCCGAGGTCCGTGCCATGCTCGGCGTCCTCGGCCTGGACCCGCTCGACCCGCACTGGGCGGGCGAGGCCGACGGCGGCGAGGACCTGCACGGTGTGGTCGACGCCCTGGTCCGCATGGTGCTGGACCAGCGGGAGGCGGCCCGCGCCCGCAAGGACTGGGCCACCGCCGACGCCATCCGGGACCAGCTGAACCAGTCCGGCCTCTCCATCGAGGACAGTCCGCAGGGCCCGCGCTGGTCGCTCGGTCCGCGGTAGCCACCGTCCTTGATCGATTGTGCCGCCCGGCAGTCCGGGCGGCACACTGCATATACGTACGCACGCACGCTTCACACAGACAGGTAGGTCATGGCAGCCAACAACCGCCGCATGTCCGGCAAGAAGGGCGCGCAGGTCGGCAGTGGCGGCCAGCGGCGCAGGGGCCTGGAGGGCAAGGGCCCGACCCCGCCCGCGGAGATGCGCAAGGGTCACAAGAAGAACCGCATCGCCACCGCCAAGGCCAAGCAGGTCCCGGCGCGTCGTCCGGCGGCGCGAGGCCGCGGCGGCAAGGGCACGTCCGAGCTGGTCGTCGGGCGCAACCCGGTCGTCGAGGCGCTGCGCGGGGGCGTGCCCGCCTCCATGCTGTACGTCCAGCAGTTCATCGACAACGACGAGCGGGTGCGCGAGGCGCTCCAGCTCGCGGGTGAGCGCGGCGGCATCCACCTCATGGAGGCCCCGCGTCCCGAACTGGACCGGATGACCAACGGCCTCAACCACCAGGGCCTGGTCCTCCAGGTCCCGCCGTACGAGTACGCCCACCCCGAGGACCTGCTCGACGCGGCCGCCGACGAGGGCGGGTACCCGCTGATCGTCGCGCTGGACGGGGTCACCGACCCGCGCAACCTCGGTGCCGTGGTGCGGTCCGTCTCCGCCTTCGGCGGGCACGGCGTGGTCGTGCCCGAGCGCCGCGCGGCCGGTATGACCGCCGGTGCCTGGAAGACCTCCGCCGGTACGGCCGCCCGCACTCCGGTGGCCCGGGCGACGAACCTGACCCGGGCGCTGGAGTCGTACAAGAAGGCCGGCGTCACGGTGGTCGGTCTGGCCGCCGACGGCGAGGCCGACCTCGGCGCGGTGGACGCGCTGGGCGGGCCGGTCGTGATCGTGGTCGGCAGCGAGGGCAAGGGCCTGTCGCGGCTGGTCGGCGAGACCTGCGACGTCCGTGTCCGCATCCCGATGCCGGGCGGTGCCGAGTCGCTGAACGCCGGTGTGGCGGCGGGCATCGTGCTGTACGAGGCGGCGCGCCGACGGGCCTGAACACACGTCCACAGGACCACCCGGACGGGGTAATCCTCGCGTTCAGGACAAGCTTGACGGGGTCCGGACAGATCCGGCAGGTCAAAGCAGTGTCCTAACCTCGCGTCACTCGGTTAGATGAGTGTGGACACCAGAACACCCCGCACACCGACGGGGGACCGCTCGTCGGGATTCGCTTCCGGGCTCGATGACGCTCCCGCGCTGAGCATGGTGAAGGTGCCGAGCGATCCGGCGCAGATCATCGTCAACCATGCGAGCTTCCGCGTGCAGTTGGGGGCCTCCTCGCGCCGCGCCCAATCCGTGCGGGTCGCACGGCACTTGGGCGCCGGCGCGGACACCGGCCGCATCCCCGTGGCCGGCGGCGCGGGCGCGGCGGCCCGGCCCGCCGCCCGCCGCCGCGCCGTTGTCTGGAGCGGCCGCTCGGCCCCCGACGACACCGGCGCCCACCGCCTGCTCCAGGCCGTGCGCACGGCGGGCGTCCGCTCCGCCGAGGAGACCGCCGACGCCGGAGCCACCCAGGTCATCCCCCGCGTGCCCGGCCCCGGCTACGACGACGTCTACGGCAGGCTCGACCAGACGGTCGAGACACCCGTCCTCGGCGCCCAGCGCACCCCCGAAGGCGCCGGTACCCGGCTGCTGCCCCATATGCGCAGCGTCGGCAGCGCCTACGACGAACCGGTCTACGGCCAACCGGCATACGACGAACCGCCATACGACGAACCGGCCTACGACGACGAGCGGTTCGACTACGGCGAGACGGAACAGGCCAACTCCGAACGGCGCTCCGGAC
Source organism: Streptomyces sp. NPDC006458 (assembly GCF_040612135.1). Classification (NCBI taxonomy): domain Bacteria; kingdom Bacillati; phylum Actinomycetota; class Actinomycetes; order Kitasatosporales; family Streptomycetaceae; genus Streptomyces; species Streptomyces sp. NPDC006458. The sequence continues at coordinate 204,654 of NZ_JBEXPR010000007.1, read as the reverse complement.
GGCACGCCGACGACACCGCGCGGCACGCGTACTACCCCGGCCGCCGCCTGAACCTCGGCGTCGTCCTGCTCCCGCTGCGCGTCTTCCTCGGCTTCATCTCCATCTACGCCGGCATGGGCAAGCTGTGCGACCCCGTCTACTTCGACGGCGGCAAGCGCGGCTCGATGGTGAAGTGGCTCAACACCCTGCACCCGTGGGAAGTCGCCGAGCCGCTGCGCCAGTTCGCCCTGCAGCACCCGGTCGGCTCGGGCCTCGTGATCGCCTTCCTCCAGGTCGTCGTGGGCGTCCTCACGGTCCTGGGCTGCTGGCAGCGGGTCGCAGCGGTGGGCGGCGCGCTGCTCTCGGCCGCGCTGCTGGTCACCGTCAGCTGGAAGAGCGTCCCCGTCTACGACGCCCCCGACATCATCTACCTCGCCGCCTGGTCGCCCCTGATCCTCGCCGGCGCCCCCGTCTACTCCATCGACGGCCGGCTGGCGGGCATGGCCTGGCGCCGGATCGGCCCCCGCTCCGATCTCTGGGAGCTGCGCCGCTACGTGCTGCGCCGCGGCGCCCTGGTCAGTGTCATCGTCATCGGGCTCACCCTGCTCCTCGGTTCCCTGCTGGGCGGCGCGGTCCGCGACGCCGACCGCATCGTGGTCCCCGGCCCCGGCGACGCCCCGCGCAACGAGCTGCCCGGCTCGCCGCTGCCGCAGGAGCCCGCGGAGCGCGAGAAGGAGAGCAGCAGCCCCTCGGCGGCCGCCACGCCCACCCAGGAAGCTCCCTCGGCCACGCCGACCGAGGGCGCCGCGACCACGCCCGGCGCGACCCGGGACACCTCCACCGGCAGCTCGCCCAGCCAGACCCAGGGCACGGTGGGCGAGGCTCCGCCGCAGCAGTCCTCCCCGGTCGAGCAGCCCCCGAGCACCGGATCCGGGCCCAGCTCCGGCGGCGCCACCTCCTCCGGGGGCACGGGGTCCGGCGGCGGCGGGGAGCCCACCGCCGAGCAGCCGCCTGGACTGGTGGGTGGCCTCCTGGGCTGACCGCCCCACATGACGACGGGGTCCCGCACGGTCGCACCGTGCGGGACCCCGTCGTCGTACGCCGTGCAGGGGGCGCTCAGCGGCCCAGGGCGGCCAGTTCCTTCGCCGCCTCCGTGAGGTCCTTGGCGGTGTCGATGGCGCGCCAGTAGGAGCCCTGGGGGAGCGGGAAGCCGGACAGGCGGCGTTCGCGGGCCAGGTGCGGGAACGTGGTGCGCTCGTGGTCGCCGCGCTCGGGGAGCAGACCGGCGAACTCGGGGGAGAAGACGTAGACGCCCGCGTTGATCTCGAAGGTCGACGGCGGGGCCTCGATGAAGTCCGTGATGTGACCGAAGCCGTCGGTCTGGACGGCGCCCCACGGGAGGCGCGGGCGGGCCAGCGCAAGGGTCGCTATCGCGTCGCGCTCGGTGTGGAAGTCGGCCATGTCCCGCAGGGAGAAGCGGGTCCAGATGTCGCCGTTGGTGGCGTACCAGGAGCGGTCCGGGTGCGGCAGGTGTGCCGCGGCGAACTTCAGGCCGCCGCCACGGCCGAGCGGCTCCGACTCGACGACGGTGGTGACCGTCAGCGGGAGGTTCGCGGAGCGCAGCCACTGCTGGAGCACCTCGGCGAGGTGACCGCAGCTGACGACCACGTCGGTGACGCCCTCCTCGGCGAGCCAGGTCAGCTGGTGCCCGATGATCGGCGTGCCCGTGCCGGGGATCTCGACCATCGGCTTGGGGCGGTCGTCGGTGTACGGGCGCAGGCGTGAGCCCTGGCCTCCGGCGAGGATGACGGCCTGGGTGGGGCGTGCTGCGGCGTGCGGGTCGGTCATGCCCGCACTGTAACCGGTGGGTGTTACGGGGCCTCCGGGTGGCTGTCAGGGCCGCGTTTCGGGTGCGCCTGGCCGGGGCACGGGGCTGCGCTGTGACGGCTGCGGACCGTCTGTGGCCGCTCGCGCGGTTCCCCGCGCCCCTGAGGGCGTCTCTCAGCCGCATGGCGACAGCGGCGTCCCGCGGTCCTTGCGCGCCCGGCGGAGCGGGGGAACCGTGGTGTGGCGGCCGCGGGCCGCCGGTGCCCGCCCGCGCCGTTCCTCGCGCCCCTGGGGGCGTTCTCTCAGCTGGTTGCCGCCAGGACACCCGAGGCGAAGGCGGTGTCGCAGACCGGGCGGGAGAAGGACTGGGCTCGCTTGGGGCCGTAGACGCGGACCGCGGCCCGGCCCAGGGAGCGGGCGATGGAGACGCAGTGGGAGGTGAGGGAGGGGCGCTCGTCGACGGCCTGCTGGAGGTGGGTGAGGGCGATGCCCGGATCCTTCTCCTGGAGCTCGGTCAGGAGCTGGTCGCGCAGCACCTCGTGCGGGGCGCGCGGGGCGGCCGGCTTCGCGTCGTCGGACACGACGGTGTCCGAGGCGGTGAGCACCGAGGTCGACGGGTCGCCCGACCAGTTGACTCGGGTGACCGCGAGGGTCCCGGAGAGCACCAGGACGACGGGCAGGACGAGGGCGAGGCTGCGGCCGACCCGGCGGGCGGGGCCCTGGCCGCGTCGCGTCTGTTGGATGGTGGAGTGCTTCACGCGAGTGAGGGTAGCGCCCGGTGATGATATGGCGACATTTAGTCACCGGTTCGGGGGATGAGAAGGTGGCGTTTTCGGGGTAGGGGTTGACGCTCGCTGATCGAAATGGGTGGGTCTGCCGGGGTATTCGTCGACAACGAGAAGGGGCCCCGCAGCGGTCTGCGGGGCCCTCTTCGTCAATCCGTGGAGAACACGCGGGTTTCCCCGTCTGCGTCAGTCCGACAGACGCGCGCCGGAGGAGGTCGAGAACACGTGGGTCTCGCCGGAGCGCGGGACGACGTGCAGGACGCTGCCCTTCTCCGGGACGTCACGGCCGTTCACGCGGACGACCAGGTCCTTGGAGGTGTCGCCGACCTTGGCGGTGCCGTAGACGTAGGCGTCGGCGCCCAGCTCCTCGACGACGTTCACGGTGACCGCGAGGCCCAGGTCGGAGCCCGCGCCCGCCACGTCGAAGTGCTCGGGGCGGACACCCACGGTGACCGTCCTGTCGGTGGCGGCGGACAGCGCCCCGCGCTCGACCGGGACGACCGAGTTGCCGAACTTCACGCCGCCGTCGGTGATCGGGACCTCGACCAGGTTCATGGCCGGCGAACCGATGAAGCCGGCGACGAAGAGGTTCGCGGGCTTGTCGTACATGTTGCGCGGGGTGTCGACCTGCTGGAGCAGACCGTCCTTGAGGACCGCCACACGGTCGCCCATCGTCATGGCCTCGACCTGGTCGTGGGTGACGTAGACGGTGGTGATGCCCAGACGGCGCTGGAGCGACGCGATCTGCGTACGGGTCGACACACGGAGCTTGGCGTCCAGGTTGGACAGCGGCTCGTCCATGAGGAAGACCTGGGGCTCACGCACGATGGCACGGCCCATCGCGACACGCTGGCGCTGACCACCGGAGAGGGCCTTGGGCTTGCGGTCCAGGTACTCGGTGAGGTCGAGGATCTTCGCGGCCTCCTCGACCTTCTGGCGGATCTCCGCCTTCGGCACGCCGGCGATCTTGAGCGCGAAGCCCATGTTGTCGGCGACCGACATGTGCGGGTACAGCGCGTAGTTCTGGAACACCATGGCGATGTCCCGGTCCTTGGGCGGCAGGTGGGTGACGTCGCGGTCACCGATGCGGATGGCGCCGCCGTTGACGTCCTCCAGACCGGCGAGCATGCGCAGAGAGGTCGACTTGCCGCAGCCGGACGGGCCGACCAGGACGAGGAACTCGCCGTCCGCGATCTCGATGTCCAGGGCGTCGACGGCGGGCTTGTCGCCACCCGGGTAGATGCGGGTCGCCTGGTCGAACGTAACAGTGGCCATGGTGATGGGCCCCCTTCTACCGGCAGGAACGTGCCGGACGATCCGTTGTAGGAAGGTGGTTGGTGTAGTCCACGCGGGTGAACCGACTCAGGACGGTACCTGGCGTTTACCCCGCCTGTCAGTACCTGGACCTCTGTGAACTTCGTGGAAATTTTCTACGGGCCCTCACCGGCACCTGGGTACACTGCACGGGCGCACGCGTCCCGTGCCCTGCCTCCTTAGCTCAGCTGGTTAGAGCACCGCTCTTGTAAAGCGAAGGTCGTCGGTTCGAATCCGACAGGGGGCTCTGTGTCTGACCTGCGACGACGCCCCCGAGATCATGGATCGCGGGGGCGTCGACGGTGGTTCCTGACGGCAGTCGCTTCTTCGGCGCCAGGGACGGGTGGTCACCGTGTCGGCTTCACGACGTGCCCCAGTGCGATGAGTCCGATACTGACGGCCAACAGCGACGGGGACTCCAGATTCGCGCTCATCAGCACGAGCAGGGTGCCGGCTTCCCACAGTCTGGGCCGCCGCACCAGCCGGGGCAGCCGTCGGCCAGGCATACGGCCGAGCAGTAGAGCGTGTATGCCCAGGACGATCCAGGTAAAGGCCGCGATCATCGAGGCCAGCCCCATGACACCGATCCCGATCATCCCAGGACCCATCCCAGTCCCCCTGGCGTGATCGTGCCTTCAGCGCGGCCGTCAGTCCCTCAGGCCGTCGGCGGGCGCCGTCTGCGAAGCCGGTCCATGAGGCCCATGACCTCACGGCGGTCGCCGTCGCTCACGTGTGTATACGTTCATGGTTACCGCGATCCGCGAGTGCCCCAGGATCTCCGTGACCGTGCGGGGCGCGACGTCGGCGGCGAACAGCAGCGACGCGCAGCCATCGCGTGTGTCGTGCGGGCGGATCTGCGGCAGGCGGCCGACTCCGAGATCCGCGGGAACGACCGGTAGAGATTCCGCGGCTCGATGGACCGGCCGCTGCGGGTCGTGAAGACGTGGTCCGCTCTCGTGCCGGTCCGCGCCGGCGCCGCCCGTCTGTCCGCCTGCCGTGGCCGCTGCCACCGGAGGGGCGCCACGCGCATCCCCGGGATCGGGACGACGTGAGCTCGCCGGTGGCAGACGTCTTCCTTGCTCCGCTTCCTTGCTCCGCGGTCGCGCGATGCGCATCCCGCAGAAGCGCATCACTGCCTGCGGCCTGGTCTCAGCAGCTCCCAAGGCGGTGCCGAGCCGTCTGCCTCCCTCTCAGAGAGTTTCACCACGCGCACGGGCATTGAGAGAAATGGCCTCGGGAGCGCATCCGTGTATTCGGGTGAACGCGCCGGATAATCAGAAATATTCATTCCCCAATAATTGCCCCGCATTCGAGGGGTTACCGCTTGATAATCACGAATACCCCTCGCTTTCTGTGGACCTGTGAAGATTCCTCCGTAATATGCATCACCAGATCAAGGCTCTCCGGGCGTTTGGTTATAGGCCCGGCGCGCCATGGCCCCCACAGGAAATGGCCTCTTGATGAAGCTGAAGATCCCTGAAATGGCCCGCCGCCGCGTCGTGCCCGGCGTGCTGGCCTCGGCCCTCGCCGCGACGGTCGCCGCCGCGATGGTGGTCCTGTCACCCGCCCAGGCAGTCGCCATCGCCACGCCCGTACCGCTGGCCACGGCGGCGAGCTTCTCCGTTCTGGCGGGCGCGGGAGTCACCAACACCGGCCCCACGGTGATCAGTCGCGATCTCGGGACGCACCCGAACCCGGCCATCACCGGTTTCCCGCCCGGCCTGGTGCTCGGCGCTGTGCACGCCGCCGACGCCGTGGCACTTCAGGCCAAGTCCGATCTGGTCACGGCGTACAACAACGCGGCAGGCCAGGCAACGGACTTCGCACTCGCGGCGGGTATCGGCACCGGCACCACGCTGCTTCCGGGCGTCTACACCGCTACCTCCGGTGTCGGGCTCACCGGTGATCTGATCCTGGACGCCGGAGGAAACCCCAACTCCGTCTGGGTGTTCCAGATTCCGGAGGCCCTGACGACGGCGTCCTCCAGTCGGGTGCTCCTGACGAACGGCGCTTCGCCGTGCAACGTGTACTGGCAGATCGGGAGTTCGGCCACTCTCGGGACGAACTCCACCTTCGTGGGCACCATCATGGCTCTGACGGACATCCACGTGACCACGGGGACGAACATCGAGGGCAGGGCGCTGGCCCGCAATGGCGCCGTGACGCTCGACACCAACCGGATCTTCCTCAACACCTGCTCGACCGGGACGACCAGCGGCACCACGACTGGTACCACCACCGGAACGACGACCGGTACGACGACCGGCACCACGACCGGCACCACGACCGGTACGACGACCGGTACGACGACCGGCACCACCGGCGGTGGCCTGGTCAGCGGTGGCCTGGTCAGCGGCGGTCTCCTGGGTGGGCCCATCATCAGCGTCACGGCCGGGGACACTGCCGGGAACACCGCGGGCAACACCGCGGGGAACAACGTCACCTCCGGGAACACCTCGGGCACCACGGCCGGCAACACCTCGGGCAACACGTCCGGAAACACCGCGGGCAACACGGCCGGAAACACCGCTGGTCAGCACGGCGGCCGACCCGGTGACCACGGTGGACCGGGCCACGGCGGACCGGACAACGGCGGACCCGGCCACGGCGGACCGGACAACGGTGGACCGGACAACGGCGGACCGGGCCACGGTGGACCGGACAACGGCGGGCCGGGCCAGGGTGGCGGGCATGGCCACCACGGCAAGCCGGGCGATGAACACCAGGGTGCGCCCGGAAAGCCGGAGCACGGCCATGGTGACCGGCCCGACGACAACAACGGTCATGGCCACGGCGGCTACGACAACTACGGCTATGGCAATGCACCGAAGTCCGACGGTCAGGAAGGCCACGCGGGCCACGCAGGCCACGCAGGCTAGTCGGCAGGTTGCGAGTCCGTACACCGGATGACGGCGTGCGGCGGGATCCCTCGATTCCGCCGCGCGCCGCCGGTGCCGGTCCACGGAAACCGCGGACGCCGGGCAGCGGACACGAGAAAGCAAGGTGGGCGGTGTCGAGCGGAATTGATTCAGCGCACGTGAGGGAATGCCCACGGTCCGATGCCGGTCCGCTGCCGGCGGAACGGCGTGACGACGCGGACCCTCCCTGCGAGCGGCTCAGGGGTGCCAGGGCTCTGAGAGCGGGGCTGCGCACTGCCGTCCTCATGTGTGTGCTGACGACCCTGGCTCATCTCGGTGCCGTCTTTCTCCATGTGGCGCCTCCCAACCCCGTCTCACAGCGGTACAGCAGGCAGGTCGATGCGTGGGTGTACCCCCTTTTCGAACAGAACTGGCGGCTCTTCGCCCCCAACCCCGACTCCGTCAACCGGAGAGTGTGGGCGAGGACCGCGCACACCGCGCCCGACGGCTCGGCACGGGTCAGCCCCTGGATCGACCTGACCGCCCTGGACCGTGCCGCCGTCGAACACGACCCCTTTCCCAGCCACACGGCTCAGAACCTCCTGCGCCGTGCCTGGACCTCCTACGTCGACACACACGGCGCGGACGACACGACACGCTCGCCGCGGGCCGTGATGATGCAGAAGTATCTGAGCAACATCGCCGCGGACCGCGTCGCCGGTCACCGCGGAGGCACGTTCGAGTTCATCCAGCTCCGGGTCGTCACTGCGCCCGTCGCCGCGCCCGGCACGGCGGCCGGGCACCGGCCGCCGACGCCGGTGGAGAGCCGGCTCCTGCCCTGGTGGAAGGTGACCCCCCATGGGAAATGAGCAGGTCCGCGAACTCCCGGCCACGACGGCCGCACCGGGCAGGTCCGTGGGCGGGGCAGGGGCCCCCGGTACAGTCCACGGTCTGCTCCACGCACGGACCGATTCCTTCTGGGGCACTCTGACCGGCCGGCCGGTGTCCTTGTACGCCACGTCGGTGCTGCGTATCGGTTACGGGCTGCTCTACCTGGTCTTTCTCCTGCGGGAGTTCCCGCACCGGTACGAGATCTGGGGTCCCGGCTCCCCGTGGACACCTGCACTGGCGGCAGAGCTCTTCGACCAGACGGGCTGGTACAGCTTCCTGATCCTGTCGGACAGCCGCGCCTACTTCGAGCTCTGCTATGTGCTGGCCCTTCTGACGTCCGCGCTGTTCATGCTGGGCTGGCGGACCCGGCTCATGTCCGTGCTCTTCGCCGCCGTGGTGGCCTCCTTCCATGCCAGGGCGATCTTCATGACGGACGGGGGCGACAATCTCCTCCTGCTGATGGCCCTCTACCTCGTGCTCACCGCGTGCGGTCGGTGCTGGTCGCTGGACGCGCGCAGAGAGCGGATCAAGACGGCGCGTGCGGACGGCGCGCGGGCACGGAGCCTTGTCGCGCGGGACCTGCGCGCGGCCCGCCGGACGTTGGTCACCGTGGTGCACAACTGCGGCGTCTTCGTGATCGCGGCGCAGGTCTGCGTCCTGTACGGATCGGCCGGTCTGTACAAGGTCCAGGGCTCGTTCTGGAACGATGGTTCCGCGCTCCACCATGTGCTGAACCTGGAGCTCTTCCAGCCGTGGCCCGCGCTCTCCCACGCCATGGATCAGTACCCGCTCGCGATGGCGGTCGTCGGTTACCTGACCGTTCTCACCCAGGTCGCCTTTCCGTTCGTGCTCTTCGGCCGGCTCAAGTACCCCGTTCTGGCCGTCCTGCTGGGCATGCACGTCGGCATCGCGGTGGTGCTGGGACTGCCTCTTTTCTCGGGCACGATGATCATCGCGGACGCCGTGTTCCTTCCCGACCGCTTCTACACGTTCCTGCCTCACCTCCTCCGGCGCATTGGCAGGCGATGTGGCGTGCGGGCGCCGGCGCCGGCGCCCGGGCAGGGAACAGGGCTCGGATCCGTCCCCTCGCAGGGCGGCCACCCGGACGGCCGGGAGGAGTGCAGTCCGGTGTCCCGCCCGGCAAGCGGTCACGGTGGTCCGTCACCGTCCGGCCCGACGGTGACGCAATAGAAGCCGCGCGAGCCCCCTGAGCCGGCATCGCCTCTCTTCCGGACCGGTACGGTTCGCCGTGCCCGGCCCCATGGGCGCAGGTCCGGCCCCGAGAGGATCACGGAAGCTCCCGGCCGGTGCCTAAGCGCCACACGGGAGCCGTGCCTCGCCGAGCACCTGCCGTCCGACGGCAGGCTCGCCGTCCGCCCTGGGGTGTGCCGCTCCGGTGCCCGCCGCGCGGATGTGGTCACGCGTGGCGTTCGGCGGCCTGGCGGTACGTGGCCGACCGACTCGGTGAACCGGCTCAGCGCCTCGCGCGCCGTGTGGGAAGCGATCTTCGCGCCGACCCGGTCGGCGACGGTGGTCGCACCGCGCCCCACGGGGAAACGCCCGGACGCCGACCGGCTTCACCGCTCACTGCCGCCAGTCTCCACGAGCCCGGCGCCGGTCATCGCGGATCCGCTCCTGTCGGTCCCGGCGGCGGACGAAGTCGCCCGGTTCGAGATCACCTTCCATGAGCCGCCCGACCACGAGTCCGACGACGCCCAGCCCCAGTACCAGCAGGAAGGCCCAGAAGTCACCGAAATACGCGGCGAAACCCAGCGCCATTCCAGCCATCAAGCCCCACATGGCCCTGCTCATCACGTGCTCCTTCACTCTGGCGGGATACTCTGCCCCGGCTACTGGATCCGCTGCCGCTCTTTCCTCCGCTCCCGTATGGATCCCATCGGGCGCGCGAATCCGCTGCCCAGGGCATAGACGGCGCGCACGTCCCGTGCCGCCATTCCGGCGATCTTCTCCACCACCGCATCGGCGGTGGCCGTCCGGTCACGAGAACCGGGCGCACCGACACGCATCGCGCCGGTGTTCTCGGCCATCAGGGCATTCCTCCTTCAAGAGGCCATCTCGAACACTTTGTTCATATTAAGTCCTCGGCGGCTTCCCCGATTCTTTGCGGACATTCCTCCCGCAATTGCGGGAGGAATGAGGGCTCGGGGACAGGCGTGGGATTCGGTCGCGGACCGCGGCGAGGGCCATGAGGTCCGAGACGGAGGCAGCAGCCGCGCGAAGCTCGCCCGCAGTGGCCGGCGCGGCGGGTGTTCCGGGCGTTGCCCGCCTCACCGCCGGGCTGGGAAGCCGCCCGGTCATGGTGGAGGGCCGCGTCCTCAGCCATGACCGGGCCGTGCCCGAATCCGCCAGGGGGCTCACGTCCCTGCCAGGGAAAACGCCCCCGTGATCCATGATCGCGGGGGCGTCGGCGTCGGTGTTCAGGCCGTGCCGAGCGCGGTCAGGGCCTCGTCGGTCAGGCGGTATACGGTCCACTCGTCCTGGGGTGCGGCGCCGAGGGACTGGTAGAAGCCGATCGCGGGTTCGTTCCAGTTCAGGACGGACCACTCCAGGCGCTGGTAGCCACGCTCGACGCACAGCCGGGCCAGTTCGGTGAGCAGGGCGCGGCCGTGGCCGGCGCCGCGGGCGGTGGGGCGGACGAAGAGGTCCTCCAGGTAGATGCCGTGGGTGCCGCGCCAGGTGGAGAAGTTCAGGAACCACAGGGCGAAGCCGACCGGCTCGCCCGTCTCGTCGTCCTCGGCGATGTGGGCGTAGGCCGCCGGGCGCTCGCCGAAGAGGGCCTCGTGGAGCTGCTCCTGAGTCGCCTTGGCCTCGTCCGGGGCCTTCTCGTACTCGGCGAGCTCGCGGACCAGGGCGTGGATGACGGGGATGTCGTCTGGGGTCGCGGTACGGATCATGGTGTGAGGCTAGTGCCGCATTCTGCGGGCGATCTCCAGGTTTTCCGGACCCGGTTCGTCGCCGGCCTCCGTGTCCCAGACCGCGTTCTGCAGGACGCGGGCCAGGGTCCAGGCGCGCGCCCGGTCGCGGTCGAGGGCGAGCTCGCCGGTCATGGCGTCGAAGCGGGGCCGGACGTCGTCCGGGTCGAAGCGGTTGATCAGGGCCGGGAGCAGCTCGAAGCCCGGGTCGCCGGCCAGTGGCTTGGGGTCGATGGCGAGCCAGGGCGCGCGGCCGGCGGCCAGGACGTTGTCATGGTGCGCGATGTGGATCGAGGGCACGGCGCCGGCTGCCGTACGTCGTGCTGTGCTCCCGGCCTCGCCGCCATGTCGGCGGCGGATGGGCCGGACATCGGCGTAGAGCTACGCGCCGGTGCTCCGGATTCCGTGGCCGTGGCGGGCCGCCGTACCGCTCGCGGTGCTCGCCCTGTGCGGCGTGCCGCCGCCGCTGGGGCGCACGGTCACCGATCTCGGGCATTTCCTCGCGCCGCTGCTCGGGACGGCGTGCTGTCCGCTGGTCAGAGGCGGTGCGAAGCGACGAAATCCGAAGGAGACAGGGCCCGCCGGGAGGGGTTAGCGTCCGCGGCATGAGCAGCGGTGTGGTCAATGGCGGCGTCTCCTTCTGGTTCGCGGACGACGGGCTTCCGGCGGTGCGGGAGCCGCTCACGGGCGACGCGACGGCCGATGTGGTGATCGTGGGCGGCGGATACACGGGCCTGTGGACGGCGTACTACCTGAAGAAGGCGGCGCCCTTCCTGCGGGTCACCGTGCTGGAGCAGCGGTTCTGCGGCTACGGCGCCTCCGGGCGCAACGGCGGCTGGCTCTACAACGGGATCGCCGGACGCGACCGGTACGCGAAGCTGCACGGCCGGGAGGCCGCCGTGCGGCTGCAGCAGGCCATGAACGACACCGTCGACGAGGTGGTGTCCGTACTGGCCGCCGAGGGCGTGGAGGCCGACGTCCACAAGGGCGGCGTGCTGGAGGTGGCGACCACGCCCGCGCAACTGGCGCGGCTCAGGGCGTTCCACGAGCACGAGCTGTCGTACGGCGAGAAGGACCGCGAGCTGTACGGCGCGCGGGAGACGGCCGGGCGCGTCCGGGTCGCGGGCGCGGTCGGTTCGTCCTGGACACCGCACGGGGCGCGGGTGCATCCGGTGAAGCTGGTCAAGGGGCTGGCCGATGTGGTCGAGGGCCTCGGCGTGACGATCCACGAGGCGACCCCCGTGACGGAGATCCGCCCGAAGCACGCCGTGACGCCCTACGGCACCGTCCGGGCGCCCTATGTGCTGCGCTGCACCGAGGGGTTCACCGCCTCGCTGAAGGGCCAGCGCAGGACCTGGCTGCCGATGAACTCCTCGATGGTGGTGACCGAGCCGCTGACCGGCGAGCAGTGGGCGGCGGTGGGCTGGGAGGGCCGCGAGACCCTCGGCGACATGGCCCACGCCTACATGTACGCGCAGCGCACCGCCGACGGGCGGATCGCGCTGGGCGGGCGCGGGGTGCCGTACCGCTTCGGATCGAGGACCGACAACGACGGGCGTACGCAGGCGGAGACCGTCGAGGCGCTGCGCGAGATCCTGGTCCGCTTCTTCCCGTCGCTGGCCGGGGTGGGCGTCGAGCACGCCTGGTCGGGCGTGCTGGCCGTGCCGCGCGACTGGTGCGCGACGGTGACCCTGGATCGGGCGACGGGGCTCGGCTGGGCGGGCGGGTACGTCGGGTCGGGCGTGGCCACCACCAACCTCGCCGCCCGCACCCTGCGGGACCTGGTCCGGCAGGACTCCGGGCAGGGCAGGCAGACGGAGCTGACCGAGCTGCCGTGGGTCGGGCACAAGGTGCGCAAGTGGGAGCCGGAGCCGCTGCGCTGGCTCGGGGTGCAGGGGATGTACGCGACCTATCGCGCGGCGGACCGCCGGGAGCTGCGCACGCACGGCGTGGGGTCGTCGCGGCTGGCCCGGGTGGCGGATCGGGTGGCGGGGCGCGGCTGAGGGACCCGGGTCGCCACCCCGCCCGCCGGACACGGAATGTCGAGGACAGGGACGCTCAGGACAGGGACGGCAGGTCGGGGACGCTCAGGACAAGGACGCTCAGGACAGGGACGGTCGGGTCAGGGACGCTCAGGTCACGGATTCCGGCACCGCGGCGGGCGGCGCGTGCTGCGGCGGTTTCGCCGTCACCATCAGGCCCGCGACCAGCCCGGCGAGCAGCATGATGCCGGCGGCCCACCAGATGGCGACCGTGTAGCCGTGGACGGTGCCCTCCGCCACGACCTGGGCCCTGCGGGCGGGTCCGGTGAGGTGGGCGGTGACGTAGGCCGTGCTGCTGGTGGTGGCGATCGTGTTGAGCAGGGCGGTGCCGATGGAGCCGCCGACCTGCTGGGAGGTGTTCACGGTCGCCGAGGTGACGCCGGAGTCCTGGGGTGCCACGCCGGCCGTGGCGGTGGCGAAGACCGGCATGAAGATCATGCCCATGCCGAGGCCCAGCAGGAGCAGGGCGGGCAGGATCTCGCTCGCGTAGGCGGAGTCGACGGTCAGCTGGGTGAGGATCACCATGCCGCCCGCCGCCAGCACGGCACCCGGGACCATCAGCGCGCGCGGCGGCACCCGGGGCAGGAGACGGGCCGATATCTGGGTCGAGCCGGTGATGATCGCGGCGGTCAGCGGCAGGAACGCCAGGCCGGTCTTGACCGGGGAGTACCCGAGGATGACCTGGAGGTAGTAGGTCATGAACAGGAACAGGCCGAACATGCCGATGACGGCCAGGCCCATGGTGAGGAAGCAGCCCGCGCGGTCGCGGTCCTTGACGATGTGCAGCGGCAGCAGCGGCACGGGCGCCCGGGACTGCCACCACACGAAGGCCACCAGGAGGGCGGCGCCGAACGCGAACAGGCCCAGCACCAGCGGGTCGGTCCAGCCGCGCGGCTCGGCCTCGCTGAAGCCGTAGACGATCGCCACCAGGCCGCCGCAGCCGAGCACCGCGCCCGGCACGTCCAGGCGGGCGTCCGCGTGGCCGGGGCGGTCGTGCAGCAGGGCGAGCGCGCCGAACACGGCGATGATCGCGATGGGCACGTTGACGTACAGGCACCAGCGCCAGTCCAGGTACTCGGTGAGCAGGCCGCCGACGATGAACCCGATCGCCGCTCCGCTGCCCGCGAGGGCGCCGTAGATGCCGAAGGCCTTTCCGCGCTCCTTGGGGTCGGTGAACGTGGTGGTGAGCAGGCTGAGCGCGGAGGGCGCCAGGAGGGCGGCGAAGGCGCCCTGGAGCGCGCGGGCGCCGAACAGCATCCCCGCCGTGGTGGCGGCGCCGCCCAGCGCGGAGGCGCCGGCGAAGCCGATCAGGCCGATGACGAAGGTGCGTTTGCGGCCCACCAGGTCGGCGATCCGGCCGCCGAGCAGCAGCAGACCGCCGAAGGCCAGGGTGTAGGCGGTGATGACCCACTGGCGGTTGCCGTCGGAGATGCCCAGATCGTGCTGTGCGGAGGGGAGTGCGATGTTCACGATCGTCGCGTCCAGGACGACCATCAGCTGCGCGAGGGCAATGATCACCAGGCCCCACCAGCGGCGCGGATCGGCGTCCGCGGTGTGCTCCATCCGGGTGACGCTCATCCGGTCAGAAGACCATGGATCGCGGTCGGTCGCATCTGGGGCGCGCTTCTTGCCGGTCATGGTTCCAGGACCACCTTTCCGGTCGTGCCACGGGTCTCCAGGGCGCGATGGGCGGCCGCCGCCTCGGCGAGCGGGAAGCGGTGGACGGCGGGGGTGAGGCGGCCGGCCGCGGCCTCGGCCAGCGCGCGCAGTTCGAGCGTGCGCAGGGGGTCGGGGCCGCCGGCCCTGCCGAGCATCACCGGGCCGAGGACCTGCTCGGAGACGCCGTCGACGAGGTAGGGCCCGCCGTCCTCGATGCCGCCGGAGGACCAGCCGAAGACGATGTGGCGGCCGCCGGGGCCGAGGAGGGCGACGGCCTCGCGGGCGACGTCGCCGCCGACGCCGTCGAAGACGACCGTGGCGGTGGAGCCGCCCAGCCGGGCGCGGACCTTCGCGGGCCACTCCGGGTCCCGGTAGTCGACGGCGAGGTCGGCGCCGTTCGCGGCGACCCGGGCCGTCTTCTCGGGGCCGCCCGCGAGGCCGACGACGGTGGCGCCGGCGTGCTTGGCGTACTGCACGAGCAGGGTGCCGATACCCCCGGCCGCGGCCGGGACGACGACCACCGAGCCGGGGCCGAGCGGGGCGAACTGCAGGATGCCCATGGTGGTGCGGCCCGTGCCGATCATGGCGACGGCCTCGGCGAAGTCGAGGTTGCCGGGGATCTCGTGCAGGCGCTCGACCTCGGTGACGGCCAGCTCGGCGTAGCCTCCCGGCACGAAGCCCAGGTGGGCGACCACGCGCTTGCCGAGCCACAGGTGGGCGACGCCCTCACCGAGCGACTCGACGACGCCCGCGACCTCGCGGCCGGGGACGGTGGGCAGCTCCACGGGGGCGGGGGCCGGTCCCGTCCGGCCCTCGCGCAGGGCGGTGTCCAGCAGGTGCACGCCCGAGGCTCGTACGGCGACACGGACCTGGCCGGGGCCGGGGCGCGGGGCCTCGGTCTCCTCGTAGGTCAGGTTCTCGGCGGGGCCGAAGGCGTGCAGGCGGACGGCGTGCATGGGATCCCCCAGGGTGTGGTCCGTTCGACACGGTCCACTGTTCTTCCTCAAGCGCGCTTGAGGTCAAGCGCGCTTGAGGTCCAAGGCGCTGCGGAGCTCCACCTCAAGCGTGCTTGAGATCGAGGGAGTCGCGGCCCAGCACGAGCGAGACCGCGGTCAGGGCGCTGTTGAAGGACACCTCGGCCAGCACCCCGGGCGCGGCGACCTGGTCGCCGGCGAGATAGACGCCGTCGCCCCGGTACACGGCCGGCCGGTCGCGCCAGCTGGTGCCGGGCAGGTCGACCGCGCCGGTCCGGCCCTGCGCGAGCGCCTCGCGCCGCCAGGTCACCCGCTCGCGCCAGCCCGGGAAACCGAGGTCGAGCAGCTCCTCGGCGCGGGCGACGCCCTGAGCGCGCGAGGCGCCCGGCGCGATGGGGATCTGACCCTGGATCAGCTGCTCGCCGGCCGGGGCGAGCGTACGGTCCTGCGCGGTGAACCGCTCCAGCCAGCCCGGCGCGTCCAGGTCGGACACGGCGAACGCGTCGCCGCGCCGGGCCCGTACGGCGAGGTCGACCAGCGCGGTACGGCCGCTGGGCCAGGTCAGCGAGTCGTCGCCGAGCAGCCGCCGCGCGGAGTCGAGGGAGGTGGCGACGATGACGGGCGTGCCGGTGGGCAGGGAGTCGACCCGCGAGAGGGTCTCCATCCGTACGCCGAGGTTCCAGGCCCGCCCGGCCATCCGGTCGATGACGCCGGCCCAGCCGCCGCGCGGGTAGTGCGCCTCCGGGGGCAGCCTGGTGGCCCGGCGCAGCCGCTCCTGCACGAACGCGGCGGACAGCGAGCCGGGGCCGTGGTGGAACAGGGCGACAGCGGAGTAGTGGGCGGCGGCCCGTGCCCCCTCCTCGCCCGCCTCCCGGGAGGCCCAGGTGAGGAAGTCCTCGTCCACGGGTGCCTGGCGGGCGCTGCGGCGCAGCAGCTTGAGCATGGCGAAGGGCGGGGTGCGGCGCAGCACGCCGTGGTGGCGCAGCCGCAGCCGGGCGGCCTCCAGCGGCGGAAGCGGCGCGAGCGGCCCGATCAGGTCGCGGCCGCGCAGCCAGGTCCAGTGCGGGCCGCCGCTGTACAGGGCGTGCGGGCCCTCGTTGGTCCGGTACGGGCCCTCGGCGGTACGGGCCCGCCCGCCGAGGGTGTGGTGCGCCTCGTACACGGTGACCCTGGCGCCCGCCTCGGCGGCGGTGATGGCCGCGGTGAGTCCGGCGAAGCCGCCGCCGACGACGGTGATGCGGTGCATGGCTGCGTCTCCCTCTGTTCGGGTTCGCCTGTCAGCCGATATGACCGCGCAACCCGCCGAAATGTGACAACGGGCCGGAGCGGCTTGCGTTTGCGCAGGTCGGGGCGATTGTCAGTGGCGGGGTACAGGATGGGGGCATGGCGATCGGACGGCCCGCGGGGACGGGCGTGAAGGCGGCGCGGCGGCCGGAGGTGCGGCTGCCCGCGTTGGAGCGGTGGGCCGGCGGCCCCCTGGAGCCGGACGGCGACTACGACGGGCTGGAGCTGAGAGAGGCCGACCTCACCGGCCAGGACGGCGCGGGCGCCCGTTTCCTGGACTGTGCCCTGACCGGCTGCGCGCTGGACGAGACGGCTCTGCACCACGCCCGTTTCCTGGACTCGGTCCTCAGAGAGGCCCGCGGTGTCGGCACCGATCTGGCGGGGGCCACCCTGCGGGACTGCGAGGTGCTGGACGCCCGTCTCGGCGGGGTGCAGCTGCACGGGGCGGTGCTGGAGCGGGTCGTCGTCCGCGGCGGCAAGCTGGACTTCCTCAACTTCCGCTCGGCTCGCCTCAGAGACGTCGTCTTCGAGGGCTGCGTCCTGGTCGAGCCGGACTTCGGCGGGGCCGGTCTGGAGCGGGTCGAGTTCGTCGACTGTGCCGTGAAGTCGGCCGACTTCACCTCGGCCACGCTGAAGGACGTGGACCTGCGCGGGGCGGCTCCGCTGGAGATCGCGCGGGGAGTGGACCGGCTCGCGGGTGCGGTGATCAGCACGGCCCAGCTGCTGGACCTGGCGCCGGTGCTGGCGGCGGAACTGGGGATCCGGGTGGAGGGCTGAGGGGGCTGGTGCCTCCTCTTCTCATCGCCCCTGTCGGGTGGTGGGTGGCCGGTCGGGAGAGGGGCTGGGTGCCTGCCCACCTGATCGCTCGTGTCGGGTTGTGAGTCGGGAGCGGGGCCTGGTCGCTCACTTCCTGACGCCCGTATCGGATGGTGGTGGGCGAAGGCCGGGGGTCTGGGGGCGGTTCACCTCCCTAGGTGCGGGTAGCGTCCGACCTGCGGAAATAAGGGTCGCAGGCCCCACTTTGGGCTCTGGCAGAGTTACAGAGCCGCGACAGGGGTCTATGGGTGCAGAGTCATAGACCCCTTACGCGTGGAGTCAGCTATGAGCCGTCCTATCGTTGGCCGATGCGCGCACACCATATTGGCCGCCCAGCCGATCTCGACGTGGTCCGCGAGTCCTATGATCGCGTGGCCGACAACTACGCCCACATGGTGGTGACGATGGGAGTCGGCGACATCCGTACCCATCCATGGCTCAAGGCGTCGATCGACGCATTCGCTGACACAGTGAGTGACCTTGGCCCTGTCCTCGACGTCGGCTGCGGACCCGGAACGGTGACCGCGTACCTCGACGAACGCGGACTCGACGTGTCCGGAGTCGATCTCTCACCCCGCATGATCGAAAACGCATGCCGTCTTCATCCGCAATGCCGCTTCAGCGTCGCCTCTGCCACCGACCTTGACCTTGGAGAAGCGTCCCTTGGCGGCGTACTCGGGTGGTGGTCACTGTTCAACCTCCCCCGCCACGTCCTTCCTCAGGTCCTTGCCCTGTTCGCGCGCGCCCTGAAGCCAGGCGGACACTTCATCACCGCAACACACGTCGGCGACGAAGACGCGGTGCGCACCGAGGCATACGGAGGTGTACCCGTTCGCTGGACGACGCACAAATGGCGGCCGGAACAGCTCGTGGATCTAATCGAGCAGGCTGGACTGCGCCCGGTCGCCGAACTCCGACTCCCCCCGGAGGAGTACAGCGGGCCAGGTCTCGTCGTCATGGCCCAGCGCCCCGCCTGAGAACGAGGTGCCGGAGGCGGTACAGGGGCCCGTGCCGGGACCCACGTGAAGCGCCCCCAACTGTGCTCCTTGCTTGCACAGTTGGGGGCGTTGCCCGTCCCAGCGGGGGATTGGGACGGGGGCCTTGCGGTGCTGCCCTTGCGCCTCGCAGCGCCCAGGAATCGGCAGCCATCCGGATTGGTGTGCGGAGCGCCGCTAGGCGCCCTGGGCGTCGCTCTCGGCGTAGGGGTTGCCGTTGCTCGGCGTGACTCTCCAGAAGGTTTCCGCCGTTGCCCTGAACTGACGATGCGTCGGATTGACGCCCGTGTGCTTCAGCGTCCAGACCTCAACCGGCAAGCGCTCATTGTCAGTTGACTGTGCCTGCGCCCCGCACGTCAGGCACTCGGCGGAGTAGATGCCCCGTGGGGCGCCCTCGGTGCTTTCCGGCCCGAGCGTCCATTGAGCCGCTCTGATGATCGAACGCGTCACAGTGCCCCCCTGCTACGTCGGTTGGCTTCGGCGACCAGGGCGCGAAGCCTGTTCTCACGCTGGTCACTGCCCTTGTGGCGCGGGCACGCGCACGGCGGGTATTCGCTGGAGAAATCCGGCACCCTCGACGGCTTCACGGTGTACTCGGCGCGCACGGCGGTCCGGGCACCCGTCTGAGGATCGATCCGGTACACAGCAATGGTCATCACTGGGCATTCCCCCAGGGGGCGCCCTGGGCGCCTGTCCGGGCCGTTCTGGGCGAGGTGTCCAGCGCCCCGACGTAGGGCCGGACAAGGGGCGTGTCCTCCCAGTCCCAAGAGCAGAAGTGCTCGGCGCGCGGCTGGAGTTGAGACTTCCATGCCTCGCCCTGGGCGCGACTGTCCCTGCGTTGCCTGCGCGCCATGACCAGGGCTCCGCGCACGTCCGGCATGGGCCGGTGAGAGGGCGCCTGGGGCGCTTCCTGGGGCAGTGCAGGACGCCTGTGCCTGCCGGGCGAGCGTCGCCGGAATGCGGCTCTCAGTCGATCAAGGGTTCGTGATAGGTACATGGGTGGCTGCCTGCTCTCTTCAGGTGGTCCACGCCCCCGGCCGTTCCAGCGGTGCGGGGGTCCTTTCGTCTGGCCATGCTGCCGACCCGTGAAGGACGAAATCGCCCAGGTACAGGGACAGTTGGGACGCCTCAGCGGTAGCGTGGAAGAACGCCCAAACGTCCCAGGGGGAAGCCTTGAACACGGCGCTAAGATCAGCTATGGAGACAGCCGGTTTGTCACCTCGGCAACTGGCGGCCCGTGTGGGCGTTTCCGGCAAGACCGTTGAACGATGGGTTGCAGACGCTGCGCTCATCCCGCATGCCAGAAACCGGGAAGACGCCTGTAAAGCGTTGGGAGTTGACGAAGAAATGATCTGGCCGAAAGCGGTAAAGGACCGAATCAAGACCGGCGGTGACCGGGAAATTATCCGCTCCTATCCATACCGGTCGGCCTGCCCTTCCACAGTGTGGGGCGAATTGGTCGCCAACGCCACGGAAGAACTCTTTTTCGCCGGATACACAAACTACTTTCTGTGGCTTGACCAGCCTGCGTTCGTTGAGACCCTGCGAAGGAAACTCGACGGCGGATGCCGGGTGCGATTCCTCCTTGGTGACCCTAATGGAGAGGTGACCCGAAATCGGGAAGCGATCGAAGACGTGGCGCTCTCGGTTTCCACTCGTATCCGCATCACTCTTGAGCACCTTGGCAAGCTTGGCGCACACGAGAGACTTGAGGCGCGTTTCTCTACCTCGGATGACGCGGTGAATCACGTGTCCCTGTCCGTTTTCCGCTTCGACGAAGAAGCGTTGGTCACTCCACACCTTGCCCGGCTGGTCGGCCATGATTCGCCACTCCTGCACCTACGAAAGCATGACGGCGGCGGGATGTTCGACCGATTCGCGGAACACGCAGAGGAACTGTGGACCAGGGGCGTGCAAGTAGACCGCGTGTCCGCAGCGCCTTAACAGAGCACCCGATCCGCCCGCCCTAAACGCAGAAAAGGCCTCGATATCCACCCCGCATACGCGAGGGGATACCGGAGCCTACTGCCCGTACGTGGTTAGCCGGGCAAGGGAGTGGATGTTCCCATTGCCCGCACCTTCACCAGTCGCGGCGCAACTGGTGAAGGTGCAGAAGTCGGCGCAGATGCAATGCGCCCGCTCCTCACTGAATTGGCGTCCGGCAGGCACACCCCATTCCGAAGGGAATACACCTGCCCCTCGCACCGCATTGGCCATTTCCTCGCTACCTTTCTCCCAGAGGATCAGAACGTCCTCTGTGAACGCGCCGGATTCAAGATCCGACACGAGGCGCGCCCAGTCGTCGCGCGCCTTGCTCGCGTACCGCGAGGTGCTGCGGTCGTTGTCGACGTATGGCGCGCCCGTGATCGTGATGCTGTGGCGCGCGGTCGTTCTCTCGTTGTCGTCGTGCTGCTCGGTCACGGACCGCTGACGGCCGGAGTTGTCCTGGGACACGCGCAGGTACTCACGTCCCGTAAGGACGTCGAGCGCGACGGATACGGCGGTCACGGTGGCGTTTGCGCTGGTGAAAGGCATGAGAAACTGCACCGGGCGGAGCCCCCAGGGTCCGGGCGGATCACCGGGCAGCAACATCCAGGGCCGGACCGCCCGGGGACCAGTCACCCCACCCGGGGGAAACGCGCCTGCAGCGTCCAGACCGCGGGATTCTCCGCGAGGTCCTCGTGCAGGTCGCACAGGTCGGCGATCAGGTCGTGCAGAAAGTCCCGGGCCTCACGCCGCAGCGCGGAGTGCGAGAAGTTCAGCGGCGCCTCCTCCGCCGGCATCCAGTCGGCCTCGATGTCCACCCACCCGAATCTCCGCTCGAACAGCATGCGGTCGGTGGACTCGGTGAAGTCCAGCTCCGCGTACTGCGGCCGCGAGGCGCGCGAGCCCGCCGGATCCTGGTCGATCCGCTCGACGATGTCGCACAGGGCCCACGCGAAGTCGAGCACCGGCACCCATCCCCAGGCTGTGGACAGCTCCCGGTCGGCCTTGGTGTCGGCGAGGTAGACGTCCCCGCAGAAGAGGTCGTGCCGCAGGGCGCGGACGTCCGCGCGCCGGTAGTCCGTCTGCGGCGGGTCGGGGAAGCGGTTGGAGAGGGCGTAGCCGATGTCGAGCACGTAGCCGATGGTGTCACGGCCCGCGGTACGGACGGGCCGCGCGGGGGTTCGGCGACGGCGCCGCGATCTGAACGGGAGGCGCCATAAGATCGACGACGTGCCCCGGTTCGTACCCGTTGTCCCCGTCGCCCTCACCGCCTGCCTCGCGCTCACGCTGAGCGGGTGCGAGGACCGAGGGGGAGTGCGCGGCACACCGGGCGCCGCGGGCCTGCGCGACCCGTACTTCCCCAAGGCGGGCAACGGCGGCTACGACGTCACGCACTACGGCCTCGACCTCGCCTACGACCCGGGCGACCGCACCCTGACCGGCACGGCGGTGATCACCGCCCGCGCCACCCAGGATCTGTCCGCGTTCAACCTGGACCTCAAGGGCCTGGACGTCGACATGGTCACCGTCGACGGCCACCGGGCCCGCTGGAACCGCGCGGGCCAGGAGCTGACGGTCCGCCCGCGCGAGGAACCGGCCGAGGGCAGCACCTTCGAGGTCACCGTCCGCTACAGGGGCCGGCCCGAGACGATCACCGACCCCGACGGCTCCGAGGAGGGCTGGCTGCCCACCGCCGACGGCGCGCTCGGGCTCGGCCAACCGGTCGGCTCGGCCGCCTGGTTCCCCGGCAACCACCACCCCTCCGACAAGGCCGCGTACGACATCAGGGTCACCGTCCCGCGCGGTCTGACGGCCGTCTCCAACGGCGAGCTGGTCCAGCAACGCCCCGGCCGCGACGGCTGGACGACCTTCGTATGGCGGGCCACCGAGCCCGTGCCCAGCCATGCCGCCACGGTCGCGATCGGCCGGTACGACGTCAGCCGTACGACGACTCGGGACGGACTGCCGGTCTACACGGCGGTGGACCCGGTGGAGGCGGCGGCGAGCAAGGCCGTGCTGGCCCGGCTGCCGGAGGTGATGACCTGGGCGCAGGACACCTTCGGCCCGTACCCGTTCTCCTCCACGGGCGCGATCGTCGAGCGCGGCACGGACGTGGGCTATGCCCTGGAGACCCAGAACCGCCCGGTCTTCCCCGGCGCCCCGGACGTGGTGCTGCTCGTGCACGAGCTGGCCCACCAGTGGTACGGCGACTCGGTCACCCCGAGGACCTGGCAGGACCTGTGGCTGAGCGAGGGCTTCGCGACGTACGCGGAGTGGCTGTGGGAGGAGGAGCACGGCGGCGACAGCGCGCAGGAGTCCTTCGACTGGCTGTACGAGGAGGGCGAGGAGGTCTATCCGGACCTGTGGGCGTTCCCGCCCGCACGCCAGGACAGTGCCGCCCGGCTGACCGGCGACCCGGTCTACCAGCGCGGCGCGATGGTGCTGCACAAGATCCGGCAGCGGATCGGTGACGAACGGTTCGCCGCCCTGCTGCACGGCTGGGCCGCCGCCCACCGCCACGGCACGGCGGACACCGCGGACTTCACGGCGTACGTGGAGAGGCAGGCCCCGGACGAGGACTTCTCCCGGATCTGGCGGGACTGGCTGTACGGGGACGGGAAGCCGGACCGCCCCTGAGAGGGACGGCCCGGCCGGGGTGCCGTGCGTGCGGGGTCAGTTGACGTTGACGGCCTTCCAGGCCGCCGCCACCGCGGTGTACTCGGCGCTGTTCGCGCCGTACAGGTCGCGCGCCGCGTTCAGGGTGCCGGTGCGGGCGCCCGCGTAGTCGGTGGAGGAGGTGAAGTAGGTGGTCAGCGCCTTGTACCAGATCTGCTCGGCCTTGGTGCGGCCGATGCCGGTGACCGTGGAGCCGTCGTAGGTGGGCGAGTTGTAGCTGACGCCGTTGACGGTCTTCGCGCCGCTGCCCTCGGCCAGCAGGTAGAAGAAGTGGTTGGCGACACCGGAGGAGTAGTGCACGTCGAGGCGGCCGACGTTGCGGTCCCAGTAGTCGGCGGAGCTGCCGTCCTTGCTGGGCTTGTCCATGTAGCGCAGCGGGGTGCCGTTGCCGCGGATGTCGATCTTCTCGCCGATGAGGTAGTCGCCGGTGTCGGAGGAGTTGTTCACGAAGAACTCCACCGAGGTGCCGAAGATGTCGGAGGTGGCCTCGTTCAGGCCGCCGGACTCCTTGCTGTAGCGCAGCCCGGCGGTGTTGGCGGTGACGCCGTGGGTCATCTCGTGCCCGGCCACGTCGAGCGAGGTGAGCGGCTTGAGGTTGCCCGCGCCGTCGCCGTACGTCATGCAGAAGCACTGGTCGGACCAGAAGGCGTTGACGTAGGCGTTGCCGTAGTGGACGCGTGAGTAGGCGGCGACGCCGTCGTTGCGGATGCCGTTGCGGTTGAAGCTGCTCTTGTAGAAGTCCCAGGTGGCCTGGGCGCCGTAGGCCGCGTCGACGGCGGCGGTCTGGCGGTTGCCGGGGGTGCCGTCGCCCCAGGCGTCGTCGGCGTCGTGGAAGAGGGCGCCGGTGCCGTTCGTGCCGCCGTTCAGGTCGTACGTCTTGTGGCCGCCGCGCCCGGCGTCGGTGAGGTCGAAGCCGCCCGAGGCCGCGGTGGTGCCGAGGGTGACGGTGCCGCTGTACTGGCTGGTGCCGGTGCCGGTCTCGATGGCCTCGAAGGAGTGCAGCCGCTTGCCGGTGGCCGCGTCGGTGACGACGTGCAGCTCGCTCGGCGTGCCGTCGTGCTGGAGACCCTTGACGACCGTCTCGTGGGCGAGGACGGGCTTGGCGCCGACCGCCCAGACGACCTTGCGGGTGGTGGCGGAGGTGCCTTCGGCGGCGGCGAGGGCGGACTTCTTGGCCTGGGCGCCGGATATCGCGGCGTCCGTCGAGGCCACGGCGATACGGGACTTGCTGGCCTTGGTGACGCTCTTGAGGGCGCCGCCCCTGGCGCGGTGCGTGACGAGGTCGCCGCCGAGGACGGGCAGACCGGCGTAGGTGCGCTCGTAGCGGGTGTGGACCGTGCCGTCGGCGTCCTTGACGACATCGCGGACGACGAGCTTCTCCTGGGCGCCGAGGCCGAGTTCACGGGCGGCCGCCGGGGCCGCGTCCTGCGCGGAGGCGATGGCGGCGGCGCGCGCGGAGGCACCGAGGGGGGCGGCGGCGGACGCGGGAGCGGGCTCGGGGGCGGCCGCGGTGGCGGCGCCGCTCTGCGTCGCGAGCACGACCATCGCGGCCGACCCGATCAGGGCGGTGGCGCGCAGGACGGTCGTGCGGGAGGTGCGGTTGGCGCGGGACTGCAGGGTCACTCGATCTCCTTGATCACCGGCCTCTGGGGCAGAGGCGCAGGACTGTGGGCTGCGCCTCTTGGGGGAGGCACAGGTGGGGCACAGGTTGCGGCGAGCCAGGAGAGAGTGACACCGGCCATGGTGTGAATGACAGTGCGCGGTCAAGATTTTACGTGTTTGTATCCGAAAGCCATGGCCCGGGCTCCGCTATCCGGACGGGCGCGGAACCTCAAAAGCGCTGGTCTCAGGCCGAGTTGGGTGGTGTGCCCGCATTGGTCCGGTCCAAGTCGTCCAGCAGCTTGGCCAGTTCCGGTGGCCACACCGGCTCCGCTTCCCCGGCCAGTTCCTCGCGAGTCCACCAGCGCCAGGCGAGGATCAGGTCCTGGGCGTGGGCCGCCGCGACATGCGGACCGGCCGGCTCCCTGCGGGGTCCGCGGGTGACGTAGATGTGCTCGTGCTGCCGCACGGGCCCGACGGCGTGCGTGAAGTCGTGCTCCCAGGTGGTCAGCAGCGGTCCCGGCTCCAGGTCGGTCCAGCCGGTCTCCTCGCGCAGTTCGCGCAGGGCGCCCTCGCGCGGCGACTCGCCGGGATCCAGCCCGCCGCCGGGCAGGGCCCAGTGGACGCCGACCTCGACGTTGTCGTAGCGGAACAGGAACACCGCGCCTCGGGGTCAACCACCGCTACCCGGGCCGCGCGGCGGGGCGTGCGCAGCGGCTTGCGCAGGACCGCGCAGGGGCGGCCGCGCTCACGGTCGGGCCGGTGGCCGACGACCTCGTAGCCGAGCGCGGTCCAGAAGGCCAGGCCGGCCACGTTGCCGTCGAGCACGGCGAGCCGTACGCCCGCCCGGCCCGACGAGCGGAAACGGGCCTCCACCTCCTCCGCCAGCCGCCTTCCGTACCCCTGCCCGCGCACGCTCGCGTCCACCATCAGCAGCCCGATCCACGGGTCCGGGTCGGCCGGGTCGGGGTGGTGCGCCAGCGTGATCGCGATCCCCACGAGCCGGCCCTCGCTGCGGGCGAGCAGCACCTCCGCGTCCGGGTGGGCCAGTTCGTCGGCCAGCGCCGCGGCCACCTGCTCGGGGCGGATGTCCCGCGGGTCCGGGAAGTCGCCGCTCAGGGCGTGGAACTCGTGCTGCGAGGCGTAGAGGGCGGTGAGTTCCGTCAGGAGCGGGGCCGGGATGTCCTGGTCGGGGGTGCGGGGGAGCGGGCTGAGGATCATCGGGGCAAGGTATCGCGGGGGCGGCCCGGGCTCGCGGGGGTTCTCGGCGGTTCCACCGAGCGGCGGGTGCGTCGGCTGGGCGGCGGGGGTCCGGGTGGGCGGCGGGTGCGTCGGCTGGGCCGCGGAGCCCAGGTTGAACGGCGAAGCCCTGGTGGACGGCGGGTGCCTCGGTTGAACGGCGAAGCGCCCGGTTGAACGGCGAAGCGCCCGGGTGAACGGCGAAGCGCCCGGGTGAACGGCGAAGCGCACGGGTGAACGGCGGAAGCCCCGGGCGCGGGTGGACGCGGGCCGGGGCTTCCGTACGGGCAGGGGCTGTCAGACGTTGACGCCGAAGTCCTGCGCGATGCCGGCGAGGCCGGAGGCGTAGCCCTGGCCGACGGCGCGGAACTTCCACTCGGCGCCGTTGCGGTACAGCTCGCCGAAGACCATGGCCGTCTCGGTGGCCGCGTCCTCGGAGAGGTCGTAGCGGGCGATCTCGGCGCCGCCGGCCTGGTTGACGATGCGGATGTAGGCGTTGCGGACCTGGCCGAAGTTCTGCGAGCGGGACTCCGCGTCGTAGATCGAGACCGGGAAGACGATCTTGTCGATGTCGGCCGGGAGACCGGCCAGGTTGACGTTGATCGCCTCGTCGTCGCCCGCGCCCTCGCCGGTGAGGTTGTCACCGGTGTGGACGATGGTGCTGTCCGGGGTCTGCTTGTTGTTGAAGAAGACGAAGTGGGCGTCCGAGTAGACCTTGCCCTGAGGGTTGACCGCGATCGCGGAGGCGTCGAGGTCGAAGTCCGTGCCGGTGGTGGTGCGGACGTCCCAGCCGAGGCCCACGGTGACGGCGGTCAGGCCCGGAGCTTCCTTGGTGAGCGAGACGTTGCCGCCCTTGGACAGGCTTACAGCCATTGTTGGGAGTCCCTTCCCTCGTTGCGTACGACGAACCTACAGCTACCTCAATGAACGCCCGGAGGCATGCCATAGGTTCCAGGTGTCTTTACTTTCTTTACCGGGAACCGCTCGTCCGGGATATTCGCATGACGTGGACAGGCCGGAAACGGGAACATGGAGGGCATGTCCGGTCCCTATGTCATCCGTGGTTCCGTCTCGCTGCCCGAGGGCGAGCTGATGTGGCGTTTCTCGCGGTCCTCGGGGCCGGGTGGGCAGCATGTCAACACCAGTGACTCCCAGGTCGAGTTGCGCTTCGATCTCGCGGAGACCTCGGCGCTGCCCGAGGTGTGGAAGGCGAGGGCGCTGGAGCGGCTGGCCGGGCGGCTGGTCGACGGGGTCGTGGTCGTGCGGGCGTCCGAGCACCGCTCGCAGTGGCGGAACCGGGAGACGGCGGCTGTTCGGCTGGCGGCGTTGCTCGCGGAGGCGGTCGCGCCGCCGCCCAAGCCGCGACGGGCCACGCGGATTCCCCGGGGGATCAATGAGCGGCGGCTTCGGGAGAAGAAGCAGCGGGCCGAGACCAAGCGGGGGCGGTCGGGGCGGGACTGGTAGCGGCCCGGAAGAAGGGCGGCACGCAGCGGGCGGAGGCCCGGCGGCGGCCGGGGGCGGGGTCGGTGTCCGGTCGTCCGCGTCGTCCGCGTCGTCCTGCTGTTCCGCAGCGTATGGGCGCCCGCCTCGATGTGGTGAATCGCCGCGGCGTCCTGTGTCGCGCCGCCCTGCGGCTTGTCGCGAGGTGTCAGGGTGTTCCTCCTGTCCGTCCCCGTACACGAATTCAGGAGGAACCATGGGCAAGATGTCCGAGGCCGAGGCCGAGGCTGTGTTCGCGGAGATCGACGCGGACGGGAGCGGTGAGATCCGGCTGCGTGAACTGAGGGACTACGGGAAGACCCACGACGGCGTCCTCGACGGAGTGAAGCTCGCCGACTTCGTCCGAGCAGCCGACACGGACGGCGACAGGCGGATCAGTCTCGCCGAGTTCAAGTCCTTCTTCGCCTGACAGGCCGTTCTGCCCGTACTCGTACCTGAGGATCGAGAACAGCTTCCGAGAGGCGTGTCTCCCGCCGCCGAATCCGGGACCGATCCTTCCCGGGGCTCCTAGCCCAGTTGTCGGTACCGGCCGCGGAAGTACGCCAGGGGGCCGCCGTCCGCGCTCGGGACCCGGGCCGTGAGCACCCGGCCCACCACCAGCGTGTGGTCACCGGCCGGCATCCGCTGCTCGGTCCGGCACTCCAGCGTGGCCAGCGCGCCGCCGACCAGGAGCGCGCCGGACGCCTCGCCGCGGGCGTAGGCGATGTCCTCGAAGAGCAGGCGGTCGCTGATGCGGCCCTTCATGGCGAAGCGGCCGGCGATGTGGCGCTGGCTCTCGGCGAGGACGGAGACGGCCCACAGGGGCTGCTCGGCGAGCAGGTCGTCCATCCGGGAGCCCTCGCGCAGGCTGACCAGCACCAGGGGCGGGTCCAGGGACACCGACATGAACGCGGTGGCCGTCATGCCGACGTCCTCGCCGCGCGGCGCCAGCGGATCGTCCGGATCGAGTGGCGGCTCCTGGGCGGTCACCAGGACCACACCCGCGGCCAGTCGGGACATCGCGGCCCGGAACTCGTCGTTGCTCACCCCCACAGCATGCCCGCCGGCGAGAGCCGCGGCGGGCGTGGGCTGGGCGGGGAGCGCGACGGGAGGATGGTTCAGCACGCGAGAAACGCTAGTCTGCGCGGCACGGGCGCGGTATCGGACCTCGGTCCGAGCCCGGACCTAGGACTCCCGGCGGAGTCGCGGGACTACGCTGGAGGCTCCGGCCGCCCGAAGGAGTTCTGGCGGAACTGTGGCGGAGTTGTGGTGCTTCTCGCCTATCTCTGACAGGTTTGCGCTCGGTGAACACACAGGGAAAAAGCAGAAACCTCACGCAATTGTTCACCTTTGCCTGTGACTTGAGTCACAAGCGGCACTAATTGTTGACCCTGTGTGCCGAGTGGGCAGCGCGCTGTGATTCAGTGGCGTGGAAGAGGCAAAGGGCACCACCCAGAAATGGCGCCGAAGACAACCCTTGATTCGCTGCGAGGTCTCGGGGGGAGGGCGAGCATGGAGACCGAGTCGGAGCCCTACGTCCGTCTGGCATCCCTGCGACAGCTGCACCAGGTCATGGCCGACATGAACACCGCGCGCAGCCTGGCCGACACCCTGCAGACCGTGGCCGACGGGGTCGTCAGCGCCCTCGGGTACGAACTGGCCTGTGTGAACCTCGTCCGCCCCGACGGCGACCTGGTCGTCGCCGCCTTCTCCGGGAACCCCGCCGCCGAGGCCCTGATCACCGGCCGGGTCGGCTCCCGCACTTCCTGGGAGCGGCGGCTGAACATGGGTGAGGCCTGGGGCGACCTGATCTTCATACCCCACACCGAGGGCTGGATCCTCGACGACGACGACGTCCCGCAGTGGTTCACCGAGGGCCCCGCCCCCCGCTTCGAGGACGAGTGGCACCCCGCCGACCGGCTCTTCGCCCCGATGTACGCCCCCGGCTCCCAGGGCGGCCCGCACGGCGAGCTGCTGGGCGTGGTGTCCGTGGACCGGCCGCGCAACGGCCGCCGGCCCGGCGCCTGGGGCCGCGAGGCCCTTCAGATGTACACGTTCCAGGCCGCCATCGCGATCAGCAACGCGCGTCTGCGTTCCAACATGCAGCGCGCCCTGGTCCGCCTGGAGCGCGATCAGCAGGCGCTGCGCGCAAGTGAGGAATCCTTCCGTCAGGCGTTCGAGTACGCCCCGTCCGGCATGGCCGTCGCCGAGATGGGCGGCGACCAGCACGGCCGGATCCTGCGCACCAACGACGCCCTGTGCCGGCTGCTGGGCCGCCCGGCCGCCGCGATGCGCCGCTACTCCTTCTCCGACCTGGTCCACCCCGAGGACGTCGGCACCCTGCTGCGGACCTCGGCGGAGGGCGGC
This sequence comes from Streptomyces sp. NPDC006458, assembly GCF_040612135.1. Lineage (NCBI taxonomy): Bacteria > Bacillati > Actinomycetota > Actinomycetes > Kitasatosporales > Streptomycetaceae > Streptomyces > Streptomyces sp. NPDC006458. The sequence goes on along the minus strand of NZ_JBEXPR010000007.1, from coordinate 174,951 downwards.
CGGGCCGAGCTGCGGCTGGGCCGCCGCGACGGGACGTACGTCTGGGTCAGCCTGCGCAACTCGGTCGTGGCCGACGCCGCCGACGGACCGCGATTCCTGCTGACCCATGTCGAGGACATAGAGGAGCGCAAGCGCCGCGAGCTCCAGCTCGCCCACCGCGCCTCCCACGACTCGCTCACCGGTCTGCCGAACTCCGCCGAGCTGCGCTCGCGCCTGTCCTCGCGGCTGTGCCGGCGGCCGCAGTCCGGCCACGCGGGTGAACTGGAGTCGGTCGACACGGCATACGGCCACCCGGCGTACGACACCCACGGCCACGGCTTCGACTTCCGGCCGGGCGCGGACTCCTTCGACGGGTACGACCACCATGTGCACACCGTCGCCCCGCAGAACGAGCACGACGACGGCAACAAGGGGCTCGCGGTGCTCTTCTGCGACCTCGACGGCTTCAAGTCGATCAACGACCGGTTCGGGCACAACGCGGGTGACGCGGTTCTGATCGAGGTCGCGCGGCGGCTGTCGCGCGGGGTGCGCGACGGGGACACGGTCGCGCGGCTCGGCGGCGACGAGTTCGTGATCCTCGCCGACGGGCTCGGCCGGGCCGACGCGCAGGACCTCGCCGTCCGTCTGCGCAACGAGATCATCCAGCCGATCCGGGCCGAGGGCCGGGCCGTGCGGGTGGGTGCCAGCTTCGGTATCGGGTGGGCGCACTGCGGGATGACGGCCGACGAAGTGCTGAAGTCCGCTGACGAGCGTATGTACGTCGAGAAACGATCTCGTCCCAAACAGCACAGACGTGCGGGCTGATCCGCAGGTCAGCGGTTCGATGCGGTCGGAGTCACCCGTTTGGGGCGGCCGGACCGGGTAGGCTCGCCATGCTGACCCCTGTACCGCATCTGTACCGCACCTGTTGAGGAGTACCTAGGGATGACGCCCGGCGACAACGGCGCGAGCACGCCCGAGGACGACGACCCGTTCGGCTATCTGTACGCCGACGGGCAGGCCAACGGCGCCCAGCCGCCCTCCGGCGGCTACGGCTACCCGAACTCCGTGAGCAGGGTGCGGACGGTCGGCGAACGCCAGTACGGGCAGCAGCAGAGTGCCCCCTACGGCCAGCAGATCCCGCAGCAGACCGGCTACGGCCAGCAGCAGGGCGCGTACGGCCGTCCGAACGCGCACTACGCGGCGCCCGAGACACTGCCCGGCGGCGCGCAGACGGCCCCGCAGCAGTCGTACGGCGCGGGCGGTGGCGGGCGCGGCCGGGGCCCCAACACCAAGGGCCTGCTGATCGGCGCGATCGCGGTCGTCGCCGCGGTCGTGATCGGCATCGGCGTCGCGATGATCGGCGGCGACGACGCCAAGGACAAGGGCACCGGCGACCAGGCCGGCTCCTCCCCGACGGCCACCGAGAGCAGCGAGCCGAGCCCGTCGGCCAGCGCCAGCTCGGAGGACAAGACGATGGAGCCGATGCAGGCCGAGGGCAAGACCCTGCTGCTGTCGCCCGGCGTGACCACCGCCACGGACGTCCCCGGCGCGGAGTCCGGCGGCGGCGTGTACATCAACGGCCTGAACCAGCCCGGCGCGTCGGTCACCTGGACCGTCAACGGCGTTCCCGAGGACGGCGACTACACGCTGTTCGCCCGCTACAGCACCGCCGGTGACGACCAGTCGATGACGCTCACCGTCAACGGCAAGGTGTTCGGCAGCAAGCTGAGCATGAAGAACTACGCCCACGCCGCCGAGGGCGACTTCGCCAAGGGCTGGACCAAGACGTTCGCCTGGCCGTCGCTCACCAAGGGCACCAACACGATCTCCCTCTCCTGCGGCGACGGCGACAAGTGCAATGTGCTGCTGGACAAGCTGGAGCTGAAGCAGGGCCAGGTCGAGGACTGATCCGCGGTCGCGGTGGACGGGCCCCGGGGCCCGTCGCCGTCCTCGGCTTCCGTGATCCGGGCCAGGGCCTGTCCGGCAGATTCCCGCCTGCCGCACGATGCCTGGCAATCGTGCGTCGGGTCGCGCCGTTCACCGGGATGAGTGCGTCCACGACGCCGGGTGTGGCGGTCAGCCGCTCCTGGACCGCGCGGCCCGTGCCGCCGCCCGCGAACCCGGTGACCGTCACCCGGTGCCCCAGCGCAGCCAGCACCCGGGCCACGTTGACGCCTTTGCCGCCGGGCCGTTCCACGACCTTCGACACCCGGTGGGACGCGTGCGGCGGCCGCAGGGACCGTACGCGATAGGTGATGTCGAGAGCGGTGTTCAGCGTGACCGTGAGGATCACCTGGTCAGACCGCCCCCGAGGCGCGCCGACTGACCGTCCGAAGGCACGATCATGCCAAACGGACGGCGACCGGCCCAGACCCGGGACCGGCCACCCTCGCGCGGTCGGCGAAGCGATCAGCCCAGTTGGGGATCGACCACCCATTCACCTCGGCGCATGACTCCCTTCACGCCGAATTCGGCGTCCAGCAGCACGAGATCGGCGTACTTGCCGGGCTCCAGCGAGCCGATGGAGTCGTACAGGCCCAGCAGGCGCGCCGGGTTGGCGGACAGCGCCGCGACCGCGTCGCCGACCGTCAGCCGGTCGACGGTCACGGCCCGCTTGAACGCGCGGTCCAGGGTGAGCGTGGAGCCCGCGATCGAGTCGCCCTCCACCAGCCGGGCCACGCCGTCGGAGACCTCGACCTCCAGCGGGCCGAGCATGTAGAGGCCGTCGCCGAAACCAGCCGCGTCCATCGCGTCGGTGATGAACGCGACCCGGTCCGCGCCCTTGTGGTGGAACGCCAGTTCCAGGGCGGCCGGGTGCAGATGCGTGCCGTCGTTGATCAGCTCGACCGTGACCCGCTCGTCCTCCAGCAGCGCCGCGATCGGGCCCGGCGCGCGGTGGCCGAGCGCGGGCATCGCGTTGAACAGGTGGGTGGCGACCGTCGCGCCCGCGTCGATCGCCTCGACCGTCTGCTCGTACGTCGCGTCCGTGTGGCCGATCGCCGCGATCACGCCGTGCTCGGCGAGTATCCGCACGGACTGGATGCCGCCCGGCAGCTCGGTGGCGAGGGTGACCATCCTGGCGTGGCCGCGCGCCGCGTCGACCAGCTTGCGCACGTCCGCCGGGTCCGGGTCGCGCAGCAGTTCCTCGGAGTGGGCGCCCTTGCGGCAGGGGGAGATGAACGGGCCCTCGAAGTGGATGCCGGCGATGTCGCCCTGCTCGGCCAGCTCGCTGAGCAGTCCGGCGCGCCGCACGAGGAAGTCCATGTCGCCGGTGACCGTGGAGGCGACCAGGGTGGTGGTGCCGTGTCTGCGGTGGGTGGCGATGCCGGTGAGGACGTCCTCGACCGTGCCGGAGGTGAAGGAGGCCCCGCCGCCGCCGTGGTTGTGGAGGTCGACGAAGCCGGGCACCAGCCAGTGCCCCGTCACGTCGAGGACCCGGGCGTTCTCGGGGGCCTTCGCCGTGATGCGGGCGCCCTCGACCGAGAGGTGACCGTTCTCCACCGTGCCGTCGGGAAGGACGACGTGGGCTCCGGTGAGGAGCAGGGGTGTCCTCGCCGTCGCGGGCTGCGGGTTCTCGGTGGTTCCTCGCGCCCCTGGGGGGGTTGCCATCAGGTCGTTACCTCCGTGCGGTCGGTTGTGTCGAGGAGATCCCAGGCCAGCAGGCCTGCGCCCAGGCAGCCCGCCGTGTCGCCCAGCGCCGCGGGGACGATCGACGGCAGCTTCTGGAAGGTGACGCGCTCGCGGACCGCGTCCCGCAGTGGTGAGAACAAGGTTTCCCCGGCCTCGGCGAGGCCGCCACCGATGATCAGCGTGCGCGGGTCCAGCAGAGTGAGCGCGGTGACCAGGCCGTCCGCGAGCGCGTCGACCGCCTGCCGCCACACTCGTACGGCGTTCGGATCCCCGGACGCCACGGCCCGCGCGCAGTCGGCGGCGTCCGCCGTCGCGTCGCCCGTGGCGGCGGCCCACGCCTCGCTCACCGCGGACGCGGACGCGTACCGCTCCAGACAGCCGCGCTGCCCGCACGGACAGGGCGTGCCCGCGGGCCGTACGACGATGTGGCCGATCTCGCCGGCGAAGCCGTGGGCGCCCGCCTCGACTCGGCCGTCGATGCCGATCGCGCCCGCGATGCCGGTGCCCAGCGGCACGAACAGGAACCGGTCGGCTCCCCGGCCCGCGCCGATGCGGCCCTCCGCGAGGCCGCCGGTGCGCACGTCGTGGCCGAGTGCCACGGGCACTCCGCCCAGGCGCCGCGCGACCAGATCGCGCAGCGGTACGTCACGCCAGCCGAGGTTGGCCGAGTAGGCGGCGACGCCGAGTGCCTCGTCGACGATGCCCGGCACCGCGACCCCGGCCGCAGACGCCGGCTCGCCGAAGTGCCGCTCACCGTGCGCGTACAGCTCGGCGGCGAAGTCGAGGATGCCGTCGACGACCGCGTCCGGGCCGCGCTCGCGCCCGGTGGCGCGGCGCGCCTGGTGCAGCAGTTCGCCGTTCGCCCCGACCAGTGCGGCCTTCATCCCGGTGCCGCCCACATCGAGGGCGATGACATGTCTCACGGGGTTAGTGTGGCCCGAGCACCCACGAGAGGTCTAGTCCACTTGTGTGGTGTAGACCTTAATTCGGATAGCGGACACCCGGTGAAGGGTGTCCGGCGGCTACGTGAACAGGGTTGGGGTTGGGGCTCGCAGTGCAGCGGCGCAGGACGGGAATGGTGGCGGTGCTCACCGTGCTGGGTATGACGGCGACCCTCGGCGGCTGCGGCACGCTCGGCGGCTCCGAGGACGTGACCGGGCCCGTCGCGCCTCAACGCTCGGCCCTGCGGGCCTCTCGTATACGGCGCAGGCGGTTGACCGTCACGGGGTCGTGGGCCAGCGCCCTCGTGTCGTCCAGCAGGGCGTTCAGCAGCTGGTAGTAGCGGACCGGGGCCACGCCCAACTCCTCCCGTATCGCCCGTTCCTTCGCTCCGGGGCCGGTGAAGCCGCGCCGCTCCAGCGCGAGGATGTCCCGCTCCCGCTGTCCCAGCTCCTCTGTGTCCATGCCCGCACGGTAGACCCCGCCACTGACAACCGCCCGGTGTGACGACCCCCTCTGCGCCGGTGAGCCATGGGTGCGCCGGGGCGGGCGTGGATAGGGTCGCGGGTATGGGCATCCATGAGCACGATGCGAACGAACGTCACGAAAGTGCGGACGCCGGGCTGCCGCGGCCTGCCACCGCGGCCGGGCGCGAGGGGCTCGACGCGCTGCTCGCCCGGCCGGGCAAGGCCGTGATCGCCCTCGACTTCGACGGCACCCTCGCGCCGATCGTGCCGGACCCCGACCAGGCGCGGGCCCATCCCGGAGCCGTGCCCGCGCTGGCCCGGCTCGCCCCCCGTGTGGCGTCCGTCGCCGTGATCACGGGCCGGCCGGCCGGGGTCGCGGTCCGGTACGGAGGGTTCGCCGGGGTCGAGGGGCTGGAGCGCCTGGTCGTGCTCGGTCACTACGGGGCTGAGCGGTGGGACGCCGCGAGCGGCCGGGTGAGCGCGCCCGCGGCGCACCCCGGGGTCGCGGCGGTGCGGGCGGAGCTGCCCGGGGTGCTCGACGAGGTGGGGGCCTGGCAGGGCACGTGGATCGAGGAGAAGGGGGGTCGGGCCGTCGCGGTGCACACGCGGCGGGCCGAGGACCCTCAGGCGGCGTTCGAGGCGCTGCGGGGGCCGTTGGGGCGGCTGGCGGTCCGGCACGGGCTGATCGTCGAACCGGGGCGGATGGTGCTGGAGCTGCGGCCTCCGGGCATGGACAAGGGGGTCGCGCTGGCGGAGTACGTGCGTGAGGTGGGGGCCGGGTGTGTCGTGTACGCCGGTGACGATCTGGGCGATCTCCCGGCCTACGCCGCGGTCGACAAGCTCCGCTCCGACGGGACGCCCGGGCTTCTCGTGTGCAGCGGCAGCGACGAGGTGACCCAGCTGCGTGACCGGGCCGATCTGGTGGTCGACGGTCCCGAGGGTGTCGTCCGGCTGCTGTCCCGGCTCGCGTCCCACCTGCCGTGAGCGTGGCTGTGGGGTGCCTGCGGCGGCCTGCTCGTGTTCGGTGGGGGTTGTTGTAGCGCGTTGTGCGGGTGGGGGTGCGGGGCCGGGGCGGGGGGTGTCCGTCCTCGGTCCGCCGTTCTGGTCTCCTACGGGGGCTGAGGGCGGTTACCGCCGTCCGCTGCGGGCGGACACCCCCCGCCCCGTCCCCTCCCCGCCGTACGCGGCTTTCCGGCGCCTCCGGTCCGGTTTCCTTCTCGCCGTATGCGGCTTTCCGCCGCCGCTGCGGGCATGCGTGTCGCTCGGGGCGGCACGGGTGGGCGCGGCGGCACCTCGGCGGCGCCGAGTCGCGCACCGTCCCCGGCCTCAGCGTCTTCGCCGAGCAGCCCGGCCGACAGGCCTCACTCGGCGTCGGGCTCCGGGGGTTCGCGCAGGGCCGTGAGCTGGTCGAGGAACCACTGCGCCGGGGGGAGGGCCGTGGCGGCCGCGGCGAGTTTCTTGGTGCGTTCGGCTCGTTCCGCCGAGGGCATGGAGAGGGCCTCGTGCAGGGCACGGGCCGTTTCGAGGATGTCGAAGGGGTTGACGACGAGCGCGTCCTCGCCCAGTTCCCAGTACGCGCCCGCCCCCCGGGACAGCACGAGCGCGCAGCCCTCGTCGGAGACGACCGGCACCTCCTTGGCGACGAGGTTCATACCGTCGCGGATGGGGTTGACCAGGGCTACATCGGCGAGGCGGTACGCGGCCAGGGAGCGGGCGAAGTCGTCCTTGAGGTTGAGTAGGACCGGGGTCCAGTCCGCCGTGCCGTACTGGGCGTTGATCTCCTCCGAGAGACGCTGCACCTCGGCCGTGTACTCCCGGTAGACCGCGAGGTCCTGCCGGGACGGGTAGGCGAACGCGACGTGGACGACCCGGCCGCGCCACTCGGGGTGGTCGTCCAGGAGCTGTCGGTAGGCCAGGAGGCCCCGGACGATGTTCTTCGAGAGCTCCGTGCGGTCGACGCGGACGATCGTTCTGCGGCCCTCGCCGATCTCGGCGCGCAGTGCCGTCAGGCGTTCCTCGACATCGGGGCGGTGGGAGCGTTCGCGCAGGAATTCCGCGTCCGCGCCGAGACCGTGGACGCCGATATGGGTGGTCTTCAGCGGGGGCGCGCCCGTCGGGGTGTGCCTGATGTAGCGGGCCGCGGTGCCCGTGGGGGACATGGGGTGGATGCGGTCGGCGTCCACCACGCCCGCGCACTCCATGAACGCGAAGGCCCAGCGCCAGGTGAGGAAGCCGAGCCGGTCCGCGCCGAGCATGCCCCACACGAGCTGGGAGCGAATGTCCTCGGGGAGCATCTCGAAGTACTCGCGGGGCGCCCAGGGCGTGTGCGAGAAGTGGCCGATCCTGAGGTCGGGGCGCAGTTCGCGGAGCATGCCGGGGACCAGACAGAGGTGGTAGTCCTGGACCAGCACCGCCGCGCCCGGGGCCGCCTCCTCGGCGAGGGCCTCGGCGAAGGCGCGGTTGTAGGTCTCGTAGGACGCCCACTGGCGGCGGAACCCGGCGTCGAAGACCGGCTCCAGCGGGGTCTGGTAGAGCATGTGGTGGACGAACCAGAGCACCGAGTTGGCGACGCCGTTGTACGCGTCGGAGTGCACGTCCGGCGGGATGGCGAGCATGCGGACGCCGGACTCGCCCTCGCCGCGGCGTACGGCCTCGCGGTCGCCGTCGGACAGGGCCGAGCAGACCCAGAGGGCACCGGCGTCCGGGCCGATCGCCGAAAGGCCGGAGACCAGGCCCCCGCCGCCTCTCCTGGCGTGCAGAGAGCCGTCGTCCCGCAGTTCGTAGGAGACCGGGCCGCGGTTGGACGCGACCAGCACCTGTGCACCTCGCGTGGAAACCATGTGCCTCAACCTAGCCCGGCCCGGAAACGCTCAAACGTACGGTTCGGCTGTATACGGACATTGTCCTGCGTTTACGCCACCTTCCGGGCCGCGTATTCCGCGATCTCCACCATCGGCGGACGTTCCTCCGTGTCGACCGAGAACGTACGGGCCTCGAAGCCGCTCTCGCCCCGCTCGAACTGGGTCAGCGCCGGGCGGATCAGATGCCCCCGGGCCAGGCGCAGCTGGGCGGTGCGGTAGATCGCCGCAGCCATTCGGCCGAGTGCCTGGCCGTCCTGGTGGCGGTGCTTGCGCACCCCTATGTCGACCTGGGCGAGGGCGTCGAGACCCACCAGGTGCAGGGAGTCGATGAGCATGCCGATCTCCACGCCGTAGCCGACGGGGAAGGGGAGCTGTTCGAGGAGGCTGCGGCGGGCCGCGTACTCCCCGCCCAGCGGCTGGACGAAGCCGGCCAGCTGCGGCCAGTGCATGTTCAGCAGGGGGCGGGCCATCAGCTCCGTCACCCGGCCGCCCTGGCCCGCCGCGCCGGCCAGCGGGCGGTCGTACATGCCCTTGACCAGGTCCACGCCGGGATCGGTGAGCAGCGGGCCGACGATGCCCGAGACGAAGTCGGAGGAGAAGTTCCTGAGGTCGGAGTCGATGAAGCAGACGACGTCCCCGGTGGTGACCAGCAGGGAGCGCCAGAGGACCTCGCCCTTGCCGGGGGCGGCGGGTATGCGGGGCAGGATCGTGTCGCGGTGGACGACGGTGGCGCCCGCCGCGGCGGCCACCTGCGAGGTACGGTCGGTGGAACCGGAGTCGATGACGACCAGTTCGTCGACCAGGGGGACCTGCTGCATGAGGTCGTGGCGGATGATCGCGACGATGTCGCCGACCGTCTCCTCCTCGTTGAGCGCGGGCAGGACGACGGAGACCGTCTGGCCGGTGCTCCGTTTGGCGGCCAGGATCTTGTGGAGCGGGCGATCGGCTACGGACCAGGAGCGGGTGGTCAGCCAGCGCTCGACTTCTTCCAGCACAGCCTGCGGCTCCTCTGCGTTCTGTCGGCGAGAGGGGTAGTTTGTGATCCATCTCGCGGTTCGGACGGCTATCTCAACTGTCCTGGCCTTCGGTTACAGTCTTGAACAACGCTGATGACCATCGCATGTCGGGGGTCGTCCACGCGGACAACAACCACATACAGCTCATCCAGAGGGGCAGAGGGATACGGCCCGATGAAGCCCCGGCAACCCTCCAGTCGGTACTCCTGACATTCGTGCAGCGAGGCTCCCGGCTAGGGAAGGTGCCAAATCCGTCTCACGGCGAGATGCGTCGTGAGGAAGATGAGGAGAAAGGGCCTCGCCTCACATGGCTGTGCAGACTGCTGCAAGCAGCACCGATTCCGTCGTCGACCTCGGCCCCGCCGCAGCCCTGAGCTGCCGCGAGTGCGGCCACCGGGTCCCGCTCGGCCCCGTCTTCGCCTGCGAGGAGTGTTTCGGGCCGCTGGAGATCGCCTACGACTTCTCCTCGTACGACGCCGAGGAGCTGCGCAAGCGGATCGAGAGCGGTCCCGCGAACATCTGGCGCTACGCACCGCTCCTGCCGGTCCCGGCCGACGTCGCCGAGAAGCCGAATCTCAACCCCGGCTGGACCGAGCTGGTCAAGGCCGACAACCTGGCGCGTGAGCTGGGCGTGACCGGTGGGCTGTTCGTCAAGGACGACTCCGGCAACCCCACGCACTCCTTCAAGGACCGTGTCGTCGCGCAGGCCCTGGAGGCCGCCCGCGCCTTCGGGTTCACCACGCTGTCGTGCTCCTCCACCGGCAACCTCGCCGGCGCCGTGGGTGCCGCGGCCGCCCGCGCGGGCCTCAGGTCCTGTGTGTTCATCCCGCACGACCTGGAGCAGGGCAAGGTCGTCATGGCCGCGGTCTACGGCGGCGAGCTCGTCGGCATCGAGGGCAACTACGACGACGTCAACCGCTTCTGCTCCGAGCTCATCGGCGACCCGGCCGGCGAGGGCTGGGGCTTTGTGAACGTCAACCTGCGGCCGTACTACGCGGAGGGCTCCAAGACCCTCGCGTACGAGATCTGCGAGCAGCTGGGGTGGCGGCTGCCCGACCAGATCGTCGTGCCGATCGCGTCCGGCTCGCAGCTCACCAAGATCGACAAGGGGCTCCAGGAGCTCGTCAAGCTCGGGCTCGTCGAGGACCGGCCGTACAAGATCTTCGGTGCCCAGGCCGAGGGCTGCTCGCCGGTGTCCACCGCCTTCAAGGCCGGGCACGACGTGGTGCGGCCGCAGAAGCCGGACACCATCGCCAAGTCGCTGGCCATCGGCAACCCGGCCGACGGGCCGTACGTCCTCGACATCGCGCGCCGGACCGGCGGTTCGGTGGAGGATGTGAACGACGAGCAGATCGTGGACGCGATCAAGCTGCTCGCCCGGACCGAGGGCATCTTCGCCGAGACGGCCGGCGGTGTGACCGTCGGCGTGACGAAGAAGCTGATCGACAGCGGTGTTCTCGACCCCTCGCTGACCACCGTCGTCCTCAACACCGGTGACGGTCTGAAGACCCTCGACGCGGTGGCCGGCACCGGCCTGACCGCCACCATCCGCCCCAACCTGGACTCCTTCCGAGAGGCTGGCCTCGCATGAGCGTGACCGTCCGCATCCCCACCATCCTGCGCACCTACACCGGCGGTCGGGCCGAGGTCGCGGCCGAGGGCAAGACCCTCGCCGAGGTCATCGCCGACCTGGAGAAGAACCACACGGGCATCGCCGCCCGCGTCCTGGACGATCAGGGCAAGCTGCGCCGGTTCGTGAACGTGTACGTCAACGACGACGACGTGCGCTTCGAGCAGGGTCTGGAGACCGCGACCCCGGACGGGGCCGGCGTGTCCATCATTCCGGCGGTCGCCGGCGGCTGACCCCGCCCGTAATTACCGTCGGTAACGGCGGTAACCGAGAGTTCATCGAATTGCCCCCTCCGTGAGAGAAGCGGAGGGGGCAATTCTGCATGGTTGAGCACGGTAGAGTTGGGGAAGCCGCCACTCCCGCATGCCGGGCGCATATGAGTTTCGCCAGGCGTTCCGTCGGAGAACCGATGAGAAGTAGCCAAAGTGTGTGGCGCTTTTGCGACCTTCATCCCCTTTGTGTGGCCCGACTTGCCCGGAATTCAGGTGAATTCTCGGTAAACTCCCGACCGGTCGCGTCCTGAATTCTCGTCCGATTGACCTGTTGCAGACGGCAGTTGGACAGATACATTCGGCCGCGGTCGACGCGTTCCGGCGCACACCCCCAGTCAATGGGGGGTGAGGTCTGACCCGGGTCCGCGAAGTGTGGATCTGTGCAAGGGCCAGTAATAGGGGAGTTAGGCATGGCTCAGGGCACCGTCAAGTGGTTCAACGCGGAGAAGGGGTACGGCTTCATCGCGGTCGACGGTGGTGCGGACGTCTTCGTCCACTACAGCGCGATTCAGATGGACGGCTACCGCACCCTGGAAGAGGGCCAGCGGGTCGAGTTCGAGATCTCGCAGGGTCAGAAGGGCCCGCAGGCCGACATGGTTCGCGTCACCGCCTGAACGTTCTTTCTTTTGCGAAGGGCCCGCACCTGCCAGGGTGCGGGCCCTTCGTTTCGCGTGCGCGGGTCCGCCGGCCGCGCCGACGTCGAGCGAGTCGACGCCGTGGCCCTTCGTTCGCGTGCGCGGGTCCGCCCCGGCTCGTGTTCGCGGGGGGCTGAGCGCCACCCCCGATCCCCTGGAGCCGCTTGCACTCGGCAGGGGCGAGTGCTAATCATTGGCGTTAGCACTCTGAAGGTGAGAGTGACAACGAAGGACCGGGTCGGTGAGGCCCGCAGGCCGGGTGGGGCAAGGAACCACGAGGCCCGCGAGCCGTCCGTCGCGGGCGCGGGCGCGGTCCGAAGGAATCACCCCCAGTCCTGGAGGGACCACTTCACATGGCCAAGATCATCGCGTTCGACGAGGAGGCGCGGCGCGGCCTCGAGCGCGGCATGAACCAGCTCGCGGACGCCGTCAAGGTGACGCTCGGCCCCAAGGGCCGCAACGTCGTCCTCGAGAAGAAGTGGGGCGCCCCCACGATCACCAACGATGGTGTCTCCATCGCCAAGGAGATCGAGCTCGAGGACCCGTACGAGAAGATCGGCGCCGAGCTGGTCAAGGAAGTCGCCAAGAAGACGGACGACGTCGCCGGCGACGGTACGACCACCGCCACCGTCCTCGCCCAGGCCCTGGTCCGCGAGGGCCTGCGCAACGTGGCCGCCGGTGCCAACCCGATGGCCCTCAAGCGCGGTATCGAGAAGGCCGTCGAGGCCGTCTCCGGTGCCCTGCTCGACCAGGCCAAGGAGGTCGAGACCAAGGAGCAGATCGCCTCCACCGCCTCCATCTCCGCCGCCGACACCCAGATCGGCGAGCTCATCGCCGAGGCCATGGACAAGGTCGGCAAGGAAGGCGTCATCACCGTCGAGGAGTCGCAGACCTTCGGTCTGGAGCTTGAGCTCACCGAGGGCATGCGCTTCGACAAGGGCTACATCTCGGCGTACTTCGCGACCGACATGGAGCGCATGGAGGCGGTGCTCGAGGACCCGTACATCCTCATCGCCAACTCCAAGATCTCCTCGGTCAAGGACCTGCTCCCGCTCCTGGAGAAGGTCATGCAGTCCGGCAAGCCGCTGCTGATCATCGCCGAGGACGTCGAGGGCGAGGCCCTGTCGACCCTGGTCGTCAACAAGATCCGCGGCACCTTCCGCTCCGTGGCCGTCAAGGCCCCGGGCTTCGGTGACCGCCGCAAGGCCATGCTCGGCGACATCGCCATCCTCACGGGCGGCGAGGTCATCTCCGAGGAGGTCGGCCTCAAGCTGGAGAACGCGAGCCTGGACCTCCTGGGCCGCGCCCGCAAGGTCGTCATCACCAAGGACGAGACCACCATCGTCGACGGCGCCGGCTCCTCGGAGCAGGTGGGCGGCCGCGTGAACCAGATCCGCGCCGAGATCGAGAACAGCGACTCCGACTACGACCGCGAGAAGCTCCAGGAGCGCCTGGCCAAGCTCGCCGGCGGCGTCGCGGTCATCAAGGCCGGTGCCGCCACCGAGGTGGAGCTCAAGGAGCGCAAGCACCGCATCGAGGACGCCGTGCGCAACGCCAAGGCGGCCGTCGAGGAGGGCATCGTCGCCGGTGGCGGCGTGGCCCTGCTCCAGGCCTCCGGTGTCTTCGAGAAGCTGGACCTCGAGGGCGACGAGGCCACCGGTGCCGCCGCTGTGAAGCTGGCCCTGGAGGCCCCGCTGAAGCAGATCGCCGTCAACGCCGGCCTCGAGGGCGGCGTCGTGGTGGAGAAGGTCCGCAACCTCACCCCGGGCCACGGCCTGAACGCCGCGACCGGTGAGTACGTCGACCTGGTCGCCGAGGGCATCATCGACCCGGCGAAGGTGACCCGTTCCGCGCTGCAGAACGCCGCCTCCATCGCCGCGCTGTTCCTCACCACCGAGGCCGTCATCGCCGACAAGCCGGAGAAGGCCGCCGCGCCTGCCGGTGGCGGCATGCCGGGCGGTGACATGGACTTCTGATCGACCTGAGTCGATCGACCGTCCTACGGACCGAGGGCGGCACTCCCCGAGAGGGGGGTGCCGCCCTCGGGCGTTCCCCGGCGGACTCCCGGGCGCACCCCGGCGCGGGAGCTCCCGGCGAACGGGTGCGGGGGCGTCGTCGGGCGTGTCGGGGGTCACAGCCGGGCGGGGCTGGGAATGCGCGGACCGGCGTGAGAACTTGTTTAAGGCAGTGCAAAAATGCATGCGCACATACCAACTGGTTAGCCGAGTACGTCCCCGAGGAGCCCCCGCATGACCGCCACCGTCACCGAGTCCGCCGCCTCGCGCGCGGCCGAGATCCTCTCCCGGCCCGTCTCGATCAACGGCCTGACCGTCCCCAACCGCATCGCCATGGCGCCGATGACCCGCATGTTCTCGCCCGGCGGTGTGCCCGGCGCGGACGTGGCCTCGTACTACGGCCGCCGGGCCGCCGCCGGGGTCGGCCTGATCGTCACCGAGGGGACGTACGTCGGCCACGACTCGGCGGGGCAGAGCAGCCGGGTGCCGTGGTTCCACGGGGAGGAGCAGCTGGCCGGGTGGGCGAAGGTCGCCGAGGCCGTGCACGCGGCGGGCGGCCGGATCGTGCCGCAGCTGTGGCACATCGGCATGGTGCGCCGGCAGGGGCAGCCGCCGTTCGCGGACGCCCCGGCCGTCGGCCCCTCCGGGCTGCGCATCGGTGCCACCGAGGCCACCGGCAAGGCGATGACCCAGAGCGACCTGGACGATGTCGTCGCCGCGTTCGCCGAGGCGGCCGCCGCCGCCGAGCGCATCGGCTTCGACGGCGTCGAGCTGCACGGCGCCCACGGCTACCTCATCGACCAGTTCCTGTGGGCCGGCACCAACCGCCGTACCGACGCCTACGGCGGTGACGCGGTGGCCCGTACGAAGTTCGGGGCGGAGATCGTGGCGGCGGTCCGGGCGGCCGTGTCGCCGGACTTCCCGGTCGTCTTCCGCTACTCGCAGTGGAAGCAGGACGCGTACGACGCGCGGCTCGCCGAGACCCCCGAGGAGCTGGAGGCCGTCCTCACCCCGCTCGCGGCGGCCGGTGTCGACGCCTTCCACGCCTCCACACGCCGCTACTGGGAGCCCGAGTTCGAGGGCTCCGACCTCAACCTGGCCGGCTGGACCAAGAAGCTCACCGGCAAGCAGGCCATCACCGTCGGCTCGGTCGGCCTCGACGGCGACTTCATCCGGGCCTTCGCGGGCGAGGGCGCCCCGGTCGGCAGCCTCGACAACCTGCTGGACCGGATGGAGCGCGACGAGTTCGACCTGGTCGCGGTCGGCCGGGCGATCCTCCAGGACCCCCAGTGGGCGGCCAAGGTGCTGGCCGGCCGCTTCGAGGAACTGCTGCCCTACGACGGGGCGGCGGTGCAGACCCTGAGCTGAGCGCTTCGCTCAGAGGTTGCCCAGCGGCTCGATGTCCACGCGGACCGGGGTGCCCCACACCCGCAGCACCTCGTAGTCGGTGAACTCGTGCACCAGCCGGTAGGCCATCGCGGGCCGCGAGCCGCGCCGCTGGGCGGCGAGGTAGAGCTCCGCCTCCCGGCGGTCCCGCCGAGGAGTCCCGCACAGCTGCCACTCCTGGCCGTTCCACAGCTCCGGCAGCCACCGCTGCTGGGGCTGCGGACGGTCGCCGCGCACCCCGTAGCGCGAGGGCGCGCTCTCCGTGGCCCGGGGCGCCGCCGGCCCGTTGATCTCCGCCCGCCGGGCCGCCCTGCGCCGCGTCTCGCACAGCAGGCACAGGTCGGGCGCCGCCGCGTCGACGGGCCCGTTCGGATGCTCGGCGCAGCGCGTGTTCGGGGCCGCCGTGGACATGCTGTCGTCCAGCAGATCCAGGGCCCGCCGCAGATCCGCCCGTACCTCCCGCAGCTTGCTGTCGGCTGTCTCGGTGTTCAGCGTCTCCCCGTGCTCCCCGAGCAGACGCAGGGCACGGCCGAGAGCGGTGAGCTGGGCGTGGTTCATGGTGTCCCAGGGTAGGCGCACTCGCCCGGAGCACCGCGGCGTCGCCGATCGGCCCCTGGGCGTGCGATGAGTTCTGCCGGGCCGGGAAGTCCATCCTCTGTCGACCCAGCCAGGAGGAGTGCCGTGAGTCAGCTGCTGAGAGTCCAGAACTTCTGTGTGTCGAGCGACGGCTTCGGTGCCGGGGAGGGCCAGAGTCTGGAGCGGCCGTTCGGTCACGCCGACCCCACCGTGCTGTTCTCCTGGGCGGGGGCCACCGCGAGCTGGCCCCGCCGCACCGATCCCGGCGGCAGCCGGGGGCTCGACGACTACTTCACCCGCGACTTCGCGCGCAACATCGGGGCCGAGATCATGGGCCGCAACAAGTTCGGGCCCCAGCGCGGGCCCTGGCAGGACCACGCGTGGCAGGGCTGGTGGGGCGACGAGCCCCCGTTCCGCACGCCGGTCTTCGTGCTGACCCACCACCCCCGCCCCTCGTTCACGCTCGCCGACACCACGTTCCACTTCGTCGACGCCGACCCGGTGACGGTCCTCGCCCAGGCCCGCGAGGCCGCGCAGGGCAAGGACGTGCGTCTCGGGGGCGGTGCCACGACCATCCGCGAGTTCCTCGACGCCGACCTCGTCGACACCCTGCATGTCGTCGTCTCCCCGGTGAAGATCGGCTCCGGGGTACGGCTGTGGAACTCCCCGGACGAACTGCGCGACCGCTTCCATCTCGACGTGGTGCCCAGCCCGAGCGGGGTCACGCATCACGTGTTCTGGCGGAAGTGACGGAGCCGTTCAGCCGGCCGGCGCGTCCGCCCGGCCGGCCTCGGCCCGCTCCGTCCGGGTGCCGTCCGTCTCCTCGTCCAGGCCGCCGAGGCCGAAGGCGCAGGTCGCCGCGAAGCCGACGGCGTAGCCCGTCGCCAGGCCGCCCGCGTAGATCGCGCTCGTCATCAACAGGCTCTGGCTGCCGGCCAGCAGTGGGAACAGGGCCCAGCCCGACGGGCCGATCGCGGTCGCGCCGACCTGGTGGCCGAGCATCGCGAAGAAGCCGATGAAGGCGCCGCCGGCCGCGCCGCCGGCGCAGGCGGTGAGGAAGGGGCGGCCCAGGGGGAGGGAGACGCCGTAGATCAGCGGCTCACCTACGCCGAGCAGCCCGGCGGGCAGGGCCGACCTGATCGTCGTACGCAGGGAGGTGTCGTGGCGGCGGCGGACGTAGACCGCCGTCGCCGCGCCCACCTGGCCCGCGCCCGCCATGGCCAGGACGGGGAGCAGGACCGTGTAGCCCTGCTGTTCGATGAGCGTGGTGTGGATGGGGATGAGGGCCTGGTGCAGGCCCAGCATCACCAGCGGCAGGAACAGGCCGCCGAGCAGCAGGCCCGCCAGGACTCCGGTCGTGGACAGCAGCCAGTTCGCGGCCGTGCCGATGGCCGTGGAGATCTCGCCGGCCACGTACATCAGGCCGTACAGCGTGGCCAGTCCCGCGAGCAGCACGGTCACGGCGGGGGTGAGCAGCACGTCCAGCGTCGGCGGGATGTGGCGGTGGCACCACTTCTCGACGTACGTGCCCAGCAGGGCCGCCGCCAGGGCGCCCAGGACACCGCCCTGGCCGGGGGAGAGGACCAGACCGAAGGCCGTCACCTTGGCCACACCCGGGTACACGACCACCGCCGCCACCGCGCCGCCGAGCACGGGTGTGCCGCCGAACTCCTTGGCCGTGTTGTGGCCCACGAACACCGCGATCAGGGCCATGAACCCCGACGCGATCGCCGCGAGGGCCGGGGTGAGGCCGGGGAGCAGGCCGGCGTTGACCAGCAGGCCGCCCACGCCCGCGATGATGCCGCAGCCGATCAGGGCCGGGATCAGCGGGACGAAGATGTCGGCCACGCGGCGCAGGGCCAGCTTCAGCGGGGTGGCGTTGCGGCGGCGCCGCTCCTCCTTCAACGCCGCGCCGCGGGCGGCCAGCCGGGCGGCCGTGCCGTCCCCGGCCGCGAGCAGCTCCTCGAACGCCGTCGTCACCCGGCCGACCACGCCCGGACCCAGCACGACCTGGTACGTGTCGTCGGACACGACACCCAGGACGGCCGGGAGCGCGCGCAACCGCCCCTCGTCGACCAGCGAGGGGTCGGCGAGACCCAGGCGCAGGCGGGTCATGCAGTGGGCGACGGAGGTGACGTTGGCGGGGCCGCCGACCAGGGGGAGGAGGGCGGCGGCCGTGGCGTGCGGGGAGTCCGCGCGGGGTTCGTCCGGGCTGGGGCGCATTCCCCGAGCGTGCGGTCACTTCGCCGCGGCTGCCAGCGCGGCGCGCAGATGGCCGCCGGACTCCTCCAGAAGGCGGGCGGCACTCGGGCCGTCCACCCCGGCCAGGATGGTGAGGATCGCGTTCTTGACCTCGCCGTCGGTCGCCGCGAGCGCCGACTCGATCTCCTCGTCCGCCGCGCCGGTCGCCAGCGCCACGATGCGGCGGGAGCGGGCGCGCAGCTTGTCGTTGGAGGCGCGGACGTCGACCATCAGGTTCCCGTACGTCTTGCCCAGCCGGATCATCGTGATCGTCGAGATCATGTTGAGGACGAGCTTCTGCGCGGTGCCGGCCTTCAGCCGGGTGGAGCCGGTGACCAGCTCCGGGCCGGTGACGATCTCGATGCCGTGCTCGGCTGCGGCCCCGAGCGGGCTGCCGTCGTTGCAGGACAGGCCGACGGTCAGGGCGCCCAGGGCCCGCGCGTGTTCCACCGCGCCCACGGCGTACGGGGTGCGTCCGGAGGCGGAGACGCCGATCACCGTGTCCCCGGGGGTCAGCCCGAGCGCGTCCAGGTCCGCGCGCGCGAGGTCCTTGGAGTCCTCCGCGCCCTCCGCCGAGGTCACCATCGCCCGTGGGCCGCCCGCGATCAGGCCGACGACCTGGCCGGGGGCCGTGTTGAAGGTGGGCGGGCACTCGGAGGCGTCCAGGACGCCGAGGCGGCCGGCGGTTCCGGCGCCGGCGTAGATCAGCCGGCCGCCGTTCGCCATCCGGCGGCTGACGGCGTCGACGGCGGCGGCGATCTCCGTCAGGCGGGCGGCCACGGCGGTGGGTACGGCCGTGTCGCCGGTGTTCATCAGGCGGGCGATGTCGAGGGTGGTGAGCTGGTCGATCTCGGCGAGGTCCGGCCGGAAGGCTTCTGTCGCGAGGGTGTCGAGGGTGGTGCGGAGGTCTCGGGGGGTGGTCATGGCGTGCGGCTCTCTTCGATGTTCGATCAGACCGTAGGGCTGCTACGTCGTGGGCGGGTGCCGATCGTCGTGCTCGGCTGCTCGCGCTCACGCGGCGGGGCCGCATATCGATGCGGCCCCGCGCCCCTTCGGGGCGTTGCCCCCGGGGGCGTTTCTCGGGTCAGCGGCGGTGGCGGTGGGCCAGGGCCTCGTAGGACGCCGCCAGGGCCGGGGCGGCTGTCTCGTAGGTGCGCTGGGCCACGCCCACGAACAGGCAGTCCACCACCAGCAGTTGGCTCGTACGGGAGGACATGGCGGCCGGGCGCAGTTCGGTCTCGCGGGACGTGGAGGTGGTCAGGACGTGGTCGGCGTACTGCGTCACCGGGGAGTCCGGGCGGCCGGTGATTGCGACCGTGGTGGCGCCGTGCTCGAAGGCGACCCGCAGCGGCTCGATGACATCGCCCGTCGAGCCGGAGTGGGTGATGGCTATCGCCACGTCCTTCGCCTGCAGTTGCACGGCGTTGGTCACGGCCAGGTGCGGATCGCTGTGGGCGTGGGCTATGAGGCCTATGCGCAGCAGCTTCTGGGTGAGGTCCTGGGCGACCAGGCCGGAGGCGCCGATGCCGTAGACGTCGATGCGGCGGGCGGCCGCGGCCGCGGCGACCGCGGCGCCGAGCTGGACCGTGTCGAGGGCGGCCGCGGTGTCGGCGAGGGTCTGCTGTTCCTCGTAGGCGAGTTTGGCCACGACCTCGGAGAGCGGGTCGTCGACCGCGATGTCGGTGGTGATGGAGGGGGCGCGCCCGGACTGCTGCTGGGCGGCGAGACCGGCCAGGGCGAGGCGCAGATCGCGGTAGCCCGGGTAGCCGAGGAGGCGGGCGGTGCGCACCACGGTCGCCTCGCTGGTGCCGGTCAGTTCGGCGAGGCCGGTGACCGTGAGGGCGGCGCAGCCGGCCGGATCGCTCGCCACGGCCTCGGCGACGCGCTGCATGGAGCGGGTCATCGAGGGGGCGAGGGTGCGCACCTTGGCGGCGAGGGCGGCCGGGGCGGGCGGGGGTTCGGGGCCCACGTCGGCGGCAGCGAAAGTTTCCTTCACATTCCGGGTCACCCATGAAAGATATTTTCGGCTCTGTCCCCGGTCAAGAGTGCGCACAATGGGAGCATGGAAACCATTGGTCCGCAGGAACGGGCCCTGCACGCGGCACGCGCCCTCGTGCTGGCCGATCTCGTCGCGGGCCGGGTGGCCGAGGCCGACGTGGTCTCGCTCGTCGAGGAGTCCGTCGCCCGGCGGCGCTGGTGGGTCGAGCAGTGGCCGGAGGGCGCCGCCTACGTGGCCGGGCTGATCGCGCAGGACGTGCAGGACGCACTGCTGGAGCGGTACGGGCGCTGGCCGTTGTGCCCGGTGTGCGGCTCCGGTGACCCGCACGCGCTCGACGTGGAGCCCGAACTGGGTCCCGATCCGCACTGGGTGTGCCACAAGGCGGGCGTGCGGGTGGCCGCCGTGGGCTCGCTGGGGGCCGCGGGCGGGCCGTCGCCCTCGTGACCCTCTACATCGACCCGCCCCAGTGGCCGGGGCACGGTCGTCTGTGGTCCCACCTGGTCAGCGACGTCTCGTACGAGGAACTGCACCTCTTCGCCGACCGGTTGGGCGTGCCGCGCCGGGCCTTCGAGCGTGATCACTACGACATCCCCGCGCACCGCTACTCCGACGTGGTGCGGGCCGGAGCCGTGGAGGTCAGCAGCCGTGAGGTGGTGCGCCTGCTGCACGGCGCCGGGCTGCGCCGGCGCAAGAGACGGATTCCCTGACGCCGGTCGTCCGTGGGCGTGGAGGCGCGGAGGCGTGAAGGCGTGAAGGCGTAAAGGTGCGAAGGCGTGAAGGCGTGAAGGCGTGAAGGCGTGAAGGCGTAAAGGCGTAAAGGTGCGAAGGCGCGGAGGCGCGGAGGCGCGGAGGCGCGGAGGCGTGAAGGCGTGAAGGCGTGAATGTGCGGAGGCGTGTGCGGTGAGCGCGGCACGGGGGCGCGGTGGGCGGCCTCAGCCGCGGCGCTCGTACGCCAGCATCTCCCCCTGCTCACCGGCCTCGCTGACCAGTGTGAACCCGCTGCGGCCGACCACGGCCTGGGACGGCAGATTGTCCCGCTCGATCGTCGCGAACACCGAGGTGACGTCCTCGCGTGCCAGGGCCCACTCCGCCAGGGCGCGCAGCGCCTGCGTGGCGTGGCCCCGGCCGCGGGCGGACTCGGCCAGGTCGTAGCCGACCTCCACGCGGCCGTCCCCGTCCGGTGACCCGTGGAAGCCCATGCCGCCGATCGCGCGGCCGTCCTCCCGGCGAACCAGGACGTACACCCCGAACTCCGGTCGGTGCACCCCGGCCTCGTAAGCCTTGACCATCATCCCGGAGGCGGCCCGGGTGCCGTCGAAGGGGCCGTCCTCGACCCAGTCGAAGCCGCCGTCGCCGCCCGCCTGGAGGTCGGCCGCGGCGGCCGGGGTGACGCCTTCGAGGGTGAGGTGCTCGGTGGGCAGGACCAGATTGTTGGACCAGCGCCAGTCGGTGACCCGGGCACGGCCGGGCAGTTCGCCGCGGCCCGTGGCCCACAGCAGGGTCGGCCAGGGGGCGGGGCCGGGCTGGACGGCGGGGAAGATCGTGGTGAGGACGTACTCGGCGAGCTCGGCTGGAGCCTCGTAGGGCACACCGAAGCCCTGGGCGATGTCATGGGTGTGCAGCAGCGCCTCGGCGATGCCCATCGCGGCGAAGCCGTCGCGGTTCGCGCTGCGGAAGGGGTACGGATGGAAGGCGCGCACCTCGCGCGGCGTGGTGCGCAGGGTCGCGGCGAACAGCGCGCCCATCGTCGTGACCACGTGGATCAGGCCCGCGTTGTCCGCGCGGTAGAGGCCGTCCTCGGCGCCGTCGACGGTGATGTCGAAGGGCACGTACGACGACTGGGCGCGGCCGGCCAGATTGCTCGCGTAGCCGATGAAGTCGCTCGCGATGTGCGTGGCCGTGAACCGGCAACTCCACTCCAGGCCACCGGCCTTGGTGTTCTCCCAGTCCTCGCCGACCACCGTCCGCAGCAACGCCGCGCAGCTCTCGGCAGCCTGTTCCACTCGTTCCGCACCCATGAATCGCATGCGGGCAGGCTAGGCGGCGGGCGACCTCAGGTCGACAGCATTTCGAGCTCGCCGCGCAGGTTGTAGCGGGCGGTCGCCTCCCAGTGCCGCTCGCCGTAGGGGGTGTGGAACAGCCGTGGCAGACCGAGGAGTTGGCGCAGAATGTCCGAACGGCCCGCGCGGAAGGCGTCGTTCGGCACGAAGTGGTACTCCTCGCGCACGGCCGCCGTGTAGGCGGCGTACACCGACGGCGGCCCGGCCAGCACCGCGAGGTCCGCGTCGCACAGCACCTGCCCGTCGAAGTCGTCCTCGCCCGGGTCGTGGGTGACGGTCAGCCGCACCAGCCGGGCGACCTCCGCCGTCTTCTCCTCCGGCACCCCGGCCTCCGGCAGCGCCCGCTCGGCGAGCCGGGCGGACCGCTCCTCGTTCTCGGACCGGTCGGGCAGATAGACGGCGTCGTGGAACCACGCGGCCAGCCGGACGACGTCCGCGTCCGCCGCGTATCTCTCCAGCGTGTCAACGTGGTCGAGGACCGAGGTCAGATGCGCCAGCGTGTGGTAGTGCCGCTGCGGCTCCTGCCAGCGGGTCAGCAGATTGTCGGCGTACGGCGTCGGGTCGGGGCCCTCCTCCGAGCCGCGGGCGTCTTCCAGAGCACGGGCGAAACGGGCGCGCAGAACGTCGAGATCGGCCATGCGGCCATTCTCCCGCGTGTTCGAACGGGCCCGGCCTAGCGTGGCCGCATGAGTGATGTGACGAAGGACGAACGCGACCCCGAACTGCCCGGACTGCTGCTCACCGTCGAGCGGGACGCGCTGATCCCGCTGTTGCGGACGCTGCCGGAGGAGGACTTCGCGCGCCCCGCGCCCGCCTGTCCGGGGTGGACCGTACGGGATCTGCTGGCGCACTCCTCGTCCGCGCTGACGCGGGTGGTGGAGAGCCGCTTCGAGAAGGACTCGTTCTCGCCGGCGGCGAACGACCGTGACATCGCCGAGCGCGCGGGGTGGAGCGACCAGCAGGTCGTCGACGAGCTGGAGCGCGGGATGACGGAGGCGGGCGCGGTGATCGCGCGGGCCGGCGGGGTGCTGGACGCGGTCGGGCTCGGGGAGTGGGTGCACGCGGGTGATGTGCGCGACGCCCTCGGCAGGCCGGGAGCCTACGCGGGCGAGGGTCTGCCGCACGCCCTCGCGCTGCTGGCCGGGGTGACCCGGCACAAGGCGCACGTGCCGCTGATCGCCGACCTGGACGAGGCCGACGAGCCGCTGCTGCTGGGCGAGCCGAGCGGGGAACGGCCGCCCGCCCGCTACATCGGCGACGCGCCCACCCTCGTCCGGCTGTACGCGGGGCGGCCGCTCGGCGCGGCGACGTACGAACTGGCCGGGGTGGAGGCGGCCGAACTCAACATCTTCGACTGAGGTGCGATCTCGCGGGGCGGTGCCTTTCCGACGTACCCTTAGATTGGACTAGACCTGTAGTCGTTCCAGGGAACACCGACGGAAGGGGTCGTATGAGTACGCGTGCAGTCCTGGAGGTGATCGCCCTCGACGCCGAGGACGCGGTCGCCGCTCAGGCCGGAGGCGCGGACCGGCTGGAGCTGGTCACCGACATGGCGGCCGACGGGCTCACCCCGCGGCCCGGGACCGTCGCCGCGATCCGTGCCGCCGTCGACATTCCGCTGCGCGTGATGCTGCGGAATGTCGACGGGTTCGCCGCGGGGGAGGTCGACCGGCTGGTCGACGCCGCGCGGGAGATGAGGGGGGCCGGGGCACGGGAGTTCGTCCTCGGCTTCCTCGACGCGCACGGCGGGGTCGACGTGTACGCCGTGGAGCGGGTCGTCGCCGAGCTGTCCGGCTGCGCGTGGACCTTCCACCGGGCGATCGACGGGGCCGCAGACCGGGACGCCCTGCGCAAGCAGCTCGACGGGCTGCCGGGCCTCGACACGTATCTCACCGCGGGGGCGGCGGGCGGGGTGGACGACGGTCTGCCCACGTTGTTCGCCGAGGCCGCGCGTCGGGGTGAGCCGGGCTACCAGCAGCAGATCCTCGTGGGGGGCGGGTTGCGGCTGGAGCATGTGCCGCGGCTGCTGGAGGCGGGGATCGACGCGTTCCACATCGGCGGGGCGGCTCGCCCTGAGGGCTGGGCCGGGCCGGTGTCCGCCGCTGCGGTCGCCGAGTGGCGGAGGGCGCTGGACGGGGTGTGAACGGGCCCGTCGGCTCGCGCGAGGGATCGGCCGCGGGGCGAGGGGCCGCGTGCTCGAACTCCGCGCTGACCGCGTCCAGGCCGACCGCGCCGCCCCTTTGTGGGGGGTGACCGTCCGATCGCGGGCCGCGGGCCGCGGGTCCGTCGTGGTCGCTCGCGCAGTTCCCCGCCGCCCCTCGGGGCGGCGGGGACCCGGGGGCGCGGGGAACTGCGCGACCGGCAACGCACCACCCGCACCCCGCCGACGGCGGTCACCGCCCCCGAACGGACCCGGACCTCAGCCCAGCGCCGCTGGCAAGGGCGCCGCGTGGGTCACGATCAGGCCGGACACCGCCCGGGTGAGGGCCACGTACAGCCGCCGCAACCCCGTCCGCTCGTCCGGCTCGCCGTCCACCACCGCCTGGGGCTCGTCCAGGACCACGTAGTCGTACTCCAGACCCTTCGCCAGGGACGCCGGCACCAGCGTGAGGCGCGTGTCGGGAGTCGTCTCCTCACCGGGGTCGAGGTGACCGATCCCGGCCTCGCCCAGCGCCTCGGCCAGCGCGGCGACCCGCGCGTCCGCGGCGATCAGGCCGATCGACCCCTCCTGGCGGAGCGAGTCCCGCACGGCGGCGATCACCTCCGCGTCCCCGCCGACCGCGCGCACCTCGAAGGAGCCCGGGTTCTCCCGGACGGAGGCGACGGGCGTCAGACCGGGCGCGATGTGCTCAAGGAGCCGGGAGGCGTAGGTGATGACATCCGTCGGCACCCGGAAACCGGCGGTCAGTTCCTCGACCACCGCGTCGGACTTGCCGAGATGGTCCAGGGCTTCCGCCCAGCTCCGGGTCGCCCAGGGCGTCGTGCCCTGGGCGAGGTCGCCCAGCACGGTGGCGGAGCCGGTCGTGCAGCGGCGGCCCACCGCGCGGTACTGCATCGGCGACAGATCCTGCGCCTCGTCCAGCACGACATGCCCGAGCGAGGAGGTGCGGTCCACCAGGTCGGCGGTCTCGTCGATCAGCACCGCGTCGGCCGCGGACCACTTCGCCGACTTCACCGAGCGGACCGGCTTCGCCCACAGGATCGTCTTCCGCTCCTCCTCGGTGAGCACCCCCTCGGCGTGCTCCGCGAGGAAGTCGGCGTCCGTCAGCAGACGCAGCACCAGCCTGGCCGGGTCCACGGCGGGCCAGACCGCCTTCACGGCCGCCTTGACCGCGCTGTCGCGGGCCACCGCGTCCTGCACCCGG
Organism: Streptomyces sp. NPDC006458; assembly: GCF_040612135.1. Lineage (NCBI taxonomy): Bacteria > Bacillati > Actinomycetota > Actinomycetes > Kitasatosporales > Streptomycetaceae > Streptomyces > Streptomyces sp. NPDC006458. The sequence goes on along the minus strand of NZ_JBEXPR010000007.1, from coordinate 149,877 downwards.
TCGTCCGGGGCCTCGCCGGACCGTTCCATCTGCACCAGCACCGCGTGCGCGATCCGCTGCGGCAGGGCCTCGCGCGCGGCGCCGTAGCGCAGGCCGCGGTCCAGCAACTCGCGGACGATGTCCTCCAGTTCGTAGGCCGCGACGCGCCAGCGCCGGGAGCCGCGTACCACGACGACGGGCTCGGTGGGCATCGTGACCTGCCCGTACACCGCCCGGCGCAGCACCTGCGCCATCCTCGCGTCGCCCTTGACGACCGCGGCGGCCGCGTCGTCCGCGCCCCGCACCTCCACGTGCGCCACCAGGTCGTCGACGGTGGCCTGACGGACGGTCAGCTCGCCCAGGGCGGGGAGCACTTGCTCGATGTAGTGGAGGAAGGACTTGTTCGGTCCGATGACGAGCGTGCCGGTGCGGGCCAGCCGCTCGCGGTGGGCGTAGAGCAGGTAGGCGACCCGGTGCAGACCGACCGCGGTCTTCCCGGTGCCGGGGCCGCCCTGGACGCAGACCGTGCCGCCGAGGCCGGAGCGGACGATCTCGTCCTGCTCGGGCTGGATCGTCGCCACGATGTCCCGCATGGGGCCGACGCGCGGGCGTTCGATCTCCTGCTGGAGCAGCTTGCTGGTCCGGGCCGTCTCGGCCGGGTCGGACAGATGCTCGTCCTCGTACGCCGTGAGGTCGCCGCCGGTGTAGCCGAACCTGCGGCGCAGCCCGACGTCCATCGGGTCCTTCTTGGAGGCGCGGTAGAACGGCTGCGACACCGGGGCACGCCAGTCGATCACCATCGGGTCGCCGCCGGCGTCATGGACGTGCCGCCGCCCGATGTAGAAGCGCTCGCCCTCCGCGCCCTCGGCCTGGTCCGCGCCCGGGGCGTGCAGGTAGTCGAGGCGGCCGAAGAACAGCGGGGTGTCGCTGAGGTCGGCCAGCGCCTTGATGCGCTCCTCGATCTGGCGGGCCAGGACCTCGGCGTTGACCCAGTTCGCGGTCACGTCGCTGATGTCCAGGGACTCCACGTCCTCGCGCATCGCGCGCAGGGCTGCCCGGGAGGCGGACAGGTGGGAGCGCTCTCGGGTGAGGGGGTCGACGGTGGGCGTGGACAAGGGGGTGCCTCCGGGTGACCTGCTGGGCTGCTGGCTGCGGGGTGCCGCCCGGTTTCCGTCCGGGCGGCCGCGCTCCGTGGGGAGGCGGGCAAGAGCGGAGAGTTTAGGTGGGGCGGGGGTGTGTGTGCCAGTCGTTTTTCGCGGGGTTGGGCGGGGCGTCGGCGGGGGCCGGCGGGGTCCGGGCCGAGTCCGCTCGGGGGTGGTGACCGTTCGTATCGGGCCGCGCGTGCGTAGTGGTGGTTCGCGCAGTTCCCCGCGCCCCTGACGTTGGGCTGCGGGTGCGTCGTGCGCGGTCGTGCGGTTCCTCGCGCCCCTGATGTCGGGGTGCGCGTGCGTCGAGGTCGTTCGCGCAGGTGGCCTTGCCCCCCGATCTCGGGTGTGGGTGGGTTGTGGTGGGGCTCGCGTGGGTTTCGGGTTTCTGTGAGGGGTCTCGGTGGCGTGTTTTTCAGGGGCGCGGGGAACTGCGCGACCGGCCACGGGCGACCTGTGCCCCGCAGACGGGACGTCACCACCCCGAACCGGTCGGGCCGGGCCCGCGCCCCCTAGGGGGCGGCCGGCCCTCCCCGGGGGGGACCGGGTCCGTCCCCGGGTGTACCCGGGCCTCCGCACGATTCCCTCTCAGGACCGATGCGCGCTTTATGTCGGAAATCGCACCATGGATGTATGAGTGCAGCGACCGTCCACCCCGCCCCCGTCATCCCATCCGGAGCGACCGCCGTCCAGACCGTCACCCACCACCAGCACCGCCTCGGCGACACCCTGCACGCGATACGCGTCTTCGTGGGCGCCGCCGTGGACGTGGTCCTGCTGGGGGAGTACGGCGAGGAAGCCGGAGTCCGCAGGCGTTAGGGCCCGCCGACCAGCTCCGAACCCCCCGACCAGCCCTAGTTCTCCGCGAGCAGCTCGTCCGCGTCCATGATCCGGTACGCGTACCCCTGCTCGGCCAGGAAGCGCTGCCGGTGTGCGGCGAAGTCCTGGTCGATCGTGTCGCGGGCGACGACGGAGTAGAAGTGCGCCTGATGGCCGTCCGCCTTGGGCCGCAGCACCCGGCCGAGGCGCTGGGCCTCCTCCTGGCGCGACCCGAAGGTGCCCGACACCTGGATGGCGACCGTGGCCTCCGGCAGGTCGATGGAGAAGTTCGCCACCTTCGACACCACCAGCACGCTGATCTCGCCCTCCCGGAACGCGTCGAAGAGCTTCTCGCGCTGCGCGTTGGAAGTCTCGCCCTTGATCACAGGCGCGTTCAGATGCTCGCCCAGTTCGTCGAGCTGATCGATGTACTGCCCGATGACCAGGATCTGCTGCCCGGCGAACCGGCGCACGATCGCCTCGGTCACCTTCCGCTTGGTCGCGGTGGTCGCGCAGAACCGGTACTTCTCCTCCGTCTCCGCGGTCGCGTAGGCCAGCCGCTCGGAGTCGGTCAGGTTCACCCGCACCTCGACACAGTCGGCGGGCGCGATGTACCCCTGCGCCTCGATCTCCTTCCAGGGCGCGTCGAACCGCTTGGGCCCGATCAGCGAGAACACGTCCGACTCGCGGCCGTCCTCGCGCACCAGGGTCGCGGTGAGGCCGAGGCGGCGCCGGGCCTGGAGATCGGCGGTGAACTTGAACACCGGCGCGGGCAGCAGATGCACCTCGTCGTAGAGGATCAGCCCCCAGTCCCGGGAGTCGAACAGCTCCAGGTGCGGGTAGACGCCCTTCCGCCGGGTGGTGAGCACCTGGTAGGTGGCGATGGTGACCGGGCGGATCTCCTTGCGCGTGCCGCTGTACTCGCCGATCTCGTCCTCGGTCAGCGAGGTCCGCTTCACCAGCTCGTGCTTCCACTGCCGGGCCGAGACGGTGTTGGTGACCAGGATCAGGGTCGTCGACTTGGCCTCGGCCATGGCCCCGGCCCCGACCAGCGTCTTCCCGGCGCCGCAGGGCAGGACGACGACACCGCTGCCGCCGTGCCAGAAATTCTCCACGGCCTGCTTCTGGTACGGCCGCAGCGCCCAGCCGTTCTCGTCCAGGTCGATAGGGTGCGCCTCACCGTCCACGTAACCGGCGAGGTCCTCGGCCGGCCAGCCCAGCTTCAGCAGCGTCTGCTTGATCTGCCCGCGCTCGGAGGGGTGCACGGCGACGGTGTCGGGATCGATCCGGGCGCCGACCAGCGGGGCGATGCGCTTGGAGCGCAGCACCTCCTCCAGCACGGGCCGGTCGGTGCTGGTGAGCACCAGCCCGTGCGCGGGGTGCTTGAGCAGGCTGAGCCGTCCGTAGCGGTCCATCGTCTCGGTGATGTCCACGAGCAGCGCGTGCGGCACGGGGTAGCGGCTGTACTGCACCAGCGCGTCCACGACCTGCTCGGCGTCGTGCCCGGCGGCGCGCGCGTTCCACAGGCCCAGCGGGGTGACCCGGTAGGTGTGGATGTGCTCGGGCGCCCGCTCCAGCTCCGCGAACGGCGCGATGACCCGGCGGCAGTCGTCCGCCTGCTCGTGGTCGACTTCCAGAAGCAGAGTCTTGTCCGACTGGACGATCAGCGGTCCGTTCACGTGTGCGTCCATCCCTTCCACGCGGGCCAAACCTCCAGTGTGCCGCACGCCCCGCCGAAGTGGGCCGGTCGTGGGCGAGCCGCCCCGTCGGTCGCCCTCCGGTCCCGGCCGGCTCAGTCGTCCGCGAGCTCGGCGACTCCCGTGATCCGGTGCAGCGGATAGGTGCGGACCTCGTCGGCGGTGTGGTCGTACGCCGTGACGAAGCCGCCCTCGACACGGACCGGGGCGATGACGCGCTGGCTGGCGGTGCCCTCGGCGTTGACGTAGCCGATCCACAGGGACTGGCCGGTCAGGACGGCGGCCTGCATGGTGGCGAGGGTCTCGGCGGAGGAGGTGCGGGGCAGCTCACCGGCCGCGAGCGGGGCGCTGTCGACCGGCTTGCGCGGGGCCGTGGAGGCCAGGTCGCCCGCCCGGATGGCACGGATCGCCGCCGTCAGCAGCGTGGCGTCCGGGGTCGGGGGCCCCTCCGGCACCGGCTCGGGGGCGGTGCGCGGCGGGGTGCGGTGGGCGTGGGCGCGGGTGATCACCACATCGCCCTCCGCCGACTCGGCCGCCGGTGCGAACCCCATCGCGCGCAGCCCCTCCAGCAGGCTCGCCGGGTCGGCCAGAGCGGCCAGCACGGTCGGCGCGAGGCGGCGCAGCCGCAGTCCGGCCGCCCGCTTGTCGGCGAGGATCTCGTTCAGCACGCCGTCGTCGTCGCAGCGGACGTACGCCGAGGCCGCGCCCACCCGCAGATGGCCGTGCCGGCGGGCCACGTCGTCGATCAGATAGGCGAGCGGCTGCGGCACGGGCGTACGGGAGTGCGCGGCGAGGAAGGCGTGCAGGTCGGAGGCGGTACGCCCGGCGTCCAGGGCGCGCCGGACCGAGCCGGGCGTGAAGCGGAAGACGGTCGCGCCGCCCTTGGACTCCACGTCGGCGAGCACGCCCAGCATGTCGGCCAGCGGCCGCTGAAGCGGGCCGGGCGCCACCGCCGTCAGGTCGGCCTGGAGCAGCACGTGGTCCAGCGGCTCGGGCAGCAGCGGCGCGAGCAGCCGGGCGGCGGCCGCGGAGGCGACGGCCTGTTCGGCGGGGGAGAGGGGTTCGGCGAGGGCGGTCCGGTGATGGACGGGCAGCTTGTCGCCGGGGCCCTTCGGGGCCCGCCGCTCCACCGCGGCCGGCAGCGCCAGCAGCGCCCGGCCCTGCGCGGACAGCGCGCCCCGCCCGGTCACGCCCAGCTGTTCCGCCTCGTCCAGGGTCCAGCGGGCGAGCCGGGTGCGCAGGTCGTCCTCACCGCGCTGCCCTCCCCGCAGGGGCCGCTCCCAGTGCAGGCGGGCCAGCACCGACCCGGCGTCCGGGGCCGCGCCCTGCGGCAGCCCGGCCAGCAGGCTCAGCACCCGGTGCCGCACCTCGGGGGCCGCGGAACGGTCCAGCCCCGGGCCCAGCGCCGACAACGGGCGGTCCTTGGCGTCCCGGCCGCCGACCACGCCCGAGGCGCGGGTCGCCGTCAGCCAGGTCTCGGCGAGGTGCGCCCAGCGCTCGGCGGCGGGGCGCTCCAGCCATTCGTCGTAGCCGGGGGTGGCCGCGTACCGCTCGTCGGCCTCGCCGTCGGAGGCGATCAGGCCCGCCGCGTAGGCCAGTTCCACCCAGAACGCGGCGACCGGCTCGGACACGTCCAGCGCGACGGCGGTCCGCTTCAGGTCGCGCACGCTCAGCCCGCCGGCCCGCATCACCGCGGGGCCGCCCTCGTCCCAGTCCTTCAGCAGCTCCTCGACCGTCGCCAGCGCGGTGAACGCCTGCCCGGCCGCGGTCGCGTCCACCAACTTCGGCGCGTGCGTGGCCGCCGCGACGACCGTGGGCGGTGCCGGCTCCGCCGCGCGGTGGGCGCGTCCGCCGCGCAGTGCGAGCGCGACCTCGCGGGGCAGCACGACCGTGCCCGGGGAGATCGGCAGCAGCAGCCCGCGGTCCAGCAGCCAGCGCAGCCGGGCCGCCGGATCGGCGGTGACCTGCCCGTAAGGCGGCCCCCACACGAGCCGCTCCAGCACCTCGACGGAGTCCCGCGGCGCCCCGCCGAGCAGGGCCGCGAGCCGCTCACGGTCCTGGAACAGTCCGCTCAGCGCGTCGGCGGCGGACACGGGGTCGTGCGTGGTGGGCAGCCCGGCGGTGGTCACGATCTCCTGGATCCGCCCCGGCGACATGCCGGCCGTCGCCTCCCGCACGCTCGGGCCGAGACCCGTCGGGGACGGGTGCTGCGGGGAGGGCGCGAGCAGCTCGCGGGCCGTGCGCACCAGCCGCAGCCGGTCGTCGCCGCCCCACACCAGGGCCTGCTCGCGCAGCGTGCCGAGAGCCTGCGGCAGCGCGGCCGCGACCAGCGGGTCGCCGTCGTCGCCCGCCATCAGCCCCAGCAGTTCGCCGTACGACGCCGGGTCCCCGGCCACGGCCAGTGCCTCCGCCGTCTGCAGCGAGAACCGGTCCAGCCGCTCCACCGCCCTGACGACGGACGCGCGCGTGCCGGCCCTGGTCGCCAGCTGCGTCAGATCGGTGGGGACGGGCGTGATGAGGTCGGGGCGGCTGCGCAACAGCGCCGCCAGCGAGGTGTCGTCCCTGCCGCGAAGCGCCTCCGCGAGGGACCGTGGAGCCGTGGCCTCGGTGCTCATCTGACCCACGTTAGCGGGTGAGTACGACAGCGAGGTGCGGCTCGATGACGGGCCGAGGGCCGCGGGGCGGCGCGGACGGGTCTCGGCTCACCCCCCGCGGACCGGCGCTCGTGGTCGCGACGGACTTCGGGCGCACCCGCCGGGCCTACGTACGCACTACCTCGGCTACGTACGAGGAGTCGCGCTGGTACGGAGCCCCGGTGGGGTGCGGGGCCGAGCCGGTGTGCGGCTCCGCCGCGTGGGCGCGGCCGGCCGCCCACCACCCGCGCCCCGGCACGGACATGAGCCACCCGGCACGGTCCGCGCGGTACCTTCGTCCCCGACGGGGTTACCAACACTGCCGCCCCGGAGGGGACTTCGTGGGGATCGAGAGCGACCAGGTCGTCTACGAGTATCTGAGCCGGGTCGGGGACGTGGCTCACCAGAGGCAGCTGCCCTCGGCCGAGCGCATGCGCCTCGTGTCGGCGCTGCGCGACGAGATCGACCGGCGGCGGGCGAAGTCGGTCGTGGACTCCCCGGCCGCGGTCCGCCGCATCCTGGACCGCATCGGCACCCCCGACGAGGTCGTCGACGCGGCGGGCGGCACCCGCGCGGGCGGCGGGCAGACGCCCCGGGCGGTACCGGCGCAGCGCGACGGCGAGGGGCAGACGCGCGGGGCCGTTCCCCGGCCGCGCTCCGGGGGCGCCCTGCCGCCCCATCTCGCGGGCGCGGACGAACTGGGCGGCAGCGCCGTCCAGCCCGACTGGTGGCGGGTGGAGAGCAGCCCCTTCGGCACCGGGGACGAGGTGCCCGGTTTCGTCGGCGGCGTGATCGTCCCCGAGCTGCTCAAGCGGCCCCCCAAGGACGCCGGGGACAAGGCGGAGCCGGAGGCCGAGGACGAGCCGGGGGAGGACACGCGGGAGGAGGCCGAGGAGGCCGGGGCTTCTGCCCGGCGGCGGCTGAAGGTGCCCGCCGTGCGGGAGTGGAACAACCCCCTGCTGCTGTGCGCGGCCGCGCTGCTCGTGGCCGGCGCGGTGCTCGGCAGCCTGCTGCCCCTGGCCCTGGGCTGGCTGATCGCCTGGGCCTCGAAGCGGCTGACCAGGGCGGAGGTCAAGGGCGCGGTGATCGTCGTGCCGAGCCTCGCCGTCGCGGCGGGCATGCTGTGGCTGTGGGGGCGCGACACCGGCCGCTGGGGCGAGCCGATCGTCGACGGCGGGATGCGGGACGCCCTGTCCGGCACCTGGCCCTGGGTGCTGCGCGGCGCGGCCGTCACCTCGGCCCTGTTCCTGGTGTGGCGCTCGCAGCGCCGCAAGTGAGACGGGGCGTGTCCGGGCCCTGGGCACCGGCGGCCCGGGCCGCACGGCCCTCGGCACAATGACCCGTATGGCCTACCCCATCGCATCCGCGCTCACCGTCGGCTTCGACCTCGACATGACCCTGATCGACTCCCGTCCGGGCATCCACGCCTGCTACACGGCCCTGGCCGAGCGGACCGGGACTTACATCGACGCGGACCTGGCGGTCACCCGGCTGGGGCCGCCGCTCGTGGACGAGCTGGCGAACTGGTTCCCGGCGGAGCACGTGGCGGAGATGGCGGACCTGTACCGGGCGATGTACCCGGCGCACGCGATCACCGGCACGGACGCGCTGCCCGGCGCGCGCGAGGCCATCGACGCCGTACGGCAGGCCGGCGGCAGCTCGGTCGTGGTGACGGCGAAGTACGAGCCCAACGCCCGGCTGCACCTCGACCACCTGGGCATCGAGCCCGACGCGCTGGTCGGCGATCTGTGGGCCGAACAGAAGGCGCGCGCGTTGCGCGAGCACGGCGCACAGGTGTACGTCGGGGACCACGAGGGCGACGTGCGCGGCGCACGCGCGGCCGGCGCGCTGTCGGTGACGGTGGCGACGGGACCCTTCGCCGCGGCGGAGCTGCGCGCGGCGGGCGCGGACGTCGTGCTCGGCGACCTGACGGAGTTCCCGGCCTGGCTGACGGGCCATCTGCAGACGTCAGGAGTCTGAGAGCACGCCTGGTCCGGGTCAGCCCGAGGCGTCCGCCCGCGCCCTGCGACGCCCCTCGGCGACCGAACGCAGCACCCCGGCACCGGCGACGAGGAATCCGACGCCCATGAGCATGCTCAGTCCGAACATGTAGGTCGGAAATGGTGTCGTCCCCAGCAGGAACGGGGCCACCGTGACGAGAGTGGCCACGGCACCGATGAAGAACACGACTGCACCGGCACGGATCAGTCCGTCACCGGGCGCGGCGGAATTCGTTTGGGTTTTGTCACGCACTCGACCAGGGTAGTTCCCTGCCCGAAGGAACAACCGGGCGACGTCTTGTCAGTCGCTCCGGGACCATTAGCCTTGGTACCGGCGGGTCAGGGACGACCCGCCTCACGGCGTTATAAGCAGCAGTTTTCCGACGAGTACGAGGACGAGGACAGACGTGCCTACCGGCAAGGTCAAGTGGTTCAACAGCGAGAAGGGCTTCGGCTTTCTCTCCCGCGACGACGGCGGTGACGTCTTCGTCCATTCCTCGGTTCTCCCCGCCGGCGTCGAGACGCTCAAGCCGGGACAGCGCGTGGAGTTCGGAGTGGTGGCCGGTCAGCGCGGCGACCAGGCCCTGTCGGTGACGCTCCTGGAGCCCACCCCGTCGGTCGCGGCCGCCCAGCGCAAGAAGCCCGACGAGCTGGCCTCCATCGTCCAGGACCTGACGACCCTCCTGGAGAACGTGACCCAGACCCTGGAGCGCGGCCGCTACCCCGACAAGGTCGCCGGCAAGCAGGTCGCGGGTCTGCTGCGCGCGGTCGCCGACCAGCTCGACGTCTGACCCCCGTATCCCTCAGGGGAATTCCAGCGCGTCCGGGCCGAGGGGCGGCAGCAGTCCCTCGGCCGCCGCGCGGGTGAGCAGCCCGCGCACGGCCGCGTAGCCGTCCTCGCCGAGGCCCGCGGTGAATTCGTTGACGTACAGCCCGATGTGCTGGTCGGCGACGGCCGGGTCCATCTCCTGGGCGTGCTCCATGACATAGGGGCGGGAGGCCTCGGGGTCGTCCCAGGCGGCCCGTACGGAGGTACGGATCGCGTCGGAGAGCCGTCGCAGGGTCTCCTCGCCGAGGGAGCGCTTGGCGATGATCGCGCCGAGCGGGATCGGCAGGCCCGTGGTGCTCTCCCAGTGCTCGCCCATGTCGGCGAGCTTGTGCAGGCCGTAGTTCCGGTACGTGAAGCGGGCCTCGTGGATGACCAGGCCCGCGTCGACCTTGCCGTCCCTTACGGCCGGCATGATCTCGTGGAACGGCATGACCACGATCTCGCCCACCCCGCCGGGCAGCGTGTCCGCCGCCCACAGCCGGAACAGCAGATACGCCGTCGACCGCTCGCTCGGCACCGCGACCGTACGGCCCGTCAGGTCCACCCCGTCCTCACGCGTGAGGACCAGCGGCCCGCAGCCCCGGCCCAGCGCGCCCCCGCAGGGCAGCAGGGTGTACGTGTCGAGGACGTACGGCAGGACCGCGTAGGACACCTTCAGCACGTCGTGCTCGCCGCGCTCGGCCATGCCGTTGGTGATGTCGATGTCGGCGAAGGTGACGTCCAGCTCGGGCGCGCCGGACACCCGGCCGTGCGCGAGGGCGTCGAAGACGAAGGTGTCGTTCGGGCAGGGGGAGTACGCGATCTGCAGCCTCATGCCGGTTTCCAACTCGTGAGGACGGGTGCGAGCTTCCCGAAGCCCTTGGTCAGCGCGGCCAGGGCCTCGCCGATGCGCCACGCGGCGCGGTCGCGGGGGCCCACGGGGTTGGAGACGGCGCGTACCTCCAGCACGGGCGTGCCGTGCAGGGCGACGGCCGCCTCGGCGACACCGAAGCCCTCCATGGCCTCGGCGAGAGCCCGGGGGTGGCGTTCGCGCAGCGCGTCGGCGCGGGCGGCGGTGCCGGTGACGGTCGAGACGGTGAGCACGGCCCCGGTGAGCGCCCCGGCCGCGGTGGCGGCCTGCCGGACGAGGGCCTCGGGCGGACGGTGGGTGACGGTCCCGAAGCCCAGCTCGGTGACCGGCAGGAAACCGTCGGCCGTCTCCGCGCCCAGGTCGGCGGCGGTGATCTCGTCGGCCACGACGAGCGAGCCGACCGGTGCGGCGGGCTGGAACCCTCCCGCGATGCCCGCGCTGACGACGAGCGTGTACGGCGTGCCGTCGAGGGCGGCCGCGGTGAGCGCGGCCGCGACCGAGGCGGCGGCGCGCGCGGGGCCCACTCCGGCGGCCAGCAGGTCCGGGCCGCCCGGGATCCGGTGCAGCAGCGCGCCGGGCAGGGGCGTCTCGACGGGCCGGTCCGGGAACGCCCGTGCCACCGCGTCCCGTTCGGCCGGGACGGCGGTGGCCACGAGGATCCGGGTGCGGGACGTGGTCAGGCGTCCTTGTTCTCGAGCTTGAAGGACCACATGCCCTCCACCGCCTTCTCGCCCATGCGGATGGAGACGGTGTTGGTGTTGCCCTCGGTGCCGTACTGGGCGTTGAAGAACGCGCTGCTGGGGATCGTGCGGTACGTGTTGTCGCTGAAGTCGATGAACTGGCGGCCGTTCACCAGGACCGTCCAGCCGGCGTCCGCGATCTTCGGGTCGACGCCGAAGCGGACGGTCTCGTCCTGCCCGACCTTGATCGACTCGACGTCGTCGGCGTTCTCGACGCACCCCTCCAGCGACTTGGCGTTCAGTGGGTCGCCGTCGTTGTAGCAGATGGCCTCGGCGTTGACCGAGCTGGAGCCGACGGTGACCGTCGCCACCGGCGTCGGCTTGTCGCAGGCCGTGAGGACGAGCAGTCCGGCGGAAACGGCGCCGGCGGCGGCGACTGCGCGGCGGCGTCGCACAGCGGATTGCATCGTGGTCATGGGCGAAGGTTATCGGGCCCTCATGTCCGCTCTCCCACCTGGGGGCCGGGCCATGCCGTGGGTTACGCCACTCGCGTCCGGGGGCGGCCGTGGGCACCCCGGCCGCGGGGCCGCCGCAGCCCCGGTGTCAGGGCGCGGACGCCCCGGTGTCAGGGGCCGGGCCCCGTGCGGTCCCGGTGCCCCGGTGTCAGGCCACGCGCGGTCTCGCCGAGCCGCCCTGCCGGGCCGAGCTCAGCAGGCCCCGTACCGTCGTCAGCCAGCCGGCCGCCACGATCGCCGCCCCCACCGACAGCCCCAGCGAGCCGTTCAGCGGCATCGCGATGCCGATCGCGCCGCCGAAGACCCACGACACCTGCAGCAGCGTCTCGGAGCGGGCGAAGGCCGACGTACGCACCTGTTCGGGCACGTCCCGCTGGATCAGCGCGTCCAGGGACAGCTTGGACAGCGCCTGCGCGAAGCCCGCGACCGCGGTCAGGGCGGCCACCAGCGCCGCCCCGAAGAACACGGCCGCGACGATCACCGCGCCCAGCACCAGCGCCACCACCGTCACGATGATGATCTCCGGGGCCCGGGAGCGCAGCCAGGCCCCGACCGCCGTGCCGCACGCGTTGCCCACGCCCGCCGAGACCGCGACCATGCCGAGCGAGACGGCCGCGCTCTGCCCGGTCAGCGGATGCTCGCGCAGCAGGAACGCCAGGAAGAAGATCAGGAACCCGGACAGACAGCGCAGCGAGCAGTTCGCGCCGAGGGCGTGGGTGACGGCGATGCCGACCGTGCGCAGGCCCGGCCGTTTGACCGGCTGGCGGTGCGGGCCGTGCAGATGCTGGGCGTCGGCCGCGAGCAGCGCGGTGTCCTCGCCACGGGCCGAGTCGACCTTGCGGGGCAGGGAGAACGACAGGAACGTACCCGCCATGAAGATCACGAACGCCCCGTACAGCGGCCAGCGCGGCCCGAGCGCCTGGAGCCCGGCCCCGACCGGCGCCGCGATGCCGGTCGCCAGCAGGCCGCCCAGGGTGACCCGGGAGTTCGCCTTCACCAGGGAGAACTTCGGCGGCAGCAGCCGCGGCACGACCGCGCTGCGGACCACCCCGTACGACCTGGACGCGACCAGCACGCCGAGCGCCGCCGGGTACAGCTGGATGCTGCCGCTGATCACCGCCCCGGAGAGCACCAGGGCGAGCAGCGCCCGCGCCAGCATCGCGCACGCCATCGCCGCGCGCCGGCCGTGCGGCACCCGGTCCAGGAGAGGGCCGATGACCGGGGCGAGCAGCGTGAAGGGCGCCATGGTGATGGCGAGGTAGAGCGCGACCCGGCCGCGGGCCTCGTCGGTGGGCACCGAGAAGAACACGGTGGAGGCCAGTGCGACCGTGATCATCATGTCGCCCGCGCCGTTCACCGCGTGCAGCTCGATCAGCTTGCCCAGGCCCGACTCGCCCGCGCCCTGCGCGTGCGTGGCCTTGCGGATGCCCCGGGCCGGCCCCGTCACCGGCAGGTGCAGGGCACGCCCGAGCGAGCGGACGAAGCCGCGGAACCGGCTCGAACCGCCACCCCGGCTGCTCCCCTTCACCCCACCGACCCCGGTGGCGTCCTGGGGCGACCTCGCGGCTGCCACGACGCCATAGTGCCCCGAAGAGGACGGGTGTAGTGCGGTTACCGCGCGTATGGCCCCGCAGTTTCGTGGTTCGGCGCGACCGGATTCCGTCGGCGTCCGAGGTTCCGGCCGCTCTGCAGGATCACTCCGATCGCACCGGAAACCACGTCGGTGTAGGCCGAGCGCCCGCGAACAGGTAGCGTGCGTATCTCAGCCATCCCGCACAATGGATGGCACAGGTGCGCCCGAGTGCGATCGGACGCGGACGTCGACGCGGCCCACAGGTCCGCTCCGTCCGCTCCACCGCCGGAGGCACCCCCGAGAGACGGCGTAGGAGAGAAGCGATACCTGTGAGCGCAGCGACCACGCGAAGCCGCACCCCCGACCGCCTGTGCGCCGAGGCGGTCGACCTCGCCCGCGCCGCCGCCGAGGAGGCGGCCGCACCCGGCGTAGTCGGTGAGCACTCCGGACTCGTGTCCGAGGGCGACCGCGTGGTCACGCACTTCTTCGAGTGCAAGGAGATGGGCTACCGCGGCTGGCGCTGGGCCGTGACCGTGGCCCGTGCCTCCCGCGCGAAGGTCGTGACCCTGGACGAGGTCGTCCTGCTGCCCGGCCCCGACGCCCTGCTGGCCCCCGAGTGGGTGCCGTGGAGCGAGCGGCTGCGCCCCGGCGACATGGGCCCCGGCGATCTGCTGCCCACCGACGCCGAGGACCTGCGCCTGGAGCCCGGCTTCTCCGGCGAGGACGAGCCCGGCCCGGACTCTCCGGTCTCCGAGGACATGGCCGAGCTGGCCGAGGCGGAGGACGCGGACGTCACGGCGGGCGTCCCGGCCCATCTGCCCAGCGCCCCGACGCGCGGCTCGATCGCCGCCGTCGCCGAGGAACTCGGCATGCGCCGCGCCCGGGTGCTGTCCCGGTACGGCCTGCACACCGCCGCCGACCGGTGGGACGAGGCGTTCGGCGCCAAGACCCCGATGGCCCAGGCGGCCCCCGCCACGTGCGTCAGCTGTGGCTTCCTCACCCGGATCGGCGGCTCCCTGGGCCAGGCCTTCGGCGTGTGCGCCAACGAGTTCTCGCCCGCCGACGGCCGGGTGGTCTCCCTGTCCTACGGCTGCGGCGGCCACTCCGAGGCCGCGGTCATGCCCAAGCCCCCGCAGCCCGCCCCACCGGTCATCGACGAGACCCGAGTGGACCCCTTCCCCCTCCGCCCGTCCCGCGACTCCGGCTCGGTCCCGGACATCCCGGACGAGGACTCGGCAGAACTGGGCCACTCCTGACGCGACAGTGTGACGTGGGTCACTTTTCGGCGGGGTGTCGCGGCAGACCCTCCGTCGGGATCGTCCACTCGGCGACGGTGACGTCCTCGCCGTAGACGAAGTCCGTGCGGGTCGCGTAGCGCGGCCCCTCGGGGGTGGCGTGGATGTCGCCGAGGACGGCTCCGGTGCCGGTGCGGGGATCGAAGATCGCGTAGACGGGGATGCCGATGAGGGCGTAGTCGCGGACCTTGCCGACCCAGTCGTTGTCGGGGTTGGAGCGGGAGACGACCTCGATGGCGGCGATGAGGTCACGAGGGTCGAAGGCTCCCTGTGCCTCCATGTCCGCCATGGCGATCACCATGATGTCGGGGCGCCGCATGATGCCTTCCGGCTCCATCTCGACATCGGGCCTGCCCGTGTGGGCCACGATCTCCTCGGGCATGACCTTCTCCAGGCGCTTGCGGAGCCGCGCCACGGTGAGTTCGTGGCGGCCGTTGGGCGAGAGCAGGTCGTGAACGATCCCCTCCACGGTGATCTCGAACTTGCCCGGGAGCGTGTCGTCCACGGACTGGAGTAAGTTCCGCATCGCCCGGTACCGGAGGCCGCCCATGTCACGCCACGCCTGGGGGAACGGGTCGGCAGTCGCGGCACCGGCCGGGTTCGGGGGCGCGGAACGGGCGGTCGCAGCCCTCGCAGTCCTGCCACGCGTGTCTGACGGCCGGTGGCGGGGCCGGGGCGCGGAACGGCGGCGGGGGCGGCAGCTTCGCGGCGAGACGGTGGGCCAGCAGGGCCGCCGGGCGGCACAGGGGCTCCTCCGGCAGGCCGTCGGTCAAGGCGTGGCGTACGGCGGCGGGGGTGACGTCGCGTTCCAGCCAGGCGGCTACGCCGGGGGCCAGGTGGGCCGTGTCGGGGGCCGACAGCAGCAGCCGGGAGTCGTGGCGCCGCAGGTCCGCGAGGAGGTCGACGGCCCGCTGGAGCAGGGCAGGGGCCGGGTACGCCGGTCGCGGCACGGGCGGGAGGGCCCTGGGCGGACTCTTCGGCCTGTTCAGCTGCTTCGGCCTCTCGGGCCTCTCAGGCCTCTTCGGGGCGGCCGCCGCAGGGCTGCCAGGTCCGGCCGTACGGCGGTGTCCCGGCTGGTTGCAGGAGACCGTGCGGGTGACGATCCGCCCGCCGGGCGCGCGCTCCCGCTCGCGGCGCAGATAGCCGTGCGCCTCCAGCTCGCGCAGGGCGGCGGCGATCCGGGTCGTGCCCTCGGGGAAGCGGGCGGCGAGGGCCTTGATGCCGACGCAGGAGTTCTTCGGCAGCGACTGGATGTGGACCGCGAGCCCGATCGCCAGAAGGGACAGGTCCGGGTGCTGGGCCAGATGGTTGCCGATCACCGTGAAGCGGGCGGTGTGGCGGGCGTTGTCGTGGACCAGACCCCCGGAAGGGGGGTGAATTTTCCGCGTGACGCCGGACCGGCCGCGCGGGGGCGCGCTAGGGTTTCGCGTATCCATCGGGAAGGTGCTTCTTCCTTGGTGGTCAGGCCCTCGCACTGGGATTGCCGTCCCGGCGAGGGCCGAAGTGTGTGTGCGGTTGTGATGCGCTGAGCGTAGAGCAGGCAACCTGCCCCTGAGCCAGCCCAGTTGACGATGTTCACCCGCGAGAGTGAGTTTGCGTTCGCGAGCGGGAAGGGTGGGGTTTGGTCGGGTTCTTTCACCTCTCCGGTTCTTGGGAAGAAAGACGGCTCACGTCACCGGGACTCGCGGAAATGGGTTCCGGTGCGAACAGCTCGATCTCCGCCCAGACGGTCTTGCGCGGCGAGGGCCCCTGGGAGACTCCCCAGCGGTCGGCCAGGGCTTCGACCAGCAGCAGGCCCCGCCCCGACTCCCCCTCCTCGGAAGGGTGTTGGGGACTCGGCAGGCAGTCACCGCGGGTGTCCGTCACCTCGACGCGCAGGGTCTCGCCGACGACGTGGACGGTGAGCCCGAAGCCGCGGCCCCTGACCCGGCCGTGCGTGACGGCGTTCGCGGCCAGCTCCGCCACGATGTGCGCCGCCGGGTCCGACGGGAGCCCCCAGGCGCGGAGTCGATCGACCGTGAGCAGCCGGGCGAGACGGGCACCGCGCGGCGTGGCGGACAGGCACAGGCTCAGATTGCGGACAGGGGTGACGACTTCGGCCTCGGGGGCGGCGCTTTGCTGATTCACGTCACTCAGCGTGGCCATGCGTGCCTACCGTGAACAGTGACGGAGTCGATGCGTACGGTGACTGTCCGGACGTTGTCCGGTGGTGTCCGGGCTGTCGGGGCGGGGTGTACGGGTACGGCGTCGTCGGAGGTTCCTACGGCGGAGGGGTGCGGGATGGCGGTGCAGGCGGAGGCCGGGCGGCTCAGGACCGAGGCGGACGAGCCGGGGTGGGAGGTGGACCCGGACGACGACTGGGGCGTCGCGGTCGTCGCGACGGTGGGCCGGCAGCTACGGCTGCGCAGGGAGGCCGTGGGGATGCGGGCGGCGGAGTTCGGGCAGGCGGTGGGGTATGGCGAGGACCTGGTCTACAAGATCGAGGGTGGCAAGCGGATTCCCCGGCCCGAGTATCTGGACAAGGCCGACGAGGTGCTGGGGGCGGGTGGGCTGCTCGCCGCGATGAAGGAGGATGTGTGGAAGGTCCGGTACCCGAAGAAGGTTCGGGATCTGGCGAAGATGGAGGCCAAGGCGGTCGAGCTTCAGCTCTACGACCCGCTGAACGTGCATGGGCTGTTGCAGACGCCGGAGTATGCGCGCGGGCTGCTGCTCATGCGACGCCCCGCGTACTCCCAGGACGAGATTGAGCGGTTCATCGCCGCGCGCGTCGCCCGCAAGGCGGTCTTCGACCGTGATCCGGCGCCGGAGATCAGCTTCGTTCTGGAGGAGTGGACCCTGCGCCGCCCGCTCGGCGGCATGGCGGTGCTGCGCGGCCAGCTCGCCTATCTCCTGGAGGTGGGGCAGTTGCGCAATGTCGAGCTTCAGGTGATGCCGATGGACTGCGAGGAGCACGCCGGCCTGGCCGGTGGCATCGAGGTGCTGAAGTTCGAGGACGGCTCGGCGGTGGGGCGTTCGCCGGTGGTGGCCGGTGGCCGACCGGTCTCCGAACCCCGGCACCTCCGTATCCTTGAGCTGCGCCACGGCATCATCCGGGCTCAGGCGCTCACGCCCCGTGAGTCGACTGCCTTCATTGAGCACCTGCTGGGGGACACATGACCGACCTGCACTGGTTCAAGAGCAGCTACAGCAGCAGCAGCGAAGGCGATTCGTGCGTGGAGGTGGCCTACGCCTGGTTCAAGAGCAGCTACAGCAGCGGCAGCGAAGTCGACTCCTGCGTCGAAGTCGCCCCCACCCCCACCACCATCCACATCCGCGACTCCAAGCAGACCGACGGCCCCCGCCTCCAGGTCGCCCCCGCCGCCTGGACCGGCTTCGTGGCCTTCGCGTCGGAGGGCTGAGCGCACCGACGCGTGCACGCGGAGGGCGGGGCGGTTACGCGTCTTGGGGATGCCGACGAGTCCGACCCGTGCCCCCAGACCGACTCGAAGCGGCCCGCCCAACGCTCGACGTGCTTGAAGTACACGGAGCTGCGGCCCCGGCGGTAGTCGGCGTCCCCTTGTTCCTCCTCCAGCAGGACCGCCGCCATCGACACCACGACGAAGTCCACGGCCTGGTCGGCCCGCAAGCGGTCCCGCACCGCGAGCGCGCACTGTACGCCCAACGAGCGGTGGTGATCGACGAGTGCGAGGAAGGAGCGGGCGAACTCCTCCCTCAGGAGATCGTCCTGCCAGCAGATGAATAGCCGCTGGACCGACCCTCCGGCCTCGATCAGGCGCCGGTTGACGGCCAGATCCTCCCGCCGCTGAGTCAGCAGGTTCGGGCTGTTGGTGAGGTCGGCCGCCAGTACCCGCTTGGGCTCGGTGCCGCTGTCGATGAGCGCCTGGAAAAGCAGCACGGACAATCGAGGTACCTCGGACGCGTACACCTGGAGGTGGCCGTCGGCGATCTCACCGAACCCGGCGATGAGTTCCCGTTCCAACTGCTCACGGACCAGCGCGAAGTACCGGGCGTCCGCCATGTGCCGGTCGTTGGCCCGGCGAAGCTGGATATAGATGCGGCGTAACCACATGTGGTTGGCACCATGAGCAACAGGAGTACGGTCTCCGCCGCCAGCAGGGCGTCCTTGAGGACGCTCCTCTCGGCAACCCACGCCGCCACCGGAAGGGCGATACCGGCGATGCCCACCAGCGCGTTGAGTACCTGGGAGGACAAGGCCTCGGCCACACGAGCACTGAGGTCCCGGCGCGGCTGTGTTGTCGTCGTCATGCTCGCCATCCCCCGGAGCCCTCTGTCCGCCTGGGCGCGAGTCCGCACCCGTGTCACATTTTCTGACGTCCGGTCGCACGCGGACAAGTACGCGATGTAGTCGGCCACCACTTCTGAGTCATGGCCTGCCCGGGCCTGCGGCCCCGCACCGAGCCGCCCCTCCTCATCGGGACTCACTCCGCGCGGTACCTTCATGGTCACGCCGATGAGGAGAGTGTGGACGTGAGCAAGTTCGTGCGGCCCGCGGCCGAAGGCGCCGACCCCTTCGGGACGGCCCGTCTGCGCCGCGGCGTTCTCGACGCCTGGGCCACCAGCCCCGCCCGTTTCCGCGAGGACGCGAACGCCGAGGAGGACCTGGTCTACGGCGGCTACCGGGACCGGCTCGTCATCGAGCTCGCCCAGAACGCCGCCGACGCCGCCGCCAGGGCCAACGTGCCCGGACGGCTGCGGCTCACCCTCCGCGACGGCGTCCTGGTCGCCGCGAACACCGGCGCGCCGCTCGACGCGGCGGGCGTGGAGTCACTGGCCACCCTGCGCGCCTCCGCCAAGCGGGACACCGGCACCGCGGCCGTGGGCCGGTTCGGCGTCGGCTTCGCCGCCGTCCTCGCCGTCACCGACGAGCCCGCGGTCGTCGGCCGCCACGGCGGCGTGCGCTGGTCGCTCCCCGAGGCCCGCGACCTGGCCGCCGAGACCGCCCGGCACAGCCCCGGCCTGGGCGACGAGATCCGCCGCCGCGACGGCCACGTGCCGCTGCTGCGGCTGCCGTTCGCCGCCGAGGGCAGTGCCCCCGCCCCGTACGACACCGCCGTCATCCTGCCGCTGCGCGACGCCGCCGCCACCGACCTCGCCGAACGGCTCCTCGCCGCCGTGGACGACGCTCTGCTGCTGGCCCTGCCCGGCCTCGACGAGGTCGTGATCGACACGGGTGGGGGTACCTCCTCCGGGGGAGAAACCCGCACCCTGCGCCGCGGCACCGACGGCGCCCTGACCGTCGTGGAGGACTCGCGCGACGGCACCACCCGCTGGCGCACCACCGCCGCGCACGGGCAGCTGCGACCCGAGCTGCTCGCCGACCGGCCCGTCGAGGAGCGGCTGCGCCCGTACTGGTCGGTCACCTGGGCCGTGCCCGTCGACGCCGACGGCACGCCCGCGCGGCCGCGCACCAATCCGGTCGTGCACGCGCCGACGCCCAGCGACGAGGCGCTCGGCGTGCCCGCGCTGCTCATCGCCTCCTTCCCGCTGGACCCCACCCGTCGGCACGCCGCGGCCGGCCCGCTGACCGACTTCCTCGTCCAGCGCGCCGCCGACGCCTACACCGAGCTGCTCGCCGAGTGGCGGCCGGTGACGACGGGGATCATCGACCTCGTGCCTGGCCCGCTCGGCAAGGGCGAGCTGGACGGGGCGCTGCGCCAGGCGATCCTGGAGCGGCTGCCGCGCACCGCCTTCCTGCCGCCCGCCGTGCGGGACGGCGAGGACCGCGAGGACCACCAGGACCACGAGGACCGCGAGGACCACCAGGACCACGAGGACCACGAGGACCTGCCGGAGGCCCTGCGGCCGCGCGAGGCCGAGGTCGTCGAGGGCGCGGGAGCCGACACCGTGCGGGTGCTGGCCGAGGTGCTGCCGACGCTGCTGCCCGCCGGGCTGGAGCGCCGGGCGGAGCTGCGCACGCTGGGCGTGGCCCGGGTGCCGCTGACCGACGCCGTGGACCGGCTGGCCGGGCTGGAGAAGGACCCCGACTGGTGGCGGCGGCTCTACGACAGCCTGGCGGGTGTGGACCCCGACCGGCTGACCGGCCTGCCGGTGCCGCTGGCCGACGGGCGGACGACGATCGGGCCCCGGCAGGTGCTGCTGCCCGCCCCGGACGCCGTGAGCATCGACCCCGGGGTGCTGTCCCGGCTCGGGCTGAAGGTCGCCCACGCGGACGCCGCGCACCCCCTGCTGGAGAAGCTCGGCGCGCTGCCCGCGACGCCGCGGGCCGTGCTGACCACGCCCCAGGTGCGGGCGGCGGTGGCGGCCTCGCTGGACGACGACGGCGCCCTGGACTGGGAGGCCGAGGCCCCCGACGCCGAGGAACTCGCCGACACCGTGCTCGGGCTGGTCCGCGACGCCGGCCTCGAACCGGGTGACGAGCCCTGGCTGGGCGCGCTCGCCCTGCCCGACGAGGACGGCGAACTCGCCCCGGCCGGTGAGCTGGTGCTGCCCGGCAGCGCCTTCCACCAGGTCATCCGCGAGGGCGAGCTGGCTGCCGTGGAAGCCGAGTTGGCCGAGAAGTGGGGCCGGGGACCGCTGGCCGCCTGCGGGGTGCTGGCCGACTTCGCGCTGGTCCGCGCCACGGACGTGGTTCTCGACCCGGACGAACTGGAGCCGCGCGAGGGCGACTTCGCCGAGCCCGACGACGCCGGACTGCTGGACGCGGTCGACGTGTGGTGCGAGGACATCCTCGACCGGTTCCCCGACTCGCCGGTGCCGCCGGTGGCCACCGAACTGGTCGCCGTGCGCGATCTGGACCTCGTCGACGACGACCGCTGGCCGCAGGCGCTCGCCCTGCTCGCCCAGCCGCCGCTGAGGGACGCCCTGACCCAGCCGGTGCGCATCCTGCTGCCCGACGGCACCCATGAGGTCGTACGGCCCTACACGGCGTGGTGGTTGCGCGGGAACCCGGTGCTGGACGGCCGCAAGCCCGCCGGTCTGCTCGCGGCGGGCGGCGACCCGCTGCTGCGGGGCCTGTACGAGGAGGCCGACGCGACCGGCTTCGACGACGAGCAGGTGCTGCGGGCGCTGGGCGTGCGCACCTCGGTCGCCGCGCTGCTGGACGAGCCCGGCGGCGCCGCCGAGCTGCTCGACCGGCTCGCGGACCCCGAGCGTGAGGTGACGGGCGCCCAGCTGCACGGTCTGTACGGGGCACTGGCCGATCTCGACCCCGAGCAGGTCACGCTGCCCGACGAGGTGCGGGCGGTGGTCGACGGGCACACCGAGGTGGTCGACGCGGCCGACGCGGTGGTCGTCGACTCGCCCGATCTGCTGCCCTTCACCGGGGGTGTGCCGCTGCTGCCGGTGCGTCCGGTGCGGGCCGCCGAGCTGGCCGAACTGTTCCAGGTGCGGCGGCTGAGCGAGTCCGTGTCCGGGGTGATCGACTCCGAGGGCGCCGAGCACGACGTGCCCGAGTCGGTGCGGGTGCTGCTGGGCCCGCGCACGCCCGCCTCGTACGTCGAGCACGAGGAGCTGGTGGTCGACGGCGTGGAGATCGACTGGCGGCTGACCGACGACGGTGTCCTGCACGCCTCGACCCTGGAGGGCGTAGCCGCCGGACTCGCCTGGGCGGCCGGGCAGTGGCCGCGCCGGTTCGAGGTGGCCGCGCTGCTCGAAGACCCGTCGCGGACCGCGGAGCTGGCGCGAGACCGCTGGTTCGACTGAGGCACGTCCAGCTCCGGTGCGACACGTCCGGCTCCGGTGCGGGAGGAGGGCTTCCAGCGACTGCAAGACGGTCGACCACCCTCGCCGAGGCGACGGGCTCGCACAACGGGCACCACCGGCTGCGGCACTGCGTCCGCGAGGGCGGCCCGTTGGGGCCTACGAAGCCGCGACGGACACCGCGGACCACGCCACGGCGTTCATTACAGGGCCGACAGGGACCGGCGAGGGTGTGCGAAAGACCTCGCACAGAATCTCCGTACCCCGTACAACCATTCTCCCGTGTCACTGATCTGATCTTCCGAGTCAACAGACTCCTCGATCACTGGGACCTCGCCGCGCTCACGGACCGTGTGCGCCGAAGGGCAACGGGGTCCCTCTCCACGTGGGGAACAGATATGCGTATGCGTGCCACCCTCGGCGTCGTCACCGGCGCCCTGGTCCTGTCCGCTTTCGCCGCGCCGGCCGCCCTGGCCGACGACTCCGACGGCGACACCAAGATCACCAAGGTTGTCGTGGACAGCGACAACGCCGTGGCCGTCGGCACGACCGCGAAGAAGTTCAAGGTCGTCGTCACGGCGACGGACGACTCCGGCATCGAGGGCGCCGCGGAGTTCGACCTGTACGGCCCGAACTACGGCATCCTCAGCACCACCGACGAGCCCACCTGCGTGGTCGTCAACGCCACCACCTCGACCTGCACCGGCTGGGTCACGGTCGACCCGAACATCGAACTGCTCAACAACAACGCCGGCACCTGGTACGTCGACGCGTGGATCGACGCGAACGACGGCAACCACATCTGGAAGGAGAAGGCGGGTCCCTTCAAGTTCCAGCGGCACACCAAGCTGACGACCAACGCCTCTCCCGAGCCGGTCCGCAAGGGCAAGGCCATCACGGTCACCGGCAAGCTGACCCGCGTCAACTGGGAGACGCTGAAGTACAACAACTTCAGCAGCCAGTACGTGAAGCTCCAGTACAAGAAGACGAACGCGACCGCCTGGTCCACGCTGAAGACGATCAAGTCGAACAGCCTCGGCAACCTGAGCACCACGACGACGGCGACCTACGACGGTTACTACCGCTTCGTCTACGCCGGCACCAGCGCCGCCGCGCCGGTCAACTCGGCCGCCGACTACATCGACGTCCAGTAAGCACCCGCGGTCCCTGTGACCGCCTCCCGGCCCCGGCACCCGGCCGGGGCCGGACCGTTTAGCGCACCACCCTCCTCGTCCTGCCCCGGCGACCTGTCCGGGGCCGGACCTCTCTCATTCCGCCAGATTTGAGGAACCGTATGGCTACTCGTGCCACCATCGCCGCCGTTTCCGGGGCGCTCGTTCTGTCCGCGCTGACCGTTCCGGTGGCGCAGGCCGTCTCCGGGGACTCGGCCCGGATCGACCGGCCCGGTGCGGCCGAGCGTTTCAAGGCGGGCGCGGCCCGGTCCGCGGGCGTCTCGGCGGCCGAGGCCCCGACCGTCTCCAACGTCACGGTCAACGGCGGCAAGGGGGTCGTCGTCGGCAGCAAGTCGGCCAAGACGTTCACCGTGTCCCTGACGGCCAGCCACCCGAGCGGCATCCAGGAGGTGTACATCGACCTGTGGCACGGCTCGGACCCCGAGACCGGGCTCGACGGCTGGCTGCCGCCGAACGACGACCTCACCTGCACCGCGGCCTCCGCCACCACGTCCAACTGCAAGATGACCATCACGGCCACCCCCGGTGACAACTCCGAGGACGGCATCGGCGACCTGTACGCCAACGCCCTGGCCGGCACCTGGCACGTGGGCGTCGGCGCGCTCGCCAACGACCAGAGCGAGTACTGGGACGACTACTACACGACCCACCGGGTCCAGCGGAACGCCGTGCTCACCATGAACGCCGCCCCCGAGCCCGTCGCCAAGGGCAAGACCCTCTCGGTCAAGGGCACGTTCACCCGCGCCGACTGGCAGACGGGCACCTACAGCAAGTACACCAACCAGTACATGCAGCTTCAGTTCAAGAAGTCCGGCAGCACCGCCTACACCAAGGTGAAGACGGTCAAGTCGAGCACCACCGGCGCCGTCAGCAGCACCGCCACCGCCACCTACGACGGCACCTGGCGCTTCTACTTCTCCGGTGCCTCCACCACGACGTCCCCGCTGACCGTGTCCCCGGGCGACTTCGTCGACGTGCGCTGACCCCCAGCGGCACCAGCGGCACCACTCACGCCGGGAAGCGGCGGTCGACCCACCTCCACAGGAGCTCCAGGGTGACCGCCGCGACCGCGGCGATGCCGACGGCGAGCCACGGCATCGTCACGCCCACCAGCCGCAGCGCGAAGAACTCCTGGAGCCAGGGCACCACCAGCACCAGCAGGAAGGCGCCGCCCATGGCGGCGACCAGCAGGACGCGCGACCAGGTGTAGGGGCGGGCGACGATGGCCAGCACCCACATCGACACCAGGAACAGGGTCAGGGTCGCCGCACTGGTCTCGGCGTCCAGCGCGCCCTCGCCCGAGTAGTGGTGACCGGCGATCAGATACGTCGCGAAGGTCGCCGCGGCCGCGACCAGCCCGCCCGGGATCGCGTAGCGCATGACCCGCCGCACGAAGTGCGGTTTCGCCCGTTCCCTGTTGGGCGCGAGGGCCAGGAAGAAGGCTGGGACGCCGATCGTCAGGGTCGACAGCAGCGTCAGGTGGCGGGGCAGGAACGGGTAATCGACGCTCCAGCACACCACCAGGACGGCCAGCAGCACCGAGTAGACGGTCTTGACCAGGAACAGGGTCGCCACGCGCGTGATGTTCCCGATCACCCGGCGGCCCTCGGCGACCACCGACGGCAGGGTGGCGAAGCTGTTGTCCAGCAGCACGATCTGCGCGACCGCCCGGGTCGCCTCCGAGCCGGATCCCATCGCTACGCCGATGTCGGCGTCCTTCAGCGCGAGGACGTCGTTCACGCCGTCGCCGGTCATGGCGACCGTGTGCCCGTGGGACTGCAGGGCCCCGACCATGTCCCGCTTCTGCTGCGGGGTGACCCGCCCGAACACCGTGCCCTCGTCCAGGGCCCCGGCCATGCCGTCCGGGTCGGCGGGCATCCGGCGCGCGTCGACCGCCGACCCGTCGAGGCCCAGCTTGCCCGCGACCGCGCCCACCGACACCGCGTTGTCGCCGGAGATGACCTTCGCGCGGACGTTCTGCTCGGCGAAGTAGCGCAGGGTGTCGGCGGCGTCCGGGCGCAGCCGCTGCTCCAGCACGACCAGCGCGGCCGGCCGGGCACCGAGGCCGGCCTCCGGGTCGTCCAGCTCGCGCGAGGCGCGGGCGAGCAGCAGGACCCGCAGCCCCTCCTCGTTCAGCCGTCCGGTCTCGGCGAGGGCCGGGTCGTCGTCGGCGAGCAGCACGTCCGGGGCGCCCAGCAGCCAGCTGCTGGACTCGCCGTCGCCCTCGCTGAAGGAGGCGCCGCTGTACTTGCGGGCGGAGGAGAACGGCAGCGACTGCACGCACCGCCATTCCTCGCTGTCCGGGTAGGCGTCGATGATCGCCTTCAGGGAGGCGTTGGGCCGCGGGTCGGACTCGCCGAGCGCGCCCAGCACCTGACGGACGTAGGGCTCGTCGAAGCCGTCGAGGACGCGCAGGGCGGTGACGTCCATGCCGCCCTCGGTGAGGGTGCCGGTCTTGTCCAGGCAGACGGTGTCGACGCGGGCCAGGCCCTCGATGGCCGGCAGCTCCTGCACGAGGCACTGTTTTCGGCCGAGCCGGATCACCCCTATGGCGAAGGCGACGGAGGTGAGCAGTACCAGGCCCTCGGGAACCATCGGCACGATGCCGCCGACCGTGCGGGCGAGGGAGTCGTGCAGGTCCTTGTTCTCGACGACCAGCTGGGTGACGACCAGGCCGAGCGCGGCCGGGATCATCATCCACGTCACGTACTTCAGGATCGTGGAGATGCCCGAGCGCAGCTCGGAGTGGACCAGGGTGAAGCGGGAGGCCTCCTCGGCGAGCTGGGCGGCGTAGGCCTCGCGTCCGACCTTGGTGGCCCGGAAGGCGCCGCCGCCCGCGACCGCGAAGCTGCCGGACATCACCGGGTCGCCGGGGCGTTTGACGACCGGGTCGGCCTCACCGGTCAGCAGCGACTCGTCGATCTCCAGGCTGTCGGCCTCGACGCACACCCCGTCCACGACGGCCTTGTCGCCCGGCCCGATCTCCAGCACGTCGTCCAGCACGATCTCGGAGGTGCCGACCTCCACGGCCGTCCCGCCGCGGCGCACGGTCGGCCGCACCTCGCCGATCACCGCGAGTGAGTCCAGGGTCTTCTTGGCCCGCCACTCCTGGAAGATGCCGATCCCGGTGTTCGCGATGATCACGAAGCCGAACAGGCCGTCCTGGATCGGCGCCACGAACAGCATGATCAGCCACAGCACACCGATGATCGCGTTGAACCGGGTGAAGACGTTGGCGCGGACGATCTCGGCCATGGACCGGCTGCTGCGCACCGGTACGTCGTTGACCCGGCCGGCGGCGACCCGTTCGGCGACCTCGGCCGCGGTCAGACCGTCCGTCGCCCGGGACGGGACGGGGACGGGATGCACAGGATCGAGTTCGGCGCCCGCGTCGATGTGCGTCATGCATTCGACGGTACGTGCGGACAGGGGTGTTCACCCGCCGAGTGCGCGCATGTTCCGACCGCGGGAGGAGGCTGCTCCCGCCGTGGTCGTACGGGGGTCGTCGATCGTCGGGGAGGGCGCGCTAGGGGGCCGGTACCTCGCGCGCGGCCGCCTCGGCGCGCTTGAGCGCGGCGTCGCGGCCGCGGACGTACCAGATGCCGATCAGTCCGAGGCCGCCGCCGGCCAGGCAGGTCCACACCCACCAGGCGTGGCCCTGGTCGTCGAACCAGCCGTAGAACGGCACCTGTGCCAGGAAGAGGACGAACCAGAGGATCGTGCCGCCGACGATGACGGGTACCACCGGGCCCTCCAGGGGTTCCGGCGCCTCGTGCTTGGGGGTCCACTTCGCCATGCGCACAGCTTACGAGGCCGATCGGGCCTGCCCGCAGGTGCACGCCCCGAAACGGGTCTACGCGCGGAGATGGCGACGGTATCGGCATGGGCTTCATCACCTTCGTGGTGATGCGCCTCGCGGCGGGCCGGGGCAAGGACATCCCGGCCGCGATGTACGTCGTGTCCGCCGTGTTCCTCTTCTACTACCTGATGCCCGCCCTCCAGCTCACCTGACGGTTCGGCGGTCAGGGCTTCGGCGGGAGACCGTCGCGAGGCGCCTCAGGCGTGGCCGTAGAACTTCTCGGTCTCCTCCACGGCGGCCTGGAACCGCTCGTCGAAGTCATCACGAATGAGCGTCCGGACGACATAGTCCTGGACGCTCATTCCTCTTTTCGCCGCATGGTGCCGGAGCCGTTCGAGCAGCTCCCCGTCTAGCCGCAGGCTGAGCACGGTGGTCCCCATGCGTACGAGATTCGCGGCAGGAGGGCGGCCCGTGTCTCACTTTTCGGAGCCGGCTCACTCATATGGGTGACCTCGCATGGGGCCGGATGACGTGGGCGTTTGAGTGGCGGGGGTCACGGCCGTCCATGCGTGTCCCGAGTGGTCCTTAGCGAGAGTAATGAGTTACGCTAAAGAGATGCCGGACCTCACCCATGGCGACGACGCTGCCGCCGTGAACTCCCTGCGCTCCGCCGTGATGCGGCTCTCCCGACGGCTCAAGCACCAGCGGGTCGACGAGTCGCTGAGCCCCACCGAGATGTCGGTGCTGGGCACCCTGTCGCTCTGCGGTCAGGCGACCCCGGGCGAACTGGCCCGCAAGGAGCACGTCCAGCCGCCGTCGATGACCCGCATCGTCGCGCTGCTGGAGGCCAAGGGCCTGGTCCGGCTGGAGCCGCACCCCGAGGACCGACGCCAGAAGGTGGTCACCCGTACCGAGCAGGCCGAGGCGATGCTGGAGGAGAGCCGCCGCAAGCGCAACGCCTTCCTGGCGGCTCTGGTCGAGGACCTCGACGAGGACGAGTGGGCGAAACTGCGCGCCGCCGCCCCCGTGCTGGAGAAGCTCGCGCATCTGTAAGCAGTCACCGAGGAGGCGACCCTTTTGAGTTCGGGATCCGGAGCACACTCCGCCCCCGCACCGACCACCCACGACTCCGACTCGCCCCCTGCCGGGGGTGCCCGCCGGGCACCCTCACCGCCTACCGAGGCCCGTCGCCGGACCTCGATGTTCGCTTCGCTGAAGATCCGTAACTACCGCCTCTTCTTCCTGGGCCAGGCGGTGTCGAACATCGGCACCTGGATGCAGCGCATCGCCCAGGACTGGCTGGTCCTCAGCCTCACCGGCTCGGCCACCGCCGTGGGCGTCACCACGGCCCTGCAGTTCCTGCCGATGCTGCTGCTCGGCCTCTACGGCGGCGTCCTCGTCGACCGGCTGCCCAAGCGCGGCACCCTGCTGGTCACGCAGGTCGCGATGGCGGTCACCGGCCTGGCACTGGCGCTGCTGACCCTCACCGGCCGGGTGGAGGTCTGGCACGTCTACGTCGCCGCCCTCGCCGTCGGACTCGCCACCGTGGTCGACAACCCGGCCCGGCAGTCCTTCGTCACCGAGATGGTCGGCCCGGACCAGCTGCAGAACGCCGTCAGCCTGAACTCGGCCAACTTCCAGTCGGCCAGGCTGATCGGCCCCGCCGTCGCGGGCCTGCTGATCACCGGTGTGGGCACGGGCTGGGCGTTCCTGTTCAACGGCCTGTCCTTCGTGGCACCGGTCGCCGGACTGCTGCTGATGCGGGCCCGTGAGCTGCACGCGGTCGAACGCGCCCCGCGCGCCAAGGGCCAGCTCCGCGAGGGCCTGCGGTATGTCTCCGGCCGGCCCGAGCTGATCTGGCCGATCGTGCTCGTCGGGTTCGTCGGCACCTTCGCCTTCAACTTCCCGGTCTATCTCTCCGCCTTCGCCGACGACGTCTTCCACATGGGCGCGGGCTCCTACAGCCTCTTCAACACCCTCATGGCCGTCGGCTCGCTCGCCGGTGCCCTGCTGGCCGCCCGGCGCGGCACGGCCCGGCTGCGGGTGATGAGCGTGGCGGCCCTGGCCTTCGGCGTGATCGAGATCGTCGCCGCCGCGAGCCCCACCCTGTGGATGTTCGCGCTGCTGATGATCCCGCTGGGCCTGTTCGGCATGACGATCAACGTCACGGCCAACACGGGCATCCAGATGGCCACGGACCAGGCCATGCGCGGCCGCGTGATGGCCCTCTACATGATGGTGTTCCTCGGCGGATCGCCGATCGGCGCCCCGATCGTCGGCTGGGTCACGGACACCTACGGCCCGCGCGCGGGCCTGGCGGCGGGCGGCGCGGTCGCCGCGCTCGCGGCCACGGTGATCGGCCTAGTCATGGCCCGCACGGGCGGCCTGCGGCTGTCGGTGGGCTGGGCGCACGGCCACCCCGTGGTGCGGTTCGTGCCGCGGGAGCGGTGCGAGGAACTGGCCGCGGTGGCGTGATCCGGGGCGCCCGTCCGGACCGGGCCGGCGGCCGTGAGCGGCGCCGGACCGATCCGAACGGCGGCCCCGGGGCCCGTCCGATGACAGGGTGGGCCGTATGAGACTGTTCGCCGCCGTGCTGCCCCCCGCCGAGGTGGTCGGCGAACTGGCCGCAGAGGTGGCCGAGTTGAAGAAGCTGCCCGGTGCGGACCGGCTGCGCTGGACCGGCCGGCCGGGCTGGCACTTCACGCTGGCCTTCTACGGCGAGGTCGACGACACCGTCGTACCGGAGCTGTCGGCGCGGCTGGAGCGGGCCGCGCACCGCGGTGACCCCTTCCCGCTGGCGATGCGCGGAGGGGGTCAGTTCGGTCATGGGCGGGCCCTGTGGGCGGGGGCCGAGGGCGACCTGGAGGCGCTGCGGCTGCTGGCCGACCGCAGCGAGGCGGCGGCGCGCAGGGCGGGCCTCGACATGGGCGCGCACCGGCGCTACACCCCTCACCTCACGGTGGCCCGCAGCCGCGACTCGGTCGACGTGCGGCCGTTTGTCGACGCGCTCGCCTCCTTCACCGGCAGCACCTGGACGGTGGCCGAGCTGACCCTGGTGCGCAGCCACCTGCCGGCCTCCGGGGCGCCCGGCGAGCAGCCCCGCTACGAGGTGGTCGCCCGACTGCCGCTCGGCGCGTCCGGTTAGGCTCGTTGCCGTGGACCCGAAGACCCGGAACCGGATCATGGCCGGTGCGCTCGTACTGATGTTCGTAGTCGTGGCGATGGCGGCTGCCGTGGGGAAGTAGACCAGGCCGCCGCCGAGGGGCTGTCGTCGGGATCAGGTTGGCCACGAGGGCGCAGCACCTTGAGCCGACGCGACGCCTGAGCCGACGCGACGCCTGAGCCGACGCGACGCCTGAGCCGACGCGACGCCGACATGATCCAAAAGACAGCCCCTGGGCATGCCGTGCGGCGTTTACCAGGCGAAGGCCTCCGGGGAGGGCCCCGGCCCGGGGAAGATCTCGTCCAGCTCGGCGAGCAGCTCGTCGGCGAGCTCCAGCTCGACGGCCCGCAGCGCGGAGCCGAGCTGCTCGGCGGTGCGCGGGCCCACGATCGGCCCGGTCACGCCCGGCCGGGTCAGCAGCCATGCCAGCGCGACCTCGCCGGGCTCCAGCCCGTGCTTGTCGAGCAGGTCCTCGTAGGCCTGCACCTGCGCCCGCACGGCCGCGTCGGTGAGCGCCTCGGCGGTACGGCCGCCGGCGCGCCGTCCGCCCTCGACCTCCTTGCGGATCACACCGCCCAGCAGTCCGCTGTGCAGGGGCGACCACGGAATGACGCCGAGCCCGTACTCCTGCGCGGCCGGGACGACCTCCATCTCGGCGCGGCGCTCGAAGAGGTTGTACAGGCACTGCTCGCTCACCAGGCCGTACGAGCCGCGCCTGGCGGCGGTCTCGTTGGCCTGGGCGATCTTGTAGCCGGGGAAGTTGCTGGACCCGGCGTAGAGGATCTTGCCCTGGGCGACGAGGGTGTCGACCGCCTGCCAGATCTCCTCGAAGGGGGTGGCGCGGTCGATGTGGTGGAACTGGTAGAGATCGATGTGGTCGGTGCCGAGCCGCTTGAGCGAGGCGTCCACGGCCCGCCGGATGTTCACCGCCGAGAGCTTGTCGTGGTTGGGCCAGGCCTCCCCGTCCACGGCCATGTTCGCGTACACCTTCGTGGCGATCACGACCTTGTCCCGCCGGTCACCGCCCTTGGCGAACCAGCTGCCGATGATCTCCTCGGTGCGGCCCTTGTTCTCGCCCCAGCCGTAGACGTTCGCCGTGTCGAAGAAGTTGATGCCCGCGTCCAGCGCCGCGTCCATGATGGCGTGGCTGTCCGCCTCGTCCGTCTGGGGTCCGAAGTTCATCGTGCCGAGGACCAGTCGGCTGACCTTGAGTCCGGTGCGTCCGAGCTGCGTGTACTCCATGGATCCAAGCCAACGGCCTGGAGTGCGCTCTAGGCAAGGACCCGCCTGCGCCTGGCGCCCGCCCGGCCACCGAGTTCATATGCGTGACACGTACGGGTCCCCCAGCCCCCATGCCTGCCGCATCGCCTCCGCGAAGGCCGCCGCCATCTTGTGCTCGCCGCTCGCGCTCGGGTGGGTGCCGTCGTAGGTGTCGGTGAGCAGGTCGTAGGACTCCTCGACCGAGGCCAGCAGGAGCGGGGAGGCCGGTTCGTCGAGGTCGGCGATCTCCTTGGCCAGCAGCACGTTGAACAGCGAGACCTGCTCGGCGAAGTCCGGGTCGTCCTGGGCCCGGACGTTCGGGATGACCGGCAGGAAGACCATACGCACGCGCGGGTTGGCCGACCGTGCCGCCGTCACGAAGGCGCGGACGTTCTCCGCCGTCTGCTCGGCGTTGGTGTAGAAGCCCAGGTCGATCAGGCCGAGCGAGACCAGCAGGACGTCGGCCCGGCAGCGGCGTACCGCGTCGGCGATCAGGGGGGCCATGTGGAGCCAGCCCTCGCCCCAGCCGGCCAGATGCGCGCGGGGGAAGCCGGGGTCGGCGTACTCGTAGGAGGTCGGCTCGCCCGTGGCCTGGTCGTGGAGCGTCTCGCGCGGGCCGACCAGGGCGAAAGGCCCGCCGTAGGTGTCGCGCAGGTGCTGCCACATCCGGTACCGCCAGGTGTGTTCGCCCGCGCTGCCTATCGTCATCGAGTCGCCTACGGGCATGAACCTGAGCATCCGCTCATCATGGATGATCGCGCGCCCCGCCGGAGTCCCCCGCAGGTGTGAGGACCACCACCCGACCGGTCCCGGCCGATCTCCGAGCCGATCAAAGTGCCGCCGAGGTGGCAGGCTTGAGCGCATGCGCCGATCCCTCGCCGCCGTGCTGTCCGCGGCCGCCGCCTGTCTGCTCGTGGGCCTCGCCCCGCCCGCCTCCGCCGCCGACGGGGACGAGGGGTTCACCATCAAGGACCCGCGCATCACCGAGTCCAGCGGCCTGACCGCCTCCCGGCAGCACCCGGGCATCTACTGGACCCACAACGACCAGGACACAGGCGCCTACCTCTACGCCGTCGACAGCCGCACCGGCGAGACCGTCGCCACGGTCACCATGACCGGCGTCGGCGCCCCGCGGGACGTCGAGGGCATCGCCATGGGACCCGGCAACCAGCTCTACGTCGGCGACATCGGCGACAACCTCGGGGGCTCCTGGGACCACGTCTGGGTCTACAAGCTGCCCGAGCCCGAGGAACTGAAGGACCAGTCGGTCCGGGCCACCCAGTACGTCGTCAAGTACGCCGACGGCCCCCGCGACGCCGAGTCGATCCTGGTCCACCCGAAGACCGGGCGCGTCTACCTCATCGACAAGAACGAGGACGGCGGGCACCTCTACGCCGCCCGCGACCCGCTGTCCGCCTCCGGCACCAACACCTTCGAGCCGGTCGCCCCGATCGACCTGTGGGCCACCGACGCCGCCTTCTCCCCGGACGGCGCACAGTTCGTCGTGCGCGGCTACCTGGGCGGGATCGCGTACGACTGGAACGACGGAAAGCCCCGGCGGCTGGAGCGGGTCAGCGTGCCGCTGGGACAGGGGGAGTCCGTCAGCTACTCGGCCGACGGCACGAAGCTGATGCTCGGCATGGAGGGCGCCGGCAGCCCCGTCGAGGCGCAGGGCGCGCCCGCCGGGGCCGGCTCCGACTCGCCCTCGGCGAAGGGCGGTTCGGGCGCCTCCGCCGACTCCGACGACGGCTCCGGCCTGCGTGTCGAGTACGTCGTCATCGGCGCGGTGGCCCTCGGCCTGTTCGGCGTCACGCGGCTCAGGAAGCGGCGCTCATGACCGTCGGCTTCCTTCGCGTACCCAAGGGCACGGACATGGCATCGGCGTTCAAGGGCCTGCCGGACGACATGTGCCCGTGCCCGCACTACGGGTATCTGCTCAGCGGCCGGATGAGGATGCGGACCAAGGACGGCGAGCATGTCTACGAGGCGGGCCGGGCGTACTACTGGGCGCCCGGGCATGTCCCCGAGCCGCTGGAGGACTGCGAGCTGGTGGAGTTCTCGCCCACCGAGGAGTTCAAAGAGGTGATCGCGCACATCGGCCGCAGCGCGCAGGGCTGAGACGGGGACGGCCCCGGGGGACAGGTGCCGTCCCCCGGGGCCGTGGTGCGAAGCGGGTGCGTGTCAGAGCTTCTCGATGACGTAGTCGACGCACTTCGTCAGCGCCTCGACGTCCGCCGGGTCGATCGCCGGGAACATCGCGATGCGCAGCTGGTTGCGGCCGAGCTTGCGGTAGGGCTCGGTGTCCACGATGCCGTTGGCGCGCAGCACCTTGGCGACCGCGGCCGCGTCCACGTCGTCGGTGAAGTCGATCGTGCCGATGACCGCCGAGCGCTTGGCCGGGTCGGTGACGAACGGGTTGGCGTACTTCACGTCCTCCGCCCAGCCGTACAGCGTGCGCGCGGAGGTGGCCGTGCGGCGGACCGCCCAGTCCAGGCCGCCCTGGCCGTTGATCCACTCCAGCTGCTGGTTCAGCAGGAAGAGGGTGGACAGGGCCGGGGTGTTGTACGTCTGGTTCTTGCGGGAGTTGTCGATCGCCGTGGGCAGCGAGAAGAACTCCGGGACATGGCGGCCGGAGGCGTGCACCCGCTCGGCGCGCTCGATCGCGGCGGGGGAGAACACGCCGATCCACAGGCCGCCGTCGGAGGCGAAGGACTTCTGCGGGGCGAAGTAGTAGACGTCCGTCTCGGCGATGTCGACCGGCAGACCGCCCGCGCCGGAGGTCGCGTCGACCAGCACGAGGGCGCCCTCGTCGGCCTTCGCCACGCGCTGGATCGGCATGGCCACACCGGTGGAGGTCTCGTTGTGCGTGAACGCGTAGACGTCCACGCCCTCCTGGGCGACGGCCTGCGGGTGGGTGCCCGGCTCGGAGGAGATGACGTCCGGCTCGGCCAGCCACGGGGCCAGCTTGGCCGCCTTGGCGAACTTCGACGAGAACTCGCCGAAGTTCAGGTGCTGCGACTTGTTCTCGATCAGACCGTGGGTGGCGACGTCCCAGAACGCGGTCGAGCCGCCGTTGCCGAGGATCACCTCGTAGCCCTCGGGCAGCTGGAACAGCTCGGAGATGCCCTCGCGCACCTGGCCGACCAGGTTCTTCACCGGGGCCTGGCGGTGGGAGGTACCGAGCAGGGACGTACCGGTGGCGGCCAGGGCGTCCAGCGCCTCCGTCCGCACCTTGGAGGGACCCGCGCCGAAACGTCCGTCGGCGGGCTTGATGTCAGCGGGAATCTGGATCTCAGCCACGAGGGGAGCGTAGCCGGTGGGAGTCTGCTCGGTGAAACCTCGTCCGTCGCGTGAGACGGCTTCGGTGTCTTCTGCTGACCTTGGGGGCTGTGCCCCCAGGCCCCCTATCGGCCTGAACGGCCTCGTCCTCAAGCGCCGGACGGGCTGGGAGTGGCTGAGCTGGGCTCGTCTGTGGGGGGTGGTGGGGTGGGTGGTGTCTTGACGGCCTTGTCCTCAGGCGCCGGACGGGGTGGATGTGGCTGAGCTGGTGGGGTGGCTGAACGGCCTCGTCCCCAAGGGCTGGGGATGCCTGCGGCGGCGTGGTCCTGTTCGGTGGGGGTTGGTGCGGCGCGTTGGGTGGGCGAGGGTGCGGGGCCGCGCCGGGGGGTGTCCGTCCTCGGTCCGCCGAACTGGTCGGTCATGGGTGCGGGGCGTTCCCGGCGGCCGCTGCGGGCGGACACCCCCCGACACGTCCCCTCCCCGCCGTACGCGGCTGCCCGGCGCCCGCGGGTTCGGGTTCCGCCGCGCTGTGAGGGGTGGGGAAATGCGGCCGGGCTGGTTGAGTGAAGGCATGTCCGAGTCCGAATTGCTGGCCGCTCTGCGTACCTCCGTCCGGGGTGACGTCCGTTTCGATGTCACCTCCCGTGCCCTGGTCACCATGGACGCCTCCAACTACCGGCGGGTCCCGGTCGGCGTGGTCGCGCCGCGCGACGCCGACGACGTGGCGGCCGTGCTGGAGGTGTGCCGGACGCACGGTGTGCCGGTCGTGCCGCGCGGCGGGGGGACGTCCATCGCCGGGCAGGCGACCGGGACGGGGGTCGTCCTGGACTTCACCCGTTACATGAACCGCCTGGTGGCCCTCGACCCCGAGGCGCGCACGGCGGCCGTCCAGCCCGGTCTCGTCCTCGACCGGCTCCAGGAGGCCGCCGCCCCGCACGGGCTGCGGTTCGGCCCGGACCCCTCCACGCACAGCCGCTGCACGCTGGGCGGGATGATCGGCAACAACGCGTGCGGCTCGCACTCGGTGGCCTGGGGCACGACCGCGGACAATGTGCGGGAGCTGGAGGTGCTCACCGCGCGCGGGCGGCGGCTGCGGCCCGGGCCGGGCTGGGCCGGGGCGCCCGGGGGACTGCGGGAGCTGGCCGAGGGGGAACTCGCCCGGCTGCGCACCGGCTTCCCCGACCTGCCCCGCCGTATCTCCGGCTACGCCCTGGACGCCCTGCTGCCGGAGAAGGGCGCGGACGTCGCCCGGTCCCTCTGCGGCTCCGAGGGCACGCTGGCGGTGCTGACCGAGGCGGTCGTCACCCTCGTCGAGGCGCCCCGCGCGCGTGCCCTGGCGGTGCTCGGGTACGCCGACGAGAGCGCGGCCGCGGAGGCGGCGCCGGGGCTGCTGCCGCATCGGCCGCTGACCGTGGAGGGCATGGCGGCCGATCTGGTGCCGTCCCCCGCCGATCTGCCCCGGGGCGGCGCCTGGCTCTTCGTGGAGACCGGCGGCGACACCCTCGCCGAGGCACGCGCGCGTGCGGACGCGGTCGTGCGCGCGGCCGACGCACTGGACGCGCAGGTGGTGACCGATCCGGCGGGGCAGCGGGTCCTGTGGCGGATCCGCGAGGACGCGGCGGGCACGGCCACCCGGATGCCTGACGGCACCGAGGCCTGGCCCGGCTGGGAGGACTGCGCGGTGCCGCCCGCCCGGCTGGGGGCGTATCTGCGCGAGTTCCGGGCGCTGCTCGCCGCGCACGGCCTGCGCGGGACGCCGTACGGCCACTTCGGGGACGGCTGCGTCCATGTCCGTATCGACTTCGACCTGGTGAGTGAGTCCGGCGTGGCTCGCTTCCGCCGCTTCTCCGAGGAACTGGCCCATCTGGTCGTCGCGCACGGCGGCTCGCTGTCCGGCGAGCACGGCGACGGGCAGGCGCGCGCGGAACTGCTGCCGGTGATGTACGGCACGGAGACGGTCGCGCTGTTCGAGCGCGCCAAGGGTGTGTGGGACCCCGACGGCCTGCTCAACCCGGGCATCCTGGTGCGCCCCGCGCCGCTGGACGCCGGCCTGCGCTTCTCGGTCCTCCCGCGCCGGCCGGTCGACGTGGCCTTCGGCTACCCGGCCGACGGCGGTGACTTCTCGGCCGCCGTCCGCCGCTGCGTGGGCGTCGCCAAATGCCGTACGACGACGTCGGCCGGCCCCTCCGTCATGTGCCCGTCCTTCCGGGCGACCGGCGAGGAGGAGCACTCCACGCGCGGGCGCGCCCGGCTGCTGCACGAGATGCTCGCCGGGGAGCTGGTGACCGACGGCTGGCGCTCCACCGAGGTCCGCGACGCCCTCGATCTCTGCCTGGCCTGCAAGGGCTGCCGCTCGGACTGCCCGGTCGGCGTCGACATGGCCACGTACAAGGCGGAGTTCCTGCACCACCACTACGCGGGGCGCCGCCGCCCGGCCGCGCATATCGCCATGGGGCGGCTGCCGCAGTGGCTGCGGTGGGTGACCCGGGTGCGCGGGGCGAGGCTCCTCAACGCGCTGGCCGCCCGGCGGCCCCTCGCGCGCGTCGCCAAGCGGCTGGGCGGTATCGCCGCCGAGCGGGAGATCCCGCGGCTGGCGACGGAGCCGTTCAGCCGGTGGTGGCGGCGCAGGAAGCCCGCCGTGGGCCCGGGGGCGCTGGTGGTGCTCTGGCCGGACACCTTCACCGAGTACCTGTCCCCGTCCGTGGGGCGGGCGGCCGTACGGGTGCTGGAGGCGGCCGGACTGCGGGTGGCGCTGCCGCCGACGCTGCTCACACACGGGCGGCGGCTCGCGGACGGACGCACCCGTTCCGCCGCCGCGCTGCTGGGGGTGCGCCGGGGGCGGGTGTGCTGCGGGCTGACGTACGTCTCCACCGGGCAGCTCGACCGGGCCCGTACGGTGCTGCGCCAGACCCTGGACCTGATGCGGCCGGTCCTCGACGCCGGGGCGCCGGTCGTCGTCCTGGAGCCGAGCTGCGCGGCCGCGCTGCGCACCGATCTGCCGGAGCTGCTCGCGGACGACCCCCGGGCGGCGCGGCTGGCCAAGCTGGTGCTGACCTTCGCGGAGGCCCTGGAGCGGCACGCGCCCGACTGGCGGCCGCCCGCGCTGGACCGGCCGGTGGCCGGGCAGACCCACTGCCATCAGCACGCGGTCCTCGGCGACGCGGCCGAGCGGCGGCTGCGGGCGGCGGCGGGCCTGACCGGGGAACTGTCCGGCGGGTGCTGCGGTCTCGCCGGGAACTTCGGCTTCGAGCGGGGGCACTACGACGTCTCGGTGGCCTGCGCCGAGGAGCAGCTGCTGCCGTCCGTGCGCTCGGCCCCGGCGCAGGCGGTGGTGCTGGCGGACGGCTACTCCTGCCGTACCCAGCTGGAGCAGCTGGGCGGGGTGCGGGGGCGGCATCTCGCCGAGGTGCTGGCGGAGGCCCTGACCGAGCGGAAGTCAGGTGCGTGAGGGCTGTACCTGCCTGACGTGAGTCCATTACTGTGGACCGGAAAGTGCATCGTGATGAACATGATCGCATCCGCGCCCAGCCTCAGGAAGCCCCCGTGAGCACTTCGAGCACCACTCCCGCGCCGACCCCGGCGTCCGCGCCGGTGACCGCGGCCGGGACCGGCGGGCGACGAGGCGGCTCCCTCGGCTCCCTGGGCCCCGTCGGGCTGGTGCTGGCGGGCGGGATCTCGGTGCAGTTCGGCGGGGCGCTCGCCGTGACGCTCATGCCGCGTGCCGGGGCGCTCGGCGTGGTGACACTGCGGCTGCTGGTCGCGGCGGTCGTGCTGCTGATCGTCTGCCGGCCCCGGCTGCGCGGCCACTCGCGGGCCGACTGGGGCACGGTGGTCGTCTTCGGCATCACCATGGGCGCGATGAACGGCCTGTTCTACGAGTCCGTCGACCGCATCCCGCTCGGTGCGGCCGTCACCCTGGAGGTGCTCGGTCCGCTCGCCCTGTCCGTGATCGCCTCCCGGCGCGCGGTGAATCTCATCTGGGCCGGTCTTGCCCTCGCCGGGGTGTTCCTGCTCGGCGGTGGGGGCTTCAGCGGGCTCGACCCGGTGGGCGTGGCCTTCGCGCTGGGGGCGGGCGCGATGTGGGCGGCGTACATCGTCTTCAGCGCCCGCACGGGCCGCCGCTTCCCCCAGGCCGACGGCCTCGCCCTGGCCATGGCCGTCGCGGCCCTGCTCTTCCTCCCCCTGGGCCTCGCCGAGTCGGGCGCGAAGCTCGCCGACCCGGTGACGATCGGCCTGGGCGCGGGCGTGGCGATCCTCTCCTCCGTCCTGCCCTACACCCTCGAACTCCTCGCGCTGCGACGCCTGCCCGCGCACACCTTCGCGGTCCTGATGAGCCTGGAACCGGCCATCGCCGCGACGGCCGGCTTCCTCATCCTCGACCAGGCCCTCACGACCACCCAGTCCGCCGCGATAGCCCTGGTCATCGCGGCGAGCATGGGCGCGGTGCGGACACAGGTGGGGCGCCGGAGCGCCAAGGCGACTGCGGCGCAGGCCGGTCTCTGAGCGTCAGCCCGCGTGGCAGGGTGTGGCTGCCCGACGGGCATGACCCTGCGCCGTGCCGAGTCCGTCGCCCGGGTCGCGACGGACCCCGACGCGGCCCGCGAGTACCTGACCGCCGCCGGCGGCATCTACCGGAACGCCGCGAAGGCGGTGCGTGTGGAGTGGCCAGGCCGTAGGTCGGCGCCGGGCCGGCCCGGCCTCAGCTCACATGCACGTTCCTGGCGTGGATGTACACCCTGACGCGCAGAGGCTCGGGCCGGTCGACCTGGCCGCGGAGAATCACCTCGCTGTTGTCCTGGGGCACCACGTTGTGCACGACCGTCGGGGC
This sequence comes from Streptomyces sp. NPDC006458, assembly GCF_040612135.1. Lineage (NCBI taxonomy): Bacteria > Bacillati > Actinomycetota > Actinomycetes > Kitasatosporales > Streptomycetaceae > Streptomyces > Streptomyces sp. NPDC006458. Next base: position 110,660 of record NZ_JBEXPR010000007.1, on the reverse strand, counting down.
GGTGTCCCCTTCGCCCGGTTTCCTTGCCGCGGCCGCCTGCGCCGGGGAGTCAGCCCTTGACCGACTCCAGGAACACGGACCAGGCCCCCGCCGCGAACAGCAGCGCGGGGCCGTCCTGCTTCTTGGAGTCGCGGACCGCGAGGTGCGGGGTGAGGTCGGCGATCTCGATGCAGTCGCCGCCGGTGCCGCCGCTGTAGGACGACTTGCGCCAGGTGGCCGTGCCGAGGGGGACGCATTCGACGCAGGCCCCGCCGGTGTCGCCGCTGTAGGAGGATTTACGCCAGCTCGCGTCCGTCAGCTTCAGGTTCGCTCCCATACCGTTCCTCCATCACGCGGATGATCAGAGCCGCAGAGTCGTCCACGGAGAGCGCGGCCGCTTGCAGATGATCGTAACGGACCGAACCCTCCCTGAGAGCTTGCGGATTGGCCGTCATGTGCCCCTGGACGAAGTCCTCGGTGTAGACGATGTCCGGGTCGCTCTGGAACCGCAGCAGGTAGTACGAGCCCATCAGTCCAGCGTGTGCCCCGGCCTCGAATGGCAGGATCTGGATCTCCAGCCAGCGCCGCTTCTGCAACGCCAACAGATGCGCGAGTTGCCCTCGCATGACTTCGCGGCCGCCGACTTCCTGGTGTAGGACGGCCTCGCTGAGCACTGCCCAAATCGCCGGTGGCTCAGTTCGGTCCATGATGCGCTGGCGGTCCAGACGCGCGGCGATCCTGCCGTCAAGGTTGCCTTCGTCTCGCGCGCCGAGCACTGCGCGGGCGTATGCCTCGGTCTGGAGGAGTCCGTCCACTAGCTGCGCCTGGAAGCTGGAGATGTAAGCCGCCCTCGCCTCCATCTCCGCATACGGCTGGAACCAGCTGGGCAACTGGCTCCGCAACACCAGCCCCACCAGCCGGGAGAACACCCCGTCCGTCCCCAACGCCGCGTCCACCCGTTCGGAGAACTCCCGCGTCGGCACCTTCTGCGTCGTCTCGATCTGCCCGATCAGTGACCCCGTGCAGAAGACGATCGAGCCGAGCGCCTTCTGCGTGAGCCCCGCCGCCTCTCGCGTACGGCGCAGCTCATAGCCGTAGTAGTCCAACGGCGACGCGCTGGGATCGAGTTCGCGGATATGCACGACCACCACCTCCTGTCACCGAGAGTAGCTACGTGACTGCGAACAGGTGGGGTGGATGTGGAAAACCAATTAATGCAAGCACGCTTGATTGTTTCTGCGCCCGCTGCCATGCTCCCCACCACGACACCCCGGAGGGGAGCGCACCCGTGTCCGATCCGACGCCCGTGTTCGACGACCTGCGTGCCGAGAGCGAGGAACTCGACCGCCTGGTGGCCGAGTTGGAGCCGGAGAGGTGGGCCACGGCCACCCCCGCGCCGCGCTGGAGCGTCGCGCACCAGATCGCTCATCTGGCCTGGACCGACCACTCGGCCCTGCTGGCCGTGACAGACGCCGACGCCTTCACCGCCCTGGTGGAGCAGGCCCTCAAGGCACCCGGGTCGTTCGTCGACGACGGCGCCGACGAAGGGGCCGCCCTGCCGCCCGCCGTGCTGCTCGCCCGCTGGCGCCAGGGGCGTCGAGACCTCGACGCGGCCCTGCGGGCGGCGCCCCACGGCGCCCGTTTCCCCTGGTACGGCCCGCCGATGTCGGCCGCCTCGATGGCCACCGGCCGCCTGATGGAGACCTGGGCGCACGGGCAGGACATCGCCGACGCCCTCGACGTCGTACGACAGCCCACCGACCGGCTGCGCCACGTGGCGCGCATCGGCGTCCGGGCCCGCGACTTCGCCTTCGGCGCGCACGGGATGACCGCTCCGGCGGAGGAGTTCCGGGTCGAACTCGTCGCGCCCTCCGGGGATCTGTGGGCCTACGGCCCGGAGGACGCGGCCCAGCGGGTCACCGGCAGTGCCCTGGACTTCTGCCTGCTGGTCACCCAGCGGGCTCATCGGGACGACCTCGCCCTGACTGTCTCGGGCGCGGACGCCGACCGGTGGATGGACATCGCGCAGGCCTTCGCGGGCCCGCCCGGTGAAGGCCGTGCGCCCAAGGGGGCCGGGGCGTGACGCTGCGCATCGGCAACGCCTCCGGCTTCTACGGCGACCGCTTCGACGCGATGCGCGAGATGCTCACCGGCGGTGAACTCGACGTCCTCACCGGCGACTACCTCGCCGAACTGACCATGCTGATCCTCGGCCGGGACCGCCTGAAGGACCCCGAGGCGGGCTACGCGCGCACGTTCCTGGCCCAGTTGGAGGAGTGCCTGGGCCTGGCCCGGGACCGCGGGGTGCGGATCGTCACCAACGCGGGCGGCCTGAACCCAGCCGGACTGGCCGTGCGGATCCGGGAGTTGGCCGACCGGCTCGGCGTCCCCGTCCGGGTCGCGCATGTCGAGGGCGACGATCTCACCGCCGCCCACCCCGGCAGCCTCGCCGCGCACGCCTATCTGGGCGGCTTCGGCATCGCCGAGTGTCTGAAGCAGGGCGCGGACATTGTCGTCACCGGGCGGGTCACGGACGCCGCGCTGGTCACCGGCCCGGCCGCCGCGCACTTCGGCTGGGGTCCGGGCGACCTGGACCGGCTCGCGGGCGCGGTCGTCGCCGGGCACCTGCTGGAGTGCGGCCCCCAGGTCACCGGCGGCAACTACGCCTTCTTCGCCGACGGCGACGTCACCCGCCCGGGCTTCCCGCTCGCCGAGATCCACGAGGACGGCAGCAGCGTCGTCACCAAGCACCCCGGCACCGGCGGCTTCGTCGACGTCGGCACGGTCACCGCCCAGCTGCTGTACGAGACGCAGGGCGCCCGCTACGCCGGACCCGACGTCACCGCCCGCCTGGACACCGTCACGCTCACCCAGGACGGCCCCGACCGGGTCCGCGTCGACGGCGTGCGCGGCGAGGCCCCGCCCCCGACCCTCAAGGTCGGCCGCAACATCCTCGGCGGCTGGCGCAACGAGGTCGTGTTCGTGCTCACCGGCCTCGACGTCGACGCCAAAGCGGCCCTGGTGCGGCGGCAGTTGGAGCCCGTCCTCGCCAAGGTCGCCGACGCCCGCTGGGAGCTGGCCCGCACCGACCACACCGACGCCGCCACCGAGGAGACCGCCAGCGCCCTGCTGCGGCTCGTCGTGCGCGACCCCGACCAGGCGGCCGTGGGCAAGGCCCTCAGCGGCGCCGCCGTGGAACTGGCGCTGGCCAGCTACCCCGGCTTCCACGTCGCCGACCTGCCCGGCAAGGGCACGCCCTACGGCGTGTTCGAGGCGGCGTACGTCCCGCAGGAGACCGTCGACCACGTCGCCGTACTGCACGACGGGCGGCGCGTCCCCGTGCCGCCGCCCGACGCCACCCTCGTACGCGAAGGACTCGAAGGACTCGAAGACGTGCCGGAACCCGCCCTTCCCGAACCGCTGCCCGACGGGCCGGTGCGCCGCGCCCCCCTCGGGCTGGTCGCCGGGGCCCGCAGCGGGGACAAGGGCGGGAACGCCAACGTCGGCGTGTGGGCGCGCACCGACGACGCCTGGCGGTGGCTGGCGCACGAGCTGACCGCCGACCGGTTCCGGGAACTCATCCCGGAGAGCCGCGACCTGCCGGTCACCCGGCACGCGCTGCCCGCCCTGCGCGCCCTGAACTTCGTCGTCGAGGGCGTCCTCGGCCAGGGCGTCGCCGCCCGGCACCGCTTCGACCCGCAGGCCAAGGCCCTCGGCGAGTGGCTGCGCTCCCGCCACCTGGACATCCCGGAGGTTCTGCTGTGACGGTCCTGTCCTCGGCCCTGGATCCCGCGAGCGCGGAGTACCGGGCGAACCGCGAGGCGATGCTCGCCAAGCTCGCCGAACTGGACACCGAGCACGCCAAAGCGCTGGCGGGCGGCGGTGAGAAGTACGTCGAGAGGCACCGGGGGCGCGGCAAGCTGCTCGCCCGTGAGCGCGTCGAGCTGCTGCTCGACCCCGACAGCCCGTTCCTGGAGCTGTCGCCGCTGGCCGCCTGGGGCAGCGAGTACGCCGTCGGCGGCTCGCTGGTCACCGGCATCGGCGTGGTCGAGGGCGTGGAGTGCCTGATCACCGCCAACGACCCCACCGTGCGCGGCGGCGCCAGCAACCCGTGGTCGCTGAAGAAGGCCCTGCGCGCCAACGACATCGCCCTCGCCAACCGGCTGCCCTGCATCAGCCTGGTGGAGTCGGGCGGCGCCGACCTGCCCTCCCAGAAGGAGATCTTCATCCCCGGCGGCGCGATCTTCCGGGACCTCACCCGGCTGTCGGCCGCCGGAATCCCCACGGTCGCGGTCGTGTTCGGCAACTCCACCGCCGGCGGCGCCTACATCCCCGGCATGTCCGACCACGTGATCATGGTCAAGGAGCGGGCCAAGGTCTTCCTCGGCGGTCCGCCGCTGGTGAAGATGGCCACCGGCGAGGAGAGCGACGACGAGTCACTGGGCGGCGCCGGCATGCACGCGCGCGTGTCCGGTCTCGCCGACTACTTCGCCGTCGACGAGCACGACGCCCTGCGCCAGGCCCGCCGCGTCGTCGCCCGCCTCAACCACCGCAAGGCGTACGGCGATCCGGGCCCGGCCGAGCCGCCCAAGTACGACCGCGACGAGCTGCTGGGCATCGTGCCCGGCGACCTCAAGGTCCCCTTCGACCCGCGTGAGGTGATCGCGAGGATCGTCGACGCCTCCGACTTCGACGAGTTCAAGCCGCTGTACGGGACGAGCCTGGCGACCGGCTGGGCCGCTCTGCACGGCTATCCCGTCGGCATCCTGGCCAACGCCCAGGGCGTGCTGTTCAGCGAGGAGTCGCAGAAGGCGGCCCAGTTCATCCAGCTCGCCAACCAGCGGGACATCCCGCTGCTGTTCCTGCACAACACCACCGGCTACATGGTCGGCCGCGAGTACGAGCAGGGCGCCATCATCAAGCACGGCTCGATGATGATCAACGCGGTCAGCAACTCGAAGGTCCCGCACCTGTCCGTCCTCATGGGCGCCTCCTACGGCGCCGGGCACTACGGCATGTGCGGCCGCGCCTACGACCCGCGCTTCCTCTTCGCCTGGCCCAGCGCCAAGTCGGCCGTCATGGGCCCGCAGCAGCTCGCCGGCGTGCTGTCCATCGTGGCCCGGCAGTCCGCCGCCGCGAAGGGGCGGCCGTACGACGAGGACGCCGACGCCGCCCTGCGCGCCATGGTGGAGCTGCAGATCGAGTCCGAGTCGCTGCCCATGTTCCTGTCCGGGCGGCTCTACGACGACGGCGTCATCGACCCGCGCGACACCCGCACCGTCCTTGGCCTGTGTCTGTCCGCCGTCCACACCGCGCCCTTCGAGGGCGTGCGCGGCGGCTTCGGCGTCTTCCGGATGTGAGACGAATGATTACTTCAGTTCTGGTGGCGAACCGGGGCGAGATCGCCTGCCGCGTCTTCCGCACCTGCCGTGAGTTGGGAATCCGGACCGTCGCCGTGCGTTCGGACGCCGACGAGAACGCCCTCCACGCGCGCGTGGCCGACATGGCCGTACGGCTCCCCGGCGCGGCCCCCGCCGACACCTATCTGCGCGCCGACCTCGTCGTGAAGGCCGCCCTCGCCGCGGGCGCCGACGCCGTCCACCCCGGCTACGGCTTCCTGTCCGAGAACGCCGACTTCGCACGGGCCGTCCTCGACGCCGGGCTGGTGTGGATCGGGCCGCCGCCGCGGGCCATCGAGGCCATGGCGTCCAAGACCCGCGCCAAGCAGCTCCTGGGCGTCGCCCCGCTCACCGACGTCACCGAGGCCGACCTGCCGGTGCTGGTGAAGGCCGCCGCGGGCGGCGGCGGCCGCGGCATGCGTGTCGTACGCCGCCTGGACGAGCTGACCGCCGCCCTGGAGGGCGCCCGCGCCGAGGCCGCGAGCGCTTTCGGCGACGGCGAGGTGTTCGTCGAGCCGTACGTCGAGAACGGCCGCCACGTCGAGGTGCAGATCCTCGCCGACACCCACGGCACGGTCTGGGCCCTCGGCACCCGCGACTGCTCCCTCCAGCGCCGCCACCAGAAGGTCGTCGAGGAGGCACCCGCGCCCGGCCTCTCCGCGGAGCTCGCGGAGGAACTGCGCGCGGTGGCCGTACGCGCCGCGCTGGCCGTCGACTACGTCGGCGCCGGCACGGTCGAGTTCCTCGTCGCCGACGGCAGGGCCCACTTCCTGGAGATGAACACGCGCCTGCAGGTGGAACACCCCGTCACGGAGGAGATCTTCGGCCTCGACCTCGTCGCGGAGCAGATCAGGATCGCCGAGGGCGAGCCCCTGACGGAGAACCCGCCCGCCGCCCGCGGCCACGCCGTCGAGGCCCGCCTGTACGCCGAGGACCCCGCCCGCGACTGGGCCCCCCAGACCGGCACCCTGCACCGCCTCAACCCCCCCGACGCCGTCCGCCTGGACACCGGCTACACCGACGGCGACGACATCGGCGTCCACTACGACCCCATGCTCGCCAAGCTGGTCGCCCACGCCCCGACCCGCGCCGAGGCCGTCCGCAAGCTGGCCGGCGCCCTGGAACGGCTGACCCTGCACGGCCCGACCACCAACAGGGCCCTGCTCCTGGCGTCTCTGCGCCACGAGGAGTTCACCTCGGCCCGCATGGACACCGGCTTCTACGACCGCCACCTCGCGGACCTCGGCCGGCCGGGCGACCCGCTCGCCCCGCTGGCCGCCGCCCTGGCCGACGCCGCACACGGCGGCTCCCGCTTCGGCGGCGGCTGGCGCAACGTCCCCTCCCAGCCGCAGATCAAGCGCTACGAGATGGCGGGGGAGGAGCACGAGGCCCGCTACCGCCCCACCCGCGAGGGCCTCCGGGCGGACGGGGTGCGAGTGGTCCACGCGAGCGACCGTCTCGTCGTACTCGAAGTGGACGGCGTGGAGCGGAAGTTCGAGGTGACGGCCTACGGCGATCAGATCTACGTCAACTCCACCGAGCTGCGGGCCCTGCCCCGCTTCCCGGAGCCGGAGACCCAGCACGCCCCGGGGTCCTTGCTGGCCCCGATGCCAGGAACGGTCGTCCGAGTGGTCGACGGGCTGACGCCCGGGGCCGTCGTGAAGGCGGGCGATCCCCTGATCTGGCTGGAGGCGATGAAGATGCAACACCAGATCACAGCCCCCGCGACCGGAACACTCACGGCTCTGCACGCGGCCCCGGGACAGCAGGTGGACGTAGGAGCACTTCTGGCAGTGGTCGAGATCGACGCTGTCTAGGGGCGCGGGGAACTGCGCGGCGGCCAGCCATCGACGACGGAAAGCCCGACACGATCAGCCATCGACGACGGAAAGCCCGAGGAGAAAAGTGACCACCCACATCGAATCGGAAGAGCAAAAGGCCCTCCGCGACGCCGTCGCCGCCCTCGGCAGACGTCACGGCCCCGACCACAACCGCGAGCACCTCTGGGCAGAAGCAGGCAAACTGGGCTACCTGGGCGTCAACCTGCCGGAGGCGTACGGCGGTGGAGGCGGCGGCATCACGGAACTCTCCATCGTCCTGGAGGAACTCGGCGCCGCGGGCTCACCCCTGCTGATGCTGGTGGTCAGCCCGGCGATCTGCGGCACGGTGATCGCCCGCTTCGGCACCGACGCCCAGAAACAGCATTGGCTCCCGGCCCTGGCCGACGGCACGAAGACCATGGCCTTCGGCATCACCGAACCGGACGCCGGCTCCAACAGCCACCGCATCACGACGACCGCCCGCCGAGACCCGGCGTCGGGCGACTGGCTCCTCACCGGCCGCAAGGTCTTCGTCTCCGGCGTCGACATCGCGGACGCGACCCTCATCGTCGGCCGCACCGAGGACGCCCGCACGGGCAGCCTCCAGCCGTGCCTGTTCATCGTCCCGCGGGACGCCGACGGCTTCCAGCGCCGTCGGATCGACATGGAACTCCACGCCGCGGAGAAGCAGTTCGAGCTGGTCCTCGACGACGTGCGGCTGCCCGCCGACGCGCTGGTCGGCGACGAGGACGCCGGTCTGCTGCAACTGTTCGCCGGTCTCAACCCCGAGCGGATCATGACGGCCGCGTTCGCGATCGGCATGGGCCGTCACGCGCTCGGCAAGGCCATCGAGTACGCCCGCGACCGCACGGTCTGGAAGACCCCCATCGGCGCCCACCAGGCCATCGCCCACCCCCTCGCGCAGGCGCACATCGAGCTGGAACTGGCCCGGCTGATGATGCGGAAGGCGGCCCACCTCTACGACGCCGGTGACGACATGGGCGCCGGAGAAGCCGCGAACATGGCGAAGTACGCGGCGGCGGAGGCCTGTGTGAAGGCCGTCGACCAGGCCGTGCACACCCTCGGCGGCAACGGCCTCACACGGGAGTTCGGGCTCGCCCGGTTGATAACGGCCGCGCGCGTGGCTCGTATCGCACCGGTGAGCCGGGAGATGATTCTCAACTACGTCTCCCACCAGACCCTGGGCCTGCCCAAGTCGTACTGAACCGGCGCCGCGCCCAGCGAGGAGGAACCGTGTTCCGCAGCGAGTACGCAGACGTCCAGCCCGTAGAACTGCCCATCCACGAAGCGGTCCTGGGCCGGGCCGCCGAGTACGCGGACACGCCCGCGCTGATCGACGGCACGGACGGCAGGACCCTCACATACGCCCAACTGGACCGGTTCCACCGGCGGATCGCCGCCGCGCTCGCCGACGCGGGCGTGCGCAAGGGCGACGTCCTCGCCCTGCACAGCCCGAACACGGTCGCCTTCCCGGCCGCGTTCTACGCCGCCACGCGCGCGGGTGCCTCGGTGACCACCGTGCACCCGCTCGCCACCGCGCAGGAGTTCGCCAAGCAGCTCGACGACAGCGCGGCCCGCTGGATCGTCACCGTCTCACCGCTGCTGGAGACCGCCCGACGGGCCGCCGAACTCGCGGGCGGGGTGCGGGAGATCTTCGTGTGCGACAGCGCACGGGGCCACCGCTCGCTGCTCGACATGCTCGCGTCCGAGGCGCCCGACCCGGAAGTCGGCATCGACCCGGCCGAGGACGTCGCCGCCCTGCCCTACTCCTCCGGCACCACCGGCGTCCCCAAGGGCGTCATGCTCACCCACCGGCAGATCGCCACCAACCTCGCCCAGCTGGAACCGGCGATCAGCGCCGAGCGGGGCGAACGCATCCTCGCGGTGCTGCCGTTCTTCCACATCTACGGCCTCACCGCCCTGATGAACGCCCCCCTGCGCCAGGGCGCCACCGTCGTCGTGCTGCCCCGCTTCGAGCTGGAGACCTTCCTCGCGGCGATCCAGAACCACCGCATCACCGGCCTGTACGTCGCCCCGCCGATCGTGCTCGCCTTGGCCAAGCACCCGGCGGTCGCGCAGTACGACCTGTCCTCGCTGAAGTACGTGGTCAGCGCGGCCGCCCCGCTGGACGCCGAGCTCGCCGCGGCCTGTTCCGCACGACTCGGCCTGCCACCCGTCGGGCAGGCGTACGGCATGACCGAGCTGTCGCCCGGCACGCACGTCGTCCCGCTGAACGCCATGGCGCAGGCCCCGCCCGGCACGGTGGGCCGGCTGATCGCCGGCACCGAGATGCGGATCGTGTCCCTCGACGACCCGGGCAAGGACCTCGGCATCGGCGAGGCCGGCGAGATCCTCATCCGCGGCCCCCAGGTCATGAAGGGCTACCTCGGCCGCCCCGACGCCACCGCCGCGATGATCGACGGCGAGGGCTGGGTGCACACCGGGGACGTCGGCCGGGTCGACGAGGGCGGCTGGCTGTTCGTCGTCGACCGGGTCAAGGAGCTGATCAAGTACAAGGGCTACCAGGTGGCGCCCGCCGAGCTGGAGGCCCTGCTGCTCACCCACACCGGCATCGCGGACGCCGCCGTGATCGGCGCGTACGACGCCGAGGGCAACGAGATACCGCACGCCCACGTCGTACGGCAGCCGGGCGCCGCGGACCTCACCGTGGAGGACGTCATGGCCTACGTCGGCGAGCGCGTCGCCCCCTACAAGCGGGTCCGCGAGGTCACCTTCATCGACAGCGTGCCGCGGGCGGCCTCCGGGAAGATCCTGCGCCGCGAACTCAGGGAGCGCACGTGACACTGATCGGCCGAACCCGCGCACGGGGAGTCGAGACGCTGGCCCTCGACTCCCCGGGCACCCGCAACGCGCTGTCGGCAGCCCTGGTGGGCGAGCTGGCGGACGCGCTGCGGGACTGCGGCAAGGACGCCGAGGTGCGCGCGGTCGTCCTCACGCACACCGGCAACACCTTCTGCGCGGGCGCCGACCTGCGCGATCCGCCCGACCCGGACGCGACGGTCGCCCTGCTGCGGCAGATCGTCGAGCTGCCCAAGCCGGTCGTCGCCCGGGTCACCGGACACGTCCGCGCGGGCGGCCTCGGCCTCGTGGGCTGCTGCGACATCGCGGCGGCCTCCGGCGCGGCGAGCTTCGCCCTCACCGAGGTCCGCATCGGGGTCGCCCCGGCCGTCATCTCGCTGCCGCTGCTGCCCCGCACCGACCCGCGCGCCCTGGCCCGCTACTGCCTCACCGGCGAGCGCTTCGACGCCGCCGAGGCCGCGCGCATCGGCCTGCTGACCGCGGCGGGCCGGGACGGCGAGGACGTCGACGCCGTACTGGAGCCCGTACTGGACGGTCTGCGGCGCTCCGCGCCCGAGGCCCTGGCCGAGACGAAACGGCTGCTCACGGCTAGGGTTCTGGAGGCATTCGACCGGGACGCGGCCCTGCTCACCGCGCTCTCGGCCCGGCTGTTCGCCTCCGCGCCCGCCCGCGAGGGGATGACGGCCTTCCTCGAACGACGGGATCCCCCATGGGTGCTGTGACGACGGACGAACGTGTCGACCGCGCCGACCGCGTCCCCAAGCAGGACCGCAGCCGGGCCACCCGGCAGCGGCTCCTGGAGGCCGCCGTGGCCTGCCTCGCCGAGCACGGCTGGGCGGGCTCCACGGTGTCCGCGGTCGCCGAGCGCGCCGGCGTCTCGCGGGGCGCGGCCCAGCACCACTTCCCGACCCGCGAGGACCTCTTCACGGCAGCCGTCGAGTACGTCGCCGAGGAGCGGTCGACTGCCCTGCGCGACCTGTTCCCCGAGGGCGCAGGGGACCGGCGGGCGGTCGTCTCCGCGCTGGTCGGCCTCTACACCGGCCCCCTCTTCCGGGCCGCCCTGCATCTGTGGGTGGCCGCGTCCAACGAGGAGCAGTTGCGCGGCCGGGTGACCGAGCTGGAGGGCCGGGTGGGCCGGGAGAGCCACCGCATAGCCGTCGAGTTGCTCGGCGCCGACGAGTCCCGGCCCGGTGTGCGCGAGAGCGTCCAAGGGCTGCTGGACATGGCGCGGGGCCTGGGGCTGGCGAATCTGCTCACGGACGACGGGGCGCGGCGGGAGCGGGTCGTGGCGCAGTGGGCGCAACTGCTGGACGAGGCGCTGGACTGACGTCCGCCTCCCGGGGCGGCCGGGCTTCCCGCCGTCCTGGCCGGCCCAGGTGTCGCCGCTCCGGGTCCGCCGGGTCTCCCGCTGCCCGGGTCGGTCCGGTCTCCCGCCGCTCCGGCCTGCCCGGTCTCCCGCTGCCCGGGTCGGTCCGGTCTCGCGCCGCTCCGGGTCCGCCGG
>NZ_JBEXPR010000007.1:0-99024 GCF_040612135.1 Streptomyces sp. NPDC006458 | reverse complement strand
ACGGGTCTCCCGCTGCCCGGGTCGGTCCGGTCTCGCGCCGCTCCGGGTCCGCCGGGTCTCCCGCTGCCCGGGTCGGTCCGGTCTCGCGCCGCTCCGGGTCCGCCGGGTCTCCCGCTGCCCGGGTCGGTCCGGTCTCGCGCCGCTCCGGTCCGCTCAGGGCGCGAGCCGCTCCACCTGCCAGCTGCCGTCCGACCGGGCGTCGTAGCGCAGCCGGTCGTGCAGCCGGTTCTCGCGGCCCTGCCAGAACTCCACCGTCCGCGGGGCCACCCGGAAACCGCCCCAGTGCGGCGGCACCGGCACCTGCTCGCCCTCCGGGTAGCGGGCCTCCAGCTCGGCGTAGGAGGCCTCCAGGTCGGCACGGCCGGCGATCACCGAGGACTGGGCGCTGGCCCAGGCGCCGAGCTGCGAGCCGTGCGGCCGGCTGCGGAAGTACGCCGCCGTCTCGTCCCGCCCGGTGCGCCGGGCCACCCCGTGCACGATGACCTGGCGGGCCATCGGATGCCAGGGGAACAGCAGCGAGACATACGGGTTCTCCCCGAGGTCGCGGCCCTTGCGGGAGTCGTAGTTCGTGTAGAAGACGAAGCCCTGTTCGTCGAAGTGCTTCAGCAGCACCGTCCGGGAGCTGGGCCGGCCCTCCGAGCCCACCGTGGACACGATCATCGCGTTCGGCTCGAACAGATGTGCCTCGACGGCGGCCTGCTTGAACCAGCGCGCGAACTGCTCCACGGGCGTCGCGGCCAGATCGGTCTCGGCGAGTCCCTCCGTCCGGTACTGCTTGCGCATGGCGGCGGGATCGGGCATGGCGGGCACGGCGTCGGCGTCGGTCACGCGGTCATCTTGCCGCATGTGCGGGCGGCCCGGCCGCGGGCGCCTTCGTGGCACTCAGTGCCGCCGAACCTCCCCGTGCCTGGCACTCAGGGATATGGTGCTGATGCCATCCAGGTTGGGTGACCGCCGACCGTACGGGGCATCACTGGGGTGACAGCCAGGACCGCCAGTCCCCGCACGGACCGTGGATCCATCGGCGTCATCTCCCGAACGATCATGAGGAGCCGCATGATGTCGGACTTCGTACCCGGACTCGAAGGAGTCGTCGCGTTCGAAACGGAGATCGCCGAGCCGGACAAGGAGGGCGGCGCACTCCGGTACAGGGGCGTCGACATCGAGGATCTCGTCGGCCACGTCTCCTTCGGCAACGTATGGGGCCTGCTCGTCGACGGTGCCTTCAACCCCGGACTGCCCCCGGCCGAACCCTTCCCGATCCCCGTGCACTCCGGCGACATCCGCGTGGACGTGCAGTCGGCGCTCGCCATGCTCGCCCCCGTGTGGGGCCTCAAGCCCCTGCTCGACATCGACGCCGAACAGGCCCGCGAGGACCTCGCCCGCGCGGCCGTCATGGCCCTGTCCTACGTCGCCCAGTCCGCGCGCGGACAGGGCCGCCCGATGGTCCCGCAGCGCCACATCGACAGGGCGCAGTCCGTCGTCGAACGCTTCATGATCCGCTGGCGCGGCGAACCCGACCCCAAGCACGTCGCCGCGGTCGACGCCTACTGGACCTCGGCCGCCGAGCACGGCATGAACGCCTCCACCTTCACCGCCCGCGTCATCGCCTCGACCGGCGCGGACGTAGCCGCCGCCCTCTCCGGGGCCGTCGGCGCCATGTCCGGCCCCCTGCACGGCGGCGCGCCCTCCCGCGTCCTGCACATGATCGAGGAGATCGAACGCACCGGCGACGCCGAGGCCTACGTCAAGCAGTCCCTCGACAAGGGCGAACGCCTCATGGGCTTCGGCCACCGCGTCTACCGGGCCGAGGACCCCCGCGCCCGCGTGCTGCGCCGCACCGCACGCGAACTGGGCGCACCCCGCTTCGAGGTCGCCGAGGCCCTGGAGAAGGCGGCCCTGGAGGAACTCCACAACCGCCGCCCCGACCGGGTGCTCGCCACGAACGTGGAGTTCTGGGCGGCCATCGTCCTCGACTTCGCCGAGGTCCCGGCCAGCATGTTCACGTCCATGTTCTCCTGCGCCCGGACCGCCGGCTGGTCCGCGCACATCCTGGAGCAGAAGCGGACCGGACGTCTGGTGCGCCCCTCCGCCCGCTACATCGGGCCCGGTCCGCGCAACCCGCGCGAGATCGAGGGCTACGGCGATATCGCCCGCTGAGCCACGTGCCTCAGCGGCGCGGGCGGCCACGGGCCGCGCACGGTCGGCCGCACCGAGTCCCGCGCCCTTGAAGGAACGTTTCTCAAGCCGGGGTCAGCAGATCCGCGTGATGCCGCTTCGCCACCAGCGGATGGGCGCGGAGCTTGCCCTTGAGCTCGTTGTAGCCGTACTCGGCGAACAGCGGATTGGACGGGTCTGCCGACACCCCGGGCGCGGCGTCCGCGTACGGGAAGACCAGGGGCTCGACGCGGGCGTCCAGGCGCGGGTTGTAGAAGAACGGCACCGAGAACCGCTCGGTGGCGCCCGGCGGCGACACGACCCGGTGGTTGGTGGCCACCAGATAGCCGTTGGTCGCCACCTCCAGCAGCTCACCCAGATTGACCACGAAGGCCCCGGGGATCGGCGGCACCTCGTGGAACAGCCCGTCCTCCCGCTGCACCTGGAGCCCGCCCACCTGGTCCTGGAGCAGCAGCGTCAGGAACCCGTAGTCCTTGTGCGCCCCCACGCCCTGGCCGGTCCCTTCCCCGGCGCTGCCCGGATACCGGACGAGCTTGAGATGCGGGTGGGCGTGCGCGCCGAAGGCGTGGTCGTAGAAGTCCGGGGAGGCCCCGATCGAGGCCAGCAGCTCGTGCAGCAGCTTCTCGGCGACCTGGCTCAGCCGCTCCACCCACCGCAGTGCGGCCGTCCGCAGCTCCGGGAGCGCCTCGGGCCACTGGTTGGGCCCCTGGAGCCACCAGTACGCGGGCTCGCCCGGCCCGGGAGCGCGGGCGGGCCGCTCCGCCCCGATGTCGAGCTGGTCCCGCCAGTCCTGGCGCCCGCCGGTGCGCTCGTCGCCGGTCCGCGTGTAGCCGCGGAAGTGCGGCGAGTTCACGTTGTCGATCGCCAGCCGCTGCTCCGTCGGCAGCGCGAAGAACCGCCGCATGGCCGACAGCAGCCGGTCGGTCTCCTCCTGCGTGACCCCGTGCCCCACCAGCTGGAAGAAGCCCACGTCGTGCGCGGCCCGGTGCAGCCGGGCACGCAGCCCGGCCCGCGCCTCGGGGCCGTCGTCGGCGGCGGAGAGATCGATGATCGGGCAGTTGCTGGTACGACGGATTCGTCGAGTCGTTCGTCATGAGATGCGTCCGCGGGTGTACGGGTCCCGGTCCCGCCGGGGGTGGGGCGGTGCACGGGTGCCGGCTGTGCAGGAGAGGTGGGGCGAAGCCCGGGCGGCCCGACACCGCGGGACCGCGAGAGGAATCCGAAACGGGGGCCGGAAGGCTCAGATCGAGCGTCGACAGCCCATGCTCGTGACGCGGACGTAGTCCACGTGGCGGCGTCGGACGAGCGAAAGCATGCGCCCAGGGTACTGCGTGCCGAAGGATTCGTAGGTGACGGGGGTCACCTGCCGCAGATCATCCGGCAGAGAACGCAGACGACCCGCGAGTCTGGTCCTCCAGAGGAGGGGCCGGCCGGACGTACCGGCGACTCGCGGGTCGGGTGACTGCGTTTGGATTGGCCGGCTGCGTGTATGGCGCACACGCTGGTCCGGCGCCGAACCGAGTTTGACGACGGGCTGCTAGCCCGCAGTCACCTCGCACGTCCGGGATGCATACATTCTCCGGATCACCTCCTTTCAGCGTGTGCCACACACTAAGGACCCGTGTGCCGTGGTTCAACGGGATTTTCGAGACGCTGACTCGACGCCGGCTCGTGGACTTCGGCCGGACGGGACGACGGCGGGCACGAGGCCTCCGGTGACAAGGCCGAAGTGCTGCTCGGCGCGGGTTCGCCGCGGACGCGGGAACCCATGGCGATCCGGCGTGGGGCGGGCGCGATCCGGCGTGGGGCGGGCGCACGACCCGCGCCCGGTGGCCTGGGTGACCAGGACGTGTTCGGGCAGTCGCCCGATGCCCCACGCGGTGGCGGGGCCTCCGTGAGCCGATTCGTCCCTGCTCCCAGGGGGCGTCCGCGCTCACCGGTGCCAGTGCGGACTGAGAGGTCCGCCCTCACCGAGCGCAGCGGCGCGCTCCGGTGCTACTGGATCTTCATCGCGCCGCGGCCCGAACAGGGCTCATGTGTCACTCCCGCCCCACCAGCCCCGCCAGGTCCAGCGCCGCCGCGATCCGTACGGCCACGTCCTCGGCGTACGAGGCATCGGCGCGTTCGAACGGGGTGCGGCCCGCGCCGCGCAGGAAGGTCACGACGCCCAGGTTGCGCCCCCGGCTGCGCAGGACCGCGCACAGGGCGTGCACGGCGTCGCCGGGCCACTGGCGGGCCAGCGCCCATTCGCGGGCCTGGTCGGGCGGGACCGAGCCCACCCCGGCACGGACGGTGCTCGCGCGGTCGACGCAGCTGAGGGCAGGGTGGCCCTCGCGGTAGCGGACCGGGAGCCCCGCGCGGCCCGCGAGGAGGCTCGGGCCGGGGGCGCCGGAGGGGGTCGAGGCGAGCCGGACCAGCCGTACCGGCGCGGCCGGTTCGCTCTCGGGGGCCGTGGCGCCCGCGATCCGGTCGATCAGCGCGTGATCGGCGAATCCCGCGAGGGCGAAGTCCAGGTGGACGGTGGCCGCCTCGGTCGGGTCCTCGCACTCGGCGGCCGCGCGGGCGGCACGGTGCAGCTGGTTGGTGCGGAAGCGCAGCACAGACGCCTCCTGCTCGCCCTGCTTGGCCTCCGTGACGTCCTGGAACAGCCAGCCCACGCCCAGCGGGACGGGCTCCTCGGCGAGCGGGGAGGCGAGGCGGACGAAGCCGCAGCGCCAGCAGCGGCGCCGTTCGCCGTCGGGGGTGCGCACACCGACCCAGATCTCGGCGGGCGCGGGCGGGGCACCCTCGGCCAGCACATGGGTGAGCGCGCTCTCCAGCTCCTCCACGCCCTGCGCGAGCAGTTCGCCGAGGGGACGCCCGAGAGCGGAGGTGCGGCCGGTGCCGAGCGCGCGGGCGGCGTGGGCGTTGACGACGGCGGGCCGCAGGTCGGCGTCCACGAGGACGACACCCCAGGACGCGTCCTCGAACAGGGCCTCGCTCAGGGCGATGGACCGCTCCAGGTCTATCTGCGCGTGCACCTCGCTGAACGCGCAGTACACGCCCGCGGGCTTGCCGTCGGTGCCGCGGACCGCCGCGGACTGGGTGCGCACCAGGACCCGGCCGCCGTCCTTGGTCAGCAGCGCGAACTCGTGCACCTGGCGTCCGGGGGCGTTCATGGCCGACAGCAGCCGGCCCTCGACCTCCTCGGCGTCGGCACTGCGCACCGCCCAGCCGGCCAGCCCCCGCCGGCCGACCGCCTCGGACGCGGTCCAGCCGAGGATTCGCTCGGCCTCGCGGTTCCAGTGGGTGACGGCTCCGTCCGCGTCGAACGCGCACAGGGCCGCGTCCATCCCGTCCAGCAGCGCGGCGAGCAGGTCCGAGCCGTCCCGGTCGGGCTGTTCCGACTCTTCGGGCTGCTCGGGCTCGTCGGGCCCCACTTCATCCGTGGTCCCACTACGCCGTGAAGCACTCACCTGGACCCCCAAGCAGGCTGCGTCCGCACGAACGGCGCGTCGGTTGCTCACTGGTCATCATTCAACTCGAACGTGACGCAGCCCACATATGGTTCCTGCAAGATTGCCGGGGAATCGTTGTACGGCGGATATCCCGCGGCCCGTTCTTCTAGTCTGCGGCGGGAGCCAGCCGCAGGTCGACCCAGACGTCGCTCTCGCCGTCCAGGGTGTAGCGCTCGGTCTCGACGAACCCCCGCGCGCGGGCGAAGGCCAGGCCCTCCTCGTTCACCGCCAGCACGCAGGTCTCCACCGCCCCGGCGCCGACCCCGCGCGCGTGGGCGAGGCCGTCCTCGTACAGGGCCGCGCCGTAGCCGTGGCCGCGGTGGCCGGGCAGCACGCGCGCGATGACCGTCACCGCCCTGTCCTCGCCCTCCGGCGCCCGCACGGTCGAGCAGCCGACCAGCTCGTCACCGACGTAGGCGTTGCACAGCCGGTGCCGGGCGGCGCGCTCGCGGACCTCGTCCAGGGACATCGCGGCGGGCGGCACGATCGCGTTGTGGACGTACCGCCACTGCCGCAGCATGGCGTCGCCGTCCACCGTCTCGATACGAAGATCAGTCACGGCAGCCAGCGAACAGGGGCACCCACCCGGACGTCAACGCGTTTGCGGCAAGCGCGCGTAGACCTCGATCTCGATCCGCATCCGGGGGTCGGCCAGCCCGCAGACCATCATCGTGGCGGCCGGCCGAACGTCCCCGAAGCGGCGGCGCAGCACCGGCCAGCACGGCTCGAAGTCCTCCCGCGCGGGCAGCAGGTACCGCACCCGGACGACGTCCCCGAACCCGCACCCGGCCCGCGCCAGCGCGTCCCCGATGTTGCGCAGACACTGTTCGGCCTGCTCCACCACGTCGTCGGAGATCGTCATCGTCGCGTAGTCGAACCCGGTCGTCCCCGACACATGGACCCGGTCCCCGTCGACCACGGCACGGGCGTACCCGATCTGCTCCTCGAACGGTGAACCGCTGAGGATGGCACGTCGCTCAGTCATGGCCGGAAAGCTAGGTGAGCTGCGGCGATACGTCGAATACGCACAGCGGACAGGTTCGATACGCGTAGACGTATGCTCCCGGAATGGAGCGCCCCACGCGCCGGGGCGCCTCGGCCCCTGGGGCTCAGTGCCGGTAGAAGATCCGGTCCCGGTACTCCTCCATCACGCGGCCGTTCCACTCGTGACCCCCGTCGACGTTCCCCGAGCGCAGCAGGGGCGGTTCGATGCCGCGGTCGGCGAGGGAGCCGGCGGCGGTGGCCATGACGGCCTGGAGGAGGGCGGTGGTGACGACGGTGGAGGCGGGGGCGAAGGGGGCCGGGACGGTGTCGAGGGTGAGTTCGGCGTCGCCGACGGCGATCTTGGAGTCGAGGACGAGGTCGCAGTGGTCCTTGAGGAAGGTGCCGGAGCTGTGCCGCGACGTCGTCTCGGAGGTGTAGGCGACGGAGGTCACGCCGATGACCTTCACGCCGAGGGCGCGGGCGTGCGTGGCCATCTCGACGGGCAGCGCGTTGCGCCCGGAGAGCGAGATGATCACGAGGGCGTCGCCGGCGCGGAGCGGGGAGGAGTCCAGGACCGCGCTCGCCAGGCCGTCGACGCGTTCCAGCGCGGAGCCCAGGGGCGCGGGCATCACGTCGACGCCCACCACACCGGGCACGGTGAGCAGGTTCATCAGGGCCAGGCCGCCCGCCCTGTATACGACGTCCTGCGCGGCGAGCGAGGAGTGCCCGGCACCGAAGGCGAAGAGGCGGCCGCCGGCCGCGACGGTGTCGGCGAGGAGGGTGCCCGCGGCCGTGACGGCGTCGGCCTCCTCGTCGCGGACGCGGCGCAGCAGGCCGATCGCGGCGTCGAAGTACTGGTCGGCCAGCTTGCTGTCGCCCATACAGAGCCCCTTCGCTCCTCGCGGTGCCGTCCCGCTGTCGGCGGTGCCCGCTTCCAGCGGTGCCTGTGTCGCGGATCACCGTGCGGTCTGGACCAGTGGGATGTCAATACGGCGGTCAAGGCGGTGCACCGGGCCGCTCCGGATCCCTGACGCGGGTTTGCCCCGCCATGGCCTGGGCCTTCCTGCGGCCCGGCCCCGGCCCGCTCCCCGCCTGGCCCGGCCTTGTCGGCCCCGGTCCGGGCCGGGGAGGGGGCAGGGCTTACCCACGCGTAACAGTCGCGTTCCGTCCGCGCGGCCCGGTTGTCAGTGGTATCCGGCAGAATTGACTCCAGGGCCAGCGCATGGGCCGGAGACCGTCATGCCTCCGGCAGATCTCACCGAGGGGCACGTATGTCCGGACTGATCGACACCACGGAGATGTACCTCCGCACCATCCTGGAGCTGGAGGAGGAAGGTGTTGTCCCCATGCGCGCCCGCATCGCCGAGCGGCTGGACCAGAGCGGGCCGACGGTCAGCCAGACGGTCGCGCGGATGGAGCGCGACGGCCTGGTGTCCGTGGCGAGCGACCGGCATCTGGAGCTGACCGACGAGGGCCGCCGGCTGGCCACGCGCGTGATGCGCAAGCACCGGCTCGCCGAGTGTCTGCTGGTGGACGTGATCGGTCTGGAGTGGGAGCAGGTCCACGCCGAGGCGTGCCGCTGGGAGCACGTGATGAGCGAGGCCGTGGAGCGGCGCGTGCTGGAGCTGCTGCGGCACCCCACCGAATCGCCGTACGGCAACCCGATCCCGGGTCTGGAGGAGCTGGGCGAGAAGGACGGCGCCGACCCGTTCCTGGACGAGAGCATGGTCTCGCTGGCCGAGCTGGACCCGGGCCCGGACGGGATGACGGTCGTGGTGCGCCGCATCGGCGAGCCCATCCAGACGGACGCGCAGCTGATGTACACGCTGCGGCGGGCGGGTGTGCAGCCCGGTTCGGTCGTGAGCGTGACCGAGTCCGCGGGCGGTGTGCTGGTGGGCAGCAGCGGCGAGGTGGCCGAGCTGCAGGCGGACGTCGCCTCCCACGTGTTCGTCGCCAAGCGCTGACGCGGCCGGGGGCGTTCGGGGTCCGGGCGTCCAGGGGTGACCCCCGGGGCGGGAGAGCCTCGGCGGTGTCCCTCGTGCGTGGCGATTCCCGGACCGGCTCCGCCGAATCGCAGCGGCGCGGCGCCGCGCGTGCCAGGCTTTGGCCGTGAGGCATATGACCGGGAGGGGCGGGCGGATGTGCCGAGAGCGTGTGGAGGGCCCCGGCGCCGTACGGCGCCGGGGCCTGTCCTCCCCGGTGTCGACCCGGAGCCCCGAGCTCTCAGGGTCGTTCCCCTCGGACCGGTTTCCCCGAGCGGTCCGCCTCCCGCTGAAGATCTCCCCTCGACGGCGGCGATCATTCCTCGGGCGGTGTCACTCGAATGAGGGGTGTTCCTCACGAAGACCGCGTTTTCGAATAGGGGTTCGATAGTCTGCGAGCGCGGCGGACGGCCCGAAGGGCCCCGCGGCACACCGGGGTACGGCAGTCGGCAGGCCCGGCCGTACCGCACCGGCACGACGAGTACCTACGACACGGGTACGGCCGCAGCGGCAGCGTGGACCGGCGGCACGGCCCAGCAGCACAGCGGTACGACGGGCGGGGCGGACGCGGATCGGGCGGACGCGCGGCCCCGGCGGCAGCGGGCGGTCCGAGCGGAGCTTGGGGGTGGCCAGAACCAATGGCGCGGCGCATCGATGTGACCGGAACGGGCGGCGTACGCCTCGCGGCCTGGGAGTTCGGCGACCCTCCCAAGCCCGGCGACCCGCCGGCCCCGGCAGGCGACTCGCACACCGTGGAGCTCCACCCTCCGGGTGTGCTGTTACTGCACGGCCTGATGGGCCGAGCCTCGCACTGGGCGTCCACCGCCCGCTGGCTCTCCGAACGCCACCGCGCCGTGGCGCTCGACCAGCGCGGCCACGGCCAGAGCGACAAGCCCCCGCAGGCCGCCTTCACCCGTGAGGCGTACGTCGAGGACGCCGAGGCCACCCTCGAACAGCTCGGCCTCGGCCCGGCCGTGCTCATCGGCCACGCCATGGGCGCGCTGACCGCCTGGCAGCTCGCCGCCAAGCGCCCCGATCTGGTGCGCGCCCTGATCATCTGCGACATGCGGGCCTCCGCGCTCGGCGCGGCCTCGCAGCGCGAGTGGTCCGACTGGTTCAAGGCCTGGCCCGTTCCCTTCGCCACCCTGGCCGACGTCCGCAAGTGGTTCGGCGAGGACGACCCGTGGGTGGAGCGGCCGAACCGGGCGAGGGGCGCCTTCTACGCCGAGGTCATGCAGGAGTCGCCCGACGGATGGCGGCCCGTGTTCGAATTCGAGCAGATGCTGAAGTCCCGCGAGACCTGGGTGTACGACGCCCACTGGGAGGAGCTGGCCCAGGTCCGGTGCCCCGCGCTCGTCGTCCGCGGCCTGGACGGCGAACTGGGCCGTGCCGAGGCGCAGGAGATGGTCCGCGTCCTGCCGCGCGGCCAGTACGCGGAGGTCGCCGACGCCGGCCACCTCGTCCACTACGACAGGCCCGAGGCGTGGCGCCTGGTGGTCGAGCCCTTCCTGGACGGGGTGCTGACACAGTGACGGACCCGGGCGGTGTCTCTGGGGAGTGACGGCTCTGGGCAGTGTCTCTGGGCAGTGGCGGCTCGGGGTGGCGTCTCTGGGGGGTGGCGGCTCGGGGTGGCGGGCTTGGGGAGTGGCGGCCCGGGGCGGCGGCCCTGGGGACTGACAGCTCCGGACGGCGTCGGCGGCCCTGGGGAGCGCCGCCGCGGCGGCGGACCGCAGCCTCTTGTCCTCCTTCGCTCCGGCGGGGGCGGGGAGGGCGAGAGCGGCGCGCGGGTGGGCGTGGTGCCCGCCCGCCGTGCCGCCCTCGGCGTCGTCCGTGTCGCCCTCGGCGAAGGGCCCGGGGCTGCCCGAGGGCAGCGGCGGCCGGGTCGGCTCCCCGGGCCGCTCACGCCTTCTCGATCCCGCCGACACAGCGCAGCACCGCCGCCACCGCCGCCCGGTGCGCGGGGAGTTCGAGCCGGGTGGCGAGGGCGGGGTCGCGGGATCCGGCCAGGATCTCCCGGAAGACCGGGGCCAGCGGGGCGAGGGAGGGATCCGCGCCGAGGTCCGCCAGGTTCTCGCGGGTGACCTCGGCCGTCTCGCCGTACCCGGTGGCGGCGGCCGCCAGGTTGCCCAGCGCCAACCCCAGATGCGTTACCGGCCACAGCTCCGCCGCCACGTCCGTCTCGCCGCGCAGCGCGGCCAGGGCCCGTGCGGCGACCGGCGCGTCGAGCGGCCCCAGCCCGGCGGCACCGCCGGATCGCGCTCTCCGTCGAGCACCCGCCGCAACGTCTGTGCGTACGCACGGTGTACCCAACGAGATCCGGGATCAGCCGAGTTGATTCACCCCTTGCTCACCGCCGCCAGGATCTCCGGCAGCCGCCGGGCAGTGCGCGGCGCGGCCAGCCGCAGCCCGAGGAGGGTGAGCCCGGCCCCGTACGCCGTGCCGAGCGGCAGCAGCAGCCACTGTCGGCGGTCGCCGTCGGCGCTCATATGCAGCCAGATGGTGGCGGCGATGACGGGGGAGCACAGCAGGGCCGCCGAGACCATGCCGCCGAAGATGGAGATCCAGGCGAGCCCGGCCTGACCGGGTGCCACGTTCTTGTAGCCCTCCTGCGGGATGGAGTACGGGAAGGAGGCGGAGGTCCACGCCCCCGTCGCCAGCATCGCGCCGAGCAGCGCGAAGGACAGCCCCAGCACCTCGGGCAGCGCTTCCCAGTCGCCGAGCAGGGCCGTCGTCACGACCGTCACCAGCGCCGAGTACGGCACGGTGATCACCATCAGGGCCAGGGCCCGCGCGCGCAGCTCGGCGTAGGCGTCCCGGGTGGAGGAGATGGTCGTCGCGACCATCCAGAACGCGGAGGTGTCCTGCCCGAACTGGTTGTACATCTGGATGCCGAGCATCCCGGCGGCGAAGCAGGCGAAGTAGACCGAGCCGGTGCCCTGGAGCGCGTTGAACGCGGGCACGATCAGACCGATGGCGAGCGAGGTCACCCAGGCGGCCTTGGTCTTGGGGTCGCGCCAGATGTAGCGCAGGCTGCGTTCCATGACCGTGCCGGTGCGCCCGGCCGGCAGCAGCCGGGCCAGGCCGGTGGAGGCGCGGGCGCGCGGGCCGGGGTCGGCGGACTGGAGGGTGGAGCCGTCCGGCGAGGTCATCAGCCGGGTCAGATGCCGTGCCCACACCGTGAGCGCGGCCGCCACCGCGGCCGCGCTGACCGCGAGCTGCGCGGCCGCGGTGCCGTAGGCCCCGTCGCTCACCGAGTGCACGGCGCCGACGGCCGACGCGGGCGGCACCCAGCGCAGTACGTCGGCGACCGGGTCGAGCTGGCCGAGCCCGCTCGAACCGAGGCGCTGCGCGCCGAAGTTGACCAATTGGGCGCCGACGGCGATCACCAGACCGCTGAGCACGGCCAGGTCGCGGCCCTTGCGGCTGGTCAGCAGGCGGATGTTGGCGGCTGCCACGGCCCGCGCGACGGCCACGCACACCAGCAGCATCAGCGCCACCGCGACGACCCCGACCGCGTACGCCGCTCCGCCGTGCGCGACCGCGATCACCGAGCCGACGGCCAGGCACAGGGTGAACAGCGGCCCTATCCCGACCAGCGAGGCCACCAGCAGCGCCCGCACCAGCGGCATCGGCCGCAGTGGCAGCATCACCAGCCGGGTCGGGTCCAGGGTCTCGTCGCCGCTGGGGAAGAACAGCGGCATCACGGCCCAGCCGAGCCCCAGCACGGCGGCCAGCAGCACGACCACGGCGTCCGCGTGCGCGGTGCCCCGCAGGAGGATCAGCCCGAACAGCTGGGCCACCGCGAACAGCAGCACGAACACGGCCGAGAGCACATACGCGGCCAGCCGCCCGCCGGACTGCCGCAGTCCGTTGCGCAGCAGGGACAGTTTCAGACGGACGAAGGTGGACGTGAGGGACGTCATCGGGCGCCGCCGCCGAGCCAGTCGAGGTCGCTGCCGGTGTTCCGGACGGCCACGCCGACCAGTTCGAGGAAGGCCTGCTGAAGGGTGGGCGCCTCGCCCCGCACCTCGGCCAGTGTGCCGTGGGCGCGGATCCGCCCGGCGGCCATCACGGCCACCCAGTCGCAGAGCGACTCCACCAGCTCCATCACGTGCGAGGAGAACACCACGGTCGCGCCGGAGGCGGTGTACCGCTCCAGCACGCCGCGAATGGTCTGCGCGGACACCGGGTCCACACCCTCGAACGGCTCGTCCAGGAACAGCACTTCGGGGTTGTGCAGCAGCGCGGCCGCGAGCCCGATCTTCTTGCGCATGCCGGTCGAGTAGTCGACGACGAGCTTGTGCTGGGCCCCGGCCAGGTCGAGCACGTCCAGCAACTGCGCGGCCCGCTTGTCGACCTCGTCCCCGGGCAGCCCCCGCAGCCGCCCGGTGTACGCGAGGAGTTCCCGGCCCGACAGCCGTTCGAACAGCCTGAGCCCCTCGGGCAGCACCCCGATACGGGCCTTCACCTCGACGGGATCGCGCCACACGTCGTGCCCCACGACCTCGACCGACCCCTGATCCGGCCGCAGCAGCCCGGTCACCATGGAGAGGGTCGTGGTCTTACCGGCCCCGTTGGGCCCCACCAGCCCGATGAACCGCCCGGCGGGCAGCTCCAGATCGATCCCCCCGACAGCCACTTGCTGCCCGAACCGTTTCCAGAGCCCTCGAACGACAACAGCACTTTTGGTCATGCCGAGACACTAAGGGCCTTCAAGGGGCGCGGGCTGTGTCTCTGCGCGGCTCCGCCGCGTGGGCGCGACGGGCGAGCGCTGCCTTCAGGGGCGCGGGGCTGTGTCTCTGTGCGGCTCCGCCGCGTGGGCGCGAAGGGCGAGCGCTGCCTTCAGGGGCGCGGGGCTGTGTCTCTGCGCGGCTCCGCCGCGTGGGCGCGAAAGGCGAGCCCTGCCTTCAGGGGCGCGGGGAACTGCGCGAACGACCACGAGCGACCCGCAGCCGCAAGACGAACAGGAACCCGGCAGACGAGAACGCGCTACCGATCCCGCCCACACGCATACGCCAGCGGCGAGATCAACTCCTCCGCGTCCGGCAGCCACCGGTTCGCGGGCGTAGGCCGGCAGGCCCACTGCACGGCCCCCCGGGACCCGAACCGCGTGGGCGGCGCGGCCACATACGCCCCCTCGCCCAGGGCCACCAGGTTCAGCGACGCGGGCGACCACCCCAATTTCCGCACCAGGTCGGGAACCTTCACCGAGGTCCCCGGCAGCACGAAGAAGTGCATGCGCCGCTCCGGCGTCAAGATCACCGGGCCCAGGGTGAGTTCCATCCGCTCCATCCGCGCCAGCGCCAGGAAGCCGGCCGTCTCCGGGACGGAGATCGCGTCGAACGTCCGCCCCGTCGGCAGCAGGATGGAGGCGTTCGGCTGCTTCTGCCACATCCGGCGCGCGACGGTCGCGCTGCCCGTCGCCTGCGTCGCCCAGTCGGGACGCGCGGGGTGCGCGCCGGGCGCCTCGCACGCCGCCTCCTCGCAGGAGCAGCGCTGCAGCCCGTCCACGGCATCCAGCCAGGTGCCGGGGAACACGTCCCAGTGGCGTTCCTCGGCGTAGCGTACGGCTGTCTCCAGCAGGGATTCCCCGCGCTGCTGGGGAATCTGTGCGGTTTCGGTGCCCTGGATCGTCTCTTCCACGCTCAACACAACTCCGCCGTCCACCTCGGGTTACGGGCGCGCTCGCGCGCGGACGAGGAGCATCGATCCGGCGTCCGGGGCGCATGGGTGCACGGGTGGGGGCGCGCGGGAGGATCCGGGGAGCGAGCCGGGTAGGCACCCCGGAGGCGGCTTGCACCTTTACCCCGGCAATTCTGGCATGCCTCGCATTGTCGGCATGTCCGCTGGGCATCGATCTTCCCGGCCGGAACTTTTCGGTGCACAAGCCGGTGCGTCCGATCCGCGTTCGGTTCTGAAATGACACGTCAACCGGTGCACGGGCAGGCACCGCAGCCACAGGGGGTCAGGACCATGGCCGCAAGGCCTCTCGTCGCGCGGCAGCCGAACGAACGGCTGCAGGCGCTCATCCAGGAAGCGGGCTGCTCGAACGCCGGGCTGGCCCGCCGGGTCAACATGTGCGGGGCCGAACACGGCCTCGACCTGCGTTACGACAAGACGTCCGTGGCCCGCTGGCTGCGCGGACAGCAGCCGCGCGGGCGCGCCCCGGCGATCATCGCCGAGGCGCTCGGACGCAAACTCGGCCGTACGGTCACGATCGACGAGATCGGGATGGCCAACGGCAAGAACCTCGCCTCGGGAGTGGGTCTCCAGTTCTCGCCGACGGTACTGGGAGCCATCGAGCAGGTGTGCGAGCTGTGGCGCAGCGACGTGGGCCGGCGGGACTTCCTGTCCGGGTCGTCCGTCGCCGCGTCCGCGCTGGTCGAACCCAGCCGCGACTGGCTGATCTCCTCGCCTGACGCGCAGGTGGCGCGCTCGGCGGGCCCGCGGGTGGGCGCGTCCGACGTGGCCGCCGTACGGGCCATGACGCAGGCGCTGACCGGCCTCGACCACCAGTACGGCAGCGGGCATGTCCGGCCCGTCGTCGTGCACTACCTCAACAGCGTGGTCTCCGGGCTGCTGGCCGGATCCTATCGGGAGGCGGTGGGCCGCGAGCTGTTCGCGGCCGTGGCCAGGCTCACCGAACTCGCCGGGTACATGGCCGTCGACACCGGCCAACCGGGCCTGGCCCAGCGCTACTACATCCAGGCGCTGCGGCTCGCCCAGGCGGCGGGCGACCGCGGTTACGGCGGCTATGTGCTCGCCGCGTCCATGAGCCATCTCGCCGCGCAGCTCGGAAACCCGCGCGAGATCGCGCAGTTGGCGCGCGCGGCGCAGGAGGGGGCGCGTGGAATCGTGACCCCGCGCGCGGAGGCGATGTTCCTCGCCGCCGAGGCCCGTGGCCACGCGCTGCTGGGTGACGTACGCGCGGCGCAGGCGGCGTCCTCGCGGGCGTTGGCGGCGATGGAACGGGCGGACCCGGACTCCGGGGACGACCCGGCGTGGATCGCGCACTTCGACGAGGCGTATCTCGCCGACGAGTTGGCGCACTGCCACCGCGACCTCGGACAGCCCGAGGCGGCCGCCCGCTACGCAGAGCAGTCCCTGGCCGGGCACCCGCACTCGCGTGCCCGCCGCCGGGCCATCGGCTATGTGCTGCTCGCCACAGCGCAGGTGCAGCAGCGCGAGATCGAACAGGCCTGCGCCACGGGCCTGAAGGCGGTGGAGATCCTTGAGACCCTGCGCTCCAACCGCGGCGCCGAGTATCTGGAGGACTTCCAGCAGCGGCTGGAGCCCTACCGGGACGAGGCGGTGGTACGGGAGTTCGGGGCGCGGCTGGATCTGCAGCAGGCGGCCTGAGCGCGTGTAACCGACGTCACAGGAAGGGAGATCGCTGTCTGAGCTGCGTGGCATGCGGCTCCGGGGACCCGGTAGCGTGAGCCGACGATCCCGAAGGTCCCCCATTCGTAGGAGTCCCGGTGACGCAGAGCGGACAGGGCGAGGAGCCCTCGGCGCGACCCGCGCACGAAGGCGTCGTGCTGCCCTCCGACGGCGGTGCGCCGCTGCTGCCGGGCGGCCAGGCCGCGACGCCGCCCGGCGGTCAGGCCTGGGGCACGCCGTGGGGGCCCGAGGCCCAGCAGAACCCGGCACCGGCCCAGTCCTGGCCGCAGCATGCCGACCAGCAGCCGGCCGACCCGCAGTGGGGCGCCGCGGACCAGGGCGCCTGGCCCGGGGCGCAGCCGGGCACCGTGCCGCCCGCGCCCGGTGCCCAGCCGCACGGGTCCGGCCCGGCGGCGCCGCCGGCCGGCCCGCTCCCGCCGGAGGCCCCGGCCGCACCGTCGTACGGCTACCCGCAGGACGGGTACGGCGGCCAGAGCCCGCAGGGCGGGACGTACGGCGGTGCGCCGCTGCCGCCCGCCGTCGACGAGGCCACCCGCTACATACCCCCGGTCGCCCCCGGCGTGGACGACGGGGCGACCCAGTACATCCCGCCTGTGGCCCCTGCCGCGCCCGGCCTGGACGACGGGGCGACCCAGTACATCCCGCCCGTGGCGCCTGCCGTGCCCGCCGCGGACGAGGGCGCGACGCAGTACATCCCGCCCGTGACCCCGGGCGCGCTCCCGCCGGAGACGCCCGGCGCCTCCTACGGCGGCCCCATCGCCTCCCAGGGCTCGTACGGCGGTCCCGCCGGGGCGTACGGCGGTCCGGCCCCCGAGGCGCCCGCGGAGACCACGACGTATCTCGGCACGGGTCCCGGCGCGGGCGGCCGGGCACCGGGCGGTGCCGACGCCGAGGCCACCCAGTACATCCCGCCCGTTCCCGCGGCCGGTGACCGGCAGCCGCCCGCCGAGTTCGCGGGCCTGTTCCGCGACGAGGAGGGCCCGGCCGGGGCCACCCAGCAGATGCCGCGTGTGCAGGCGCCGCAGGGCGGCTACGCCCAGCAGCCGCAGTACGACCGCCAGGGCGGCGCGGGCCACGGCTCCCCCTACCCGGGCGAGGGCCGGCGCGCGGGCCGGGACGACGACGGCGGCCGCGGCCGCGGCCGCGGCGGGCGCACCGGTTCGCGGGTGCCGGTGATCGCGGCGGTCGGCATCGGCATCGCGGTCCTCGGCATCGGCGCGGGCGCGCTGATGGGCAGCGACGGCGGTGACGACGACACCAAGAACGTCTCCGCCTCGACCCCGGCGACCGCCGAGAGCTCCTCTCCCTCCGCCTCGGCCTCCCCGTCCGCCGACCCGGCGAAGGCGCAGGCCGAGGAGCTGGACAAGCTGCTGGCCGACAGCGGCAACAGCCGGGCCTCGGTGATCGGCGCGGTGGCGAACGTGCGCGGCTGCAAGGACCTCGACAAGGCCGCCCAGGACCTGCGGGCCGCGGCCCAGCAGCGCAACGGCCTGGTGACCCGGCTGGAGGGCCTCGCCGTCGACCAGCTGCCCGGCCACAGCGAGCTGACGACGGCGCTGACCGCCGCGTGGAAGGCGTCCGCGTCGGCCGACGACCACTACGCGGCGTGGGCGGACCAGGTGGCCGGGAACAAGAGCAAGTTCTGCCGCGGCGGTACGGCCCGGTCCACCGGCCAGACCCAGGCGGGCGACCGCGCGAGCGGCACCGCCACCACGGAGAAGGGCAAGGCCGCCGGGTTGTGGAACACCATCGCCGACAAGTACGGCCTGACCCGGCGCCAGCCGACCCAGCTGTGACACGCGCGCGGGGCGCGGACCGGTCCGACCGGCCCGCGCCCCGCGGTGTCGTGCGTGCGGCTGCGCCGCTCGCACGGACCCGTAGGCCTGTCCTTCGCTACACGTCCGCGCCCTGGAGCGCCTTGGTCATGTCGACGAAGCCCTTGCGGGCCGCGACCAGCCGGCCGTCGCGGACGACCTGGAGGGTCACGTCGGTGTTGACCAGGCGGGGGAAACCGATGGAGGCGAGGCGGTCCTGGAACCGCCAGCGCAGGGTCGGGGTGAGCCCGCCGGTCTCGATCTCCAGCCCGCTGTCCAGGGTGCGCCGCACGGTGTCGGCGGTCACCTCGCCGGCGCCGATCTTCTCCAGCGCGGCCATCAGCACGGTGTAGGCGATCCAGCTGGTCTGCACGGCGGCGTCCGCGGGGTCGATGCGGGTGTCGGTGAACGCCTGCTCGCGGATCACGCCCTTCATCCGGTCCCAGCGCGGATCGGTCTCCACCGGGTACCAGCCGGTGATGTACGACCCCTCGTAGGGGCCCGACCTGCCACCGGAGGCGTCGATGGCGGTCTGGTCGACGCTGCCGAGGACGGTGCCGGTGCGCACCTCGGGGTACTCCTCGCGGGCGCGCCGGAAGGAGTCCATGAAGGTGCCGGTGCGGTCGCCGAGGGCGGGCACCACACAGCCGGTGGTGGAGGAGCCGGAGGAACCGGAGGAACCTGAGGAACCTGAGGAATCGGAGAAGCCGGAGGAGTCGGCGGTCGCCTCGCCCAGGGCGCTGCGGCTCTGTCCGGAGAACTCGGTGGCGTCCTCGGCGGCCCGCACGTCCCCGGCGGGCTCGTGGCCGCCGGCCTTCAGCCCGGCGTTGAGCATCACGGGCAGCTGGTCGCCGCCGATGGTGTCGGGCCGCACCAGGGAGACGGCGCCGCAGTCGTCGGCGAGCTCCTGGCCGAGTCCCGCGAGAAGGGTCGGCTGGCCGCCGTTGACGGGGTAGGACAGGGGCGAGGTGAACTCGTCGTTGGTGATGCCGTACCCGCCTATGTAGGGGATGCCGGCGCTCTCCAGGATCGGGAAGAAGGAGTTCGGGTGCTGGCTGTAGGAGCCGACGACGGCGACGGCGTTCTCCTTCACCGCACGCCGGGCGCACTTCGCGGCGGACACCGAGTCGTCGCGCTCGTTGCACGTCGCCACGTGCAGCTTGCGGCCGTTGATGCCGCCGCGGGAGTTGACCCAGCGCGCGAAGGCGCGGGCGAATGCGGGCATTCCGGGCTTGTTGGTCGCGTTCGTGTCCTGGGGTGCCCAGGTCATGACGGTGATGCGGTCGTCCCCGTCGCTCCCCGTGACGCCGGGGATGGCCCCGCAGCCGACGGCCAGCGACGCGAGCGTCACCAGGGCCCCCGCTGCGCGGATGCTTCTCCTGACGGGCCTGGTGAGGGTGGGGAGGAATGTGCTGCGGTCGCTTAGCCTGCCGGTCATGTCCACGCACGATTCCCCCGCATCCCTAACCCTGGAGTCTCCTTCAGGCAACAGCGAGTGACATCGAGGTGAATTACGGGGGACTGTTCCGACACGTGAGATGAGGAACGTACGATCGATGACCGTGCAAGGTTCGGAGAACTCTTCCCGTCGCGGCCGTCGCTCCTCCACCATGGGCGGCATGCCACTCAACGACATGCCGTGGTGGCGCTGGCGCAGCAATGTGCGCTCCGCGCTGCACATGCTCTCCGACCCGGTGTTCCAGCGGGACGTCTGGCTGGCCGGGATCGACGGCTACGGAGACGTCACCGACGCCGTGTACCGGCTGGTGGAGGACACCTGGCTGGACAACTGGTCCGCCGAGAAATACGTCGGCACGATCTTCCGCGACTCCCAGGAGGCGGCGCTCATCGACACCGCCGTGCTGCGGGTGCTGCGGATCATGCACCAGGTCGGCCCGGACGCTCCGGTCAGCTCCTACCTGGAGAACGCCGGCTGGCCCGAGGCGGTACGGGCCGCGCGCGACGCGCACGTACGGATGGCCACCGCGGACGGGGACGACCCCGACACCCCGCCGCGCTCGCTGGAAGTGCTGCAGATCATGACGCGGTCCGCCTAGCGGAACGGTTGCCGGTGGCTCGGCCGCGTGTGGGACCCTTTCCTGCATGAACGAGCAGCCCACCCGAGCCGCGGCCCCGGCCGAGCAGTACGTCCTGACGCTGTCCTGTCCCGACAAGCAGGGCATCGTGCACGCCGTGTCGAGCTACCTGTTCATGACCGGCTGCAACATCGAGGACAGCCAGCAGTTCGGCGACCACGACACGGGTCTGTTCTTCATGCGCGTCCACTTCTCGGCAGAGGCACCGGTGACGGTGGAGAAGCTGCGGGCGAGCTTCGCGGCGATCGGTGACTCCTTCCACATGGACTGGCAGATCCACCGGGCCGAGGACCGGATGCGGGTCGTGCTGATGGTCAGCAAGTTCGGGCACTGCCTGAACGACCTGCTCTTCCGCGCACGCATCGGCGCGCTGCCCGTCGAGATCGCGGCCGTGGTGTCCAATCACACCGAATTCGCCGAGCTGGTGGCTTCCTACGACATTCCCTTCCACCACATCACGGTGACGCGGGACACCAAGCCCGAGGCCGAGGCGCGGCTGCTGGAGCTGGTCCGCGAGCAGGACGTCGAACTGGTCGTCCTCGCCCGCTACATGCAGGTCCTCTCCGACGACCTGTGCAAGCAGCTCAGCGGGCGGATCATCAACATCCACCACTCCTTCCTGCCGAGCTTCAAGGGCGCCAAGCCGTACCACCAGGCGCATGCGCGGGGTGTGAAGCTCATCGGGGCGACCGCGCACTACGTCACCGCCGACCTCGACGAGGGGCCGATCATCGAGCAGGAGGTCGAGCGGGTGTCCCACGACGTCACCCCCGACCAGCTGGTCGCGATCGGGCGCGATGTTGAGTGCCAGGCGCTGGCGCGGGCCGTGAAGTGGCACGCCGAGCGGAGGATCCTCCTCAACGGCCGCCGGACGGTCGTGTTCGCCTGACGCCGGCGGCTGCCGGTTGTGGGTGGCTGATCGCGCAGTTCCCCGCGCCCCTGAGGGCATGGCCGACTGGTTGGTCGCGGGTGCCGGTTGTGGGTGGCTGGGCGTGCGGTTCCTCTTGGGACTGAGGGTGACGGCGTGTCCCTAGGGGCGCGGGGAACTGCGCGAGCAACCCACGATCACCCGCACCCGCACCCGCAGCCGCAGCCGCAGCCGCAGCCGCAGCCGCAGCCGCAGCCGCAGCCGCAGCCGCAGCCGCAGCCGCAGCCGCAGCCGCAGCCGCAGCCGCAGCCACAGCCGCACCCGCACCCGTACCCCGCAGCCGCACCCGCACCCGCACCCGTACCCCGCAGCCACAGCCGCACCCGCACCTGGTGATACGCGCCAGCCCCGCTACATCCGGCTCAAGGAAGCCGTCGCGTACAGGACGTCCCTGATGGCGTCCCGGTCGCCGACCTGCCCAGCCGCGGCCTCCTCCGGAGGAACGTGCCCCGCGGCCAGCCGGCAGAACTCCACGTCGTCCAGGGCGACATGAGCCACCTCGTGCGCGACGGAACCCACCGCCGCGGGGGAGTCCAGCGGGATCAGCCACTCACCGCCACCCGTCCCCTCGATCTCCAGCCGAAGGCTCCGGCCGGGCTCACCGGCGGCCACCAGATGGCGCTCGGGCCCCCGGGAGGCCAGCCCGGCCTGCCGCCGGGAGGCCAGCGCGGTGGGCAGCATCCTCGCGGCGAGGTCGATCATCCCGTGCAGATGGCGGCCGGAGGGCGGGTCGTAGGGGTAGTCCACGGCCTCGGCGATGTCCTCCGCGTGGACCCAGCACGCGAAGGCCCGGTCCATCATCGCGTCGTGCAGGGACAGTTCGAAGGCTCCGTAGGACACGCTGAGGCCGCCCGAGGTGCCGCCCGTGAAGGACACGGTGCGCACGATGTCGTGGCTCTGCTCCCGCCAGGGCGTCCGCACCGTGCGGGTGGGCGGGAAGTGCGAGTCGCGCCAGTACGCCTCGGTGCGCGCGGCCGGACCGCCCGCGCCGGGCGGGTCCGTGGCGTCGCCGAGCGGGTCGCCGAGGCCGAGGGAGAGCGCGACCAGCCCGTCGACCGCCATGAGATGCGCGATGACCCCGGCGACGGTGGTACGGCGGTTGTCGAACTCCTCGCCACCGAACCAGCGCAGCCGCACGGGCGCGTGCCACTCGGCGTCCCCGAAGTCCTGGAGCAGCGCGTCGAGGCGGGCGGTCTCGGCGTCGTAGGCGGTGGCCCAGGCGGCACCGGGATGCGCGGCGGGCGCCGCTCCAGGCAGCCGGCGAGGACACGGGTGCGCAGGCCGGGTTTGAGGTCGAGCGGCTCGGGCCGCTGGAGCAGTCCGACCGCCTCGCGCAGCCGCAGCGCCTCCTCCGCGCAGGTGCCGCAGTCACCGAGGTGCTCCTCGACGGCGGCGGTCTCCTCCGTCGAGCACGCGGCCAGCGCCCACGCGCCGAGCAGTGCCTTCAGCACCTGGTGCTCCAGCACGAGCGGCACCACCTCCCGCGGGGCCGGCGCCGGCAGCGGTACGCCGCTGTCCTCGACGGAGGCGCGGGGGAGCGGTATCCGGGGCGGCCCGGCCGCGCCGGAGGACTCCCCGAAGCCGGAACCGGAACCGGAACCGGAACCAGAACCAGAACCAGAACCAGAACCAGCGTCACCGGAGCCGGAGCCGGAGCCGGAGCCGGAGCCGGAGCCGGAGCCGCCGACGCCGGACCCGGTGGAGCCCACGGGCCCTCCAGACCCTCCAGGCCCTCCGGAGCCCTCGGATCCCGGCCCGTCGCCCCGCGGCGGCCCCTCGTGGTCGCGCGGCCCCTCCCGGTCGTCGTACGCCCCGAACGGGTTCGGCTCGGTCACGCCGCACCTCCGCATCCCGGGGGTGCGCCGGGGGCACCGGCGTCGTGCGCGGTGGACAGGAGCTGGAGGCCGAGGCGCAGGCGGCGGCGGGCCTCGTCCTCGGTGACGCCGAGGTCGACGGCGGCCTGGCGGTAGTCGCGGCGCTGGAAGTAGGCCAGCTCCAGCGCGGCGCGCAGGGGCGCGGGCATGGACTGCACGATGTAGTCGGCGCGGGCGGCGACGGAGGCGTGGCCGACCTTGTGCTCCAGTTCCTCCGTGCTGCCGGGGCGGCCCCGCTCCAGCGCGGCGGTCTCCGTGGCGCGCAGCCGCTGCACGGCCAGCCGGTGGGTCAGTGTGGCGACCCAGGAGCGCAGCGGGCCCTGCCGGGGGTCGTAGCTGTCGGGGTGCTCCCACACGTGGGCGAAGACGTCCCGGGTGACGCCGTCGGCGGCGCGTTCGTCGCCGAGGACGGTGTGGGCGAGGCCGTGCACGAGTGAGGCGAAGCGGTCGTAGAACTCGCCGAGGGCCGCCGCCTCGCCACGGGCGAGGCGCTGTTGCATCCTGCGGTCCCAGCGGGGCTGTGCGTCCTTCGTCGCCATGCGGCCCCCTCCCCCTGCTCCCGTCCGGTCCGTGACAAGCGTGCGTCCACCGCGTTCTCGAATGTAGTCGGCACATCTGACAACGCACGCCCCTTTATGGCAATGTGCGCCCCCCTGCGAGCCCCGAGTGATAGTGGACCTTTGGTGCACCTCGTGCCTTCTGCCGTGCTTACCCACCCTGTTCTTGATCAAGCTTGATGACAAGTCGATCGAACAGGATCAAGTGCGACTGAAACAAGCCTCTTCTGATCAGCTCCCGTTTCCGGTGCCGTGTTTCAGGGAACGGCGGCTGGGCAGCCGCGCTGAAAGGAAGCGTAGGCTCTGCTTCCGTTTCCGGGCTGTTCCGGGAAGTTCCGCGAATGAAGGGCATGGTGGTGACGTTCAATGTGACCGATGACGAGCGCGGTGACTGGGCCGTGCTCCGGGTGACGGGCGAGCTGGACCTGGTGACATCGCCGGTTTTGCGCCAGCGGGTCCACGACAAGGTGGCCGACGGCCGCCACTGCCTCGTCGTCGACCTCTCCGAGGTCGTCTTCTGCGATTCCAGCGGCATAGGCGTGCTCATCGCCACCCGCCGACTGCTGCGCTCCTGCCAGGGCCGGCTGCGCCTCATCCTGCCCGCCGAGGGGGCTGCCGAGGGCTCCCACGTCAACCGCGTCATCGGCGCCCTGGGAGTGCGCCGGCTGTTCGACGTCCACGCCGACGTCAGTGCGGCGGTCGCGGAGGAGGACCGTCCTCTGTCGGCGTGAAGGCCCGCCCGCAATGCCACATTGTTGTTCCGAAATTCCCCCGGTCTTGGCACATCCGTCGTTTTCCCGCTCCGGTGGGCCGCCCGGCGTCGTACGCTCCGTGCCTGAAGCACCCCGACGTCATGTGAGGCGGCCCGAGAGACATGGTCAGCAGCGAGTACGAGCGCAGGATCGCGGCCAGGTTCGCCGGTTTCGACCAGGACGGCAACGGCTACATCGACCGCCAGGACTTCAGCGGCGCCGCCAAGGCGCTGCTCGCCGAGTTCGGCACGCCCGCCCGCTCCGACAAGGGGCAGGCGCTGTACGCGGGCGCCGAGGCGTTCTGGCAGGGCATGGCGGGGATAGCGGACCGGGACGGCGACCAGCGCATCACCCGCGAGGAGTTCGTCGACGGCGCGGTCAAGCGGCTGCGCGACAACCCGGACCGGTTCGCGGAGATCGCCCGCCCCTTCCTGCACGCTGCCCTGGACGTCGCCGACACCGACGGGGACGGCGCGGTCACGGTCACCGACACCGCGCGCGTGCTCGTCATCCTGGGCGTCGCCGAGGCCGTCGCGCAGGAGGCCGCGGCGGCACTCGACGCCGACGACGACGGCAGGGTCGGCGAGGCGGAGCTGGTCCCCGCCTTCGCCCGCTACTTCACCGTCCCCGAGTAGCACCCGCGCCCCGCGTGCCCGAACGCGCTCGTGCGGCATCCGCGCCCCACGTGCCAGACCTGCCCGAACGCGCCCGTGAGCCATCGGCACCTCACGCGCCAGACGCGCCAGACGCGCCCGAACGCGCCCGTGAGCCATCGGCACCTCACGTGCCCGCGTAGCGCTCCCGCAGCTTGTACTTGAGCACCTTCCGCAGCGTCTCGCCCCGCGGAAGGGCGTCCACCACCTCCAGTTGCTCCGGCAGCTTGTGCACGGACAGCCCTTCCGCGCGCAGATACGACGTCACGTCCGCCAGCGTCAGCGGCGCGGCCCCGTCCGGCTGCTCCACGACCGCGCAGACGCGTTCGCCGCGTTCGGCGTCGGGAAGTCCGGTCACCGCCACGTCCCCGACGGCCGGATGCGCGGCCAGCAGGTCCTCGATCTCCCTCGCCGAGACGTTCTCGCCCTTGCGGATGATCACGTCCTTCAGCCGCCCGGTGAGCATCAGATGGCCGCTCGGGGTGAGATGCCCGAGGTCCCCGGTCCGCAGGAACCCCTCGGTGTCGAAGGCCTCGGCGGTCTGCGCCGGGTCCAGATACCCCTGGCACACCGCCTCCCCGCGCAGCCGCACCTCGCCGTCCACGATCCGGATCTCCATGCCCCCGGGCGGCCGTCCCTCGGTCGTCGCCAGATGCTCGGCGCTGTCGTCCGGGTCGCCCATGGTGATCATCGGCACCTCGGTCATGCCGTAGCCGTGGGTGAGGATCACGCCCAACTCCCGGGTCACCGCGTGGTACA
Organism: Streptomyces sp. NPDC006458; assembly: GCF_040612135.1. NCBI lineage: Bacteria > Bacillati > Actinomycetota > Actinomycetes > Kitasatosporales > Streptomycetaceae > Streptomyces > Streptomyces sp. NPDC006458. The sequence goes on along the minus strand of NZ_JBEXPR010000007.1, from coordinate 73,549 downwards.
GCTCCGGCGGCTTCGGCGCCCCGCCGCCCGCGAGCAGCCGCAGACTCGGCACGACCTTGGCGCCGGGCCGCTTGCGCTGCTCGGTGAGGAACATCGAGTAGAACGCCGTCGACCCGCCCGCGACGGTCACGCCGTGCCGGCGGAGGTCCTCCAGCGAGTCCGGCAGCGCGAACTGCTCGAACAGCACCGCCGGGAAGCCGTACAGCAGCAGCATCACCAGGTAGTCGGGGCCGCCTATGTGGCGTACGGGAAGGCGATCGAGCCGATGTCGCCCGGCCGGGGCCGCAGCGCGTGGGCGAGGCAGGAACCGCCCGCGATCAGTGAACGGTCGGTGTGCGGGACGCCCTTGGGGGCGGAGGTCGTGCCGGAGGTCCAGTAGATCCAGCGCACGGAGGTGCCCTCGGCGGGCGGCGGCGGCAGGACGGCCGGGTCGCCGTCGGGGAGTTCGCCGTACGCCTCGAAGACCCCCTTCGCACCGAGGCGCCAGGCCATCTGCTTTTGGTCGAAGCCGCGCAGGACGCCGGGCACCGCGAAGAACTCCGCCCGCCGACGGGGGGTTGGTGGAGTGGCTGGCGGAGGCAGACGTGGTGGTCGGGGGTCCGGGCGCGGCGGGCGGGAGTTGGCGACCTGGGGTCCCGGAGGGGGCGGTCCGCAGGCCGTACCGCTGCGGTCGGTCGACCCGTTGACGCCGCTGCACCGGGTGCGCGGCCCGGCCGCCGCGCCGGACCCCGTCGTATCGCTGCTGACGGCGGCCGAGCAGCTCGGTTCCGCCGGACGCCGGTGAGCCGGCCGTGCAACACGCCCGAGTGCGGGAGCAGTTCGGCAGGCCGATCGGAGCGTTCCAGGCCGTGCGGCATCTCTGCGCCGATCTGCTGGTGCGTACGGAGCTGGCCCGGGCCGCCGTCTACGCGGCGGCCGTGACCGCCGACCCGGCCGACATCGCCGCCGCCCGGCTGCTGGCCGACGAGGCCGCCGTACGCGGGGCGCGGGACTGTCTCCAGGTGCACGGCGGCATGGGATTCACCTGGGAGTCGGAGGTGCATCTGCATCTGAAGCGGGCATGGGTACGGACGTATCGTGCGGGAGGCGGCACGGACAGTGAGGAGTTGTTGGCCCGCGATCTGTCGGCCTCGGCGGGCTGACGGGGCGTCGGCCTGCGGGAACGGCTCAAAGGGCGCAGGGGTGTCGCGGATCGTGGCGTATCGGAATCACGGAGCGTTGATATCGGGTTGTGTCCTACGCGTGACTCGTCACGTCCTGGAGTCGGCGTCCCGCTCCGGTACCTTGTGTGGGATGCGAGTGGTTCCGGGGACGAGCCATGCCGGAGTTGCCTCTGAGGCGGCCCCGGATCCGGCGGTGCGCGCCGCTGCTCGTGGGGCGGGAGTGCGAGAAGCCACCGCCTGTTCGACCTCTCGCGGCGGGCGTCGCACAGTATGCCGCAGGGGTACTCCTTCGCGCTGGAATATGCCCGAAGCGCTTGTTGGGGTGACGGAACGTCAACCAAGCTGTCCTGTAAGGGATTCACGTTCCGTGACCCTTGCTCTGGCCGTTGTTCTGGTCATGCAGAAAATGGCTACGATCGTGGCCCTCGTGAGGCGCGAGCCTTTGTGTCCGCCGGTTCGGATGGTGTGAGCGGTGCAGGTGCTTCAAGTGCAGCTGGAGGTCCGGCCCGACCCCGCGGAGGTGGGGCGAGCCCGGAGGTGGGTGCGTGCGCGGCTCGCCGGTGCGGGGGTGGGTGGCGACGAGCCGCTCGCCGAGACCCTGATTCTGCTCGTGTCCGAACTGGTCACCAACGCCGTGGTGCACACCGGCCGGCCGGCCGTACTGCGCCTGGTGCTGCCGCTCGTGGCCGGACCGGCGCCCGTGCGCCTGGAGGTCGCCGACACCAGCGACCGCGCCCCGGTGCCGCGTTGCGCCGACGGCGAGGAGACCGGAGGGCGCGGACTCGCCCTGGTGGACGGACTGGCCGACCGCTGGGGCTGGAGCCCCGACGGCGCGGGCAAGCGCATCTGGTGCGAACTGGACCGATGTCCCGGGCCGCGTGCCGCGACCGTGGCGTACGGCGGCAGCGTGTCGGCGTACAAGGGGCTGGCGTACGAGGCGGTGTGACCCCCTCGCGGTCGTCCCGAGGTACGCCCGGGGCACGCCCGAGGCACGCCCGGGGCACGCCCGGGGCACGCCCGGGGCACGGGTGCGGCCTCCGTCCGCTCTCCGCCGCCGACGGGCCCGGATGCGCCCGGTTGTGCTTCCGTGCGCTCCATGCCCAAATCGGGCGCAAGTAACAATTCTCCGTGTAGGTGTTGACGTCCCGTGTCCGTTTGATCACGCTTGTGAGTAGCGATTCGCCGTGAGGGGACGGCGAGGGCTCCGGTGACGGGAGCCCTCGGCGAGCGTGGGTCGTGATCCGGCGGCGGTCCCCTTCGGGGTCGGAAGGGGCGGGGTGGGAACGCCGGAGCCGGTCGGCGGCGCGCGATGCCGTGCTCGGGGCGGGCAGTTGCGCGCCGTCAGCCGGAGGGTGCGGGGGTCCGGGACCTCCAGGTGCGGGCGGGCCCCCGGTTCAGAGAACGGCCACTGGCGCCACGGGGGTTCCTGTCGCGCCGACGAAGGGTTCGGGCATCGCCGACAGCAGGAGGGTGTGGCGGCCCGCTTGTCCACAGGCTGTGGACAACTCCTCCAGATTCCAGTTCTGCCCCTGGAGCATGCCCATCTCCACCAGGTGCAGGGCGTGCACCGGCAGCCACAGGTCCTCGATCTCGGGCGGGAAGATCTCGAACGTCAGGGTGTCGTTCGCGACCGCGGCCACATCGCGCGCGTGGAACCACTCGGGCGTGCGCACCGACAGACCCGGAGACGGATACGCGTACGCGTGCCGGTCCCCGGCCGGCAGCACCCGCATCTGCCCGGTGCGCACCAGCACCACGTCACCGGCCCGCACGCGCGTGCCCGCGAACTCCTCGGCCGCCTCCAGGTCCTCGGGGGTCACCGCGTGGCCGCCGTCCAGCCGTTCGACCCCACGCCGCGTGCCACGTCCAGCGGCACCCCGCGCGAGACGAGGTGCCGTGCCTTGTCGATGCCCGCGAACCCGGCGCCGCCGTGCGCGGTGACGGTGCCGGCCGGGCGGCCGTTGTAGAGCCGGCCCGAGTGCGAGACATGCGGCAGGGCGTCCCAGTGCGTGCCCGCCTGCAGGCCCATCGTCACCACGTCGTCGCTGCACGCCACCGTCCCCGGCCCGAACAACTCCTGATTGACCTGCACCATCGCGTGCAGGGGATCGATCCGGCCCGGGATCATGCCCGTCTGCACCCCGTCCTGCCGCAGCGGCAGCGCGAGCGGGACGCGGCGCCCCGTGCGCACACAGGCCGCTGCCTCGCGCACCACCGCGTCGGTGACGAGGTTCAGGGTGCCGATCTCGTCGTCGGCCCCCCAGCGGCCCCAGTTGTTCACCCTCTTGGCGTTCTCGTGGAACTCGGCCGGCAGTGCCATCGGTGCCTCCCCGGGGCTTGTCCTGGCCCGTCCGTCGGGACATAGAATCTAACGATCCGTCAGAAACGGCGGGGAGGGGCCAGGTATGGGGAACTTCTTGAGCGGCAAGGTCGTCGCGGTGACCGGGGCGGGACGAGGCATCGGCCGTGCGGTGGCACGGGCGGCGGCCGCCGAGGGCGCACGGGTCGTGGTCAACGACTACGGCGTCGCCGTCGACGGCGCCTCACCCACCAGCGAGATCGCCGACGCCGTGGTCAAGGAGATCGAGGCCGCGGGCGGTGAGGCCGTCGCCGTGGCGGACGACATCTCCACCATGGCCGGCGGCCGACGCGTCGTCGACACCGCGCTGTCGGCGTACGGACGCCTCGACGGGGCGGTGTGCGTCGCGGGCATCCTGCGCGAACGGATGCTGTTCAACATGTCCGAGGAGGAGTGGGATCCCGTCCTGGCCACCCATCTCAAGGGCACGTTCACCGTGTTCCGGGCCGCCTCGGCGGTGATGCGCCGGCAGCGGACCGGCACCCTGCTCGGCTTCACCAGCGGCAATCACCAGGGGTCCGTCTCCCAGGCCAACTACAGCGCCGCCAAGGGCGGTGTCATCTCCCTGGTCCGCAGCGCGGCCCTGGGACTGCACAAGTACGGGGTGACCCGTCTCGTACGGCAGTGGGCCGACCTGCGCGTCATGCGCTGGCACGCGCTGCGCACGCTCGGCGGCACGAGCGGCCCCAGTACGGCGAAGCTGCTGTGGGCCGGCTGGCACCAGCGGCTGGGGGAGCTGGCCGTGCTGGCGCGGGGCGCGGCGGCGGGAGTTGGGCCCGCCGTGTGGTCGGCCTCGGAGCCGTACGAACTCGACGCCGATCAGCATCTGTTCCTGTTCTCCCGTGCCGACACGATCTACGGCGGCTCGGACCAGATCCAGCGCACGATCAACGCCGAGCGGGTGCTCGGACTGCCCAGGGAACCCAGGGGATAGGGGAGTGGCCGCAATGCGTGGTGTGGTGTTCGACGGCAGGCGGGCCGAGGTCGTGGACGACCTTCAGGTGCGGGACCCGGGGCCCGGCGAGGTGCTGGTGGCCGTGTCGGCGGCGGGGCTGTGTCACAGCGATCTGTCGGTCCTCGACGGCACGATCCCGTTCCCCGTGCCGGTGGTGCTGGGCCACGAGGGCGCCGGGGTGGTGGAACAGGTCGGCGAGGGGGTCGGCCATGTCGAGCCCGGCGACCGTGTGGCCCTGTCCACCCTGGCCTGCTGCGGTGCCTGCGCCGAGTGCGACCGGGGCCGGCCGACCATGTGCCGACAGGCCATCGGGCGCCCGGGGCGGCCCTTCACGCGCGCGGGGGCGTCGCTGTTCCAGTTCGCCGCCAACTCCGCCTTCGCCGAACGGACCCTGGTCAAGGCCGTGCAGGCCGTCCGGCTGCCGGAGGACATCCCCATGCCGTCCGCCGCGCTCATCGGCTGCGCGGTGCTCACCGGGGTCGGGGCCGTCCTCAACCGGGCCCGGGTGGAGGCGGGGGACCGGGTCGTCGTCATCGGCGCGGGCGGGGTCGGGCTCAATGTCGTCCAGGGCGCCCGGCTCGCGGGTGCCACTCGCATCGTGGCCGTCGACGCCGACCCGGACAAGGCGGAGGCCGCCCGGCGGTTCGGCGCGACCGACTTCTTCACCTCGGCCGACGAGGTGGCCGGGGTACTGCCCTGTGGAGCCGACCACGTGTTCGAGTGTGTGGGCCGTGTCGACCTGATCCGCCGGGCCGTGGACCTGCTCGACCGGCACGGACAGGCGGTCCTGCTCGGCGTGCCGCCCGCCACCGCCGAGGCGTCCTTCCTCGTCTCCTCCCTCTACCTCGACAAGTCGGTCCTCGGCTGCCGCTACGGCTCCTCGCGGCCGCAGCGGGACATCGCCCGGTACGCCGAGCTGTACCGGGCCGGGCGGCTGATGCTGGACGAGCTGGTGACGCGGACGTATCCGGTGGAGGACTTCGACAAGGCGGCGCAGGACGCGCGGGCGGGGCGGGTTGCTCGGGCGGTGCTGACGTTCTGAGGGCGGCGCCTTGCTCGGGCGGTGCTGACGTTCTGTGGGCGGCGGGTGCGGGTGTGTCCGCGCGCCCGGCGGCGCCTGTGCGTCAGGCCCCCACGCGCGCCCCGCCGTCGGGCACGGCACCGCCGTCGGGCACGGCCCCGCCGTCGGGCACGGCCGCGCCGTCGCGTCCGGCGACCCGGAAGGTGCGGCGATAAGCGGTCGGGGTGACGCCGAGGGCCGTCTGCAGATGCTGGCGCATCGACTGGGCCGTGCCGAAACCGGCGCCCCGGGCGATCTGGTCGACGGACAGGTCGGTGGACTCCAGCAGATGCCGGGCCCGTTCGACGCGCTGCTGGGTGAGCCACTGGCCGGGGCTGGCGCCGGTCTCCTCGCGGAAGCGGCGGGTGAAGGTCCGTACCGACATGGACTCCTGCGCGGCCATGTCCCGCAGCTGGATCGGCTCGTGCAGCCGGCCGAGCGCCCAGGCGCGGGCCGTCGTGGTGGTCGCCTGCTGCGGGTCGGGCACCGGCCGCTCGATGTATTGCGCCTGCCCGCCGTCCCGGTGCGGCGGCACGACCGTACGGCGGGCCACCTCGTTGGCGACGGCCGTGCCGTGGTCACGGCGGACGATGTGCAGGCACAGGTCGATGCCGGCCGCGACGCCCGCCGAGGTCAGCACGTCACCGTCGTCGATGAACAGCACATCGGGGTCCAGGTCGACCTGCGGGAAGGTCCGCCGGAAGTGCTCGGCGTCGGCCCAGTGCGTGGTCGCGGGGCGGCCGTCGAGGTAACCGGCGGCGGCCAGGACGTACACGCCGGTGCAGATGGAGGCGAGCCGGGTGCCGGGGCGTACGCGGGCGAGCGCCGCCTTCAGCTCCTCGGTCAGCGCGCCCCGCTCGAAGACCGGGCCCAGCTCGTAGGAGGCCGGGACGATCACGGTGTCGGCGGTGGCCAGGGCCTCCGGGCCGTGGCCGACCTGGATGGCGAAGTCGGCGTCGGTCTCCACCGGGCCGGGCGGGCGCACCGAGCAGGTGATCACCTCGTACAGATGCCGCCCCCGGGCGTCCTTGGGGCGGCCGAAGATCCGGTGCGGGATGCCCAGCTCGAAGGGGAGCAGCCCGTCGAGGGCCAGGACGACGACGCGGTGCGGGCGGAACTCCGGCTCCCTGCTCATGGCCCGATTCTAACGAATGCTGTCCTTCGGGCCACTCGATGGGCGTGGCCGAATCCCGGAGGCTGAATGTCGTGAACCAGACAAGCCAGATCGCCGCAGACGCCATGCGGGAACCGAAGCCCGCCCGCGACCGCCGGCGCGTCCACCGCGCCTGGTTCGTCGCCGCCGTCGCCTTCGTGACGATCATCGGCGCCGCCGCATTCCGCACCCTGCCCGGACTGATGTTCGATCCGCTGAACGAGGAGTTCGGCTGGTCGCGCGGCACCGTCGGCGCCGCCGTCTCCGTCAACCTCGCGCTGTACGGGCTGACCGCGCCGTTCGCCGCGGCGCTGATGGACCGCTTCGGCATCCGCAAGGTGGTGGCCGTCGCCCTCACGGTGATCGCGCTCGGCTCGGGCCTGACCGTGTGGATGACCGCACCCTGGCAGTTGCTGCTGTGCTGGGGCCTGCTGGTCGGCCTCGGCACCGGATCCATGGCGCTGGCGTTCGCCGCGACGGTCACCAACCGCTGGTTCACCGAGCGGCGCGGCCTGGTCACCGGCATCCTCACCGCCGCGTCCGCGTCCGGGCAGCTGATCTTCCTGCCGCTGCTGTCCTGGATCGTCGACCGCCACGACTGGCGCCCGGCCGCCGTCACGGTCGCGCTCGCCGCCCTGGCCGTGGTGCCCTTCGTCTGGCTGCTGCTGCGCGACCACCCGGCCGACGTGGGCATGCGGCCCTACGGCGCCCAGGAGTTCGTGCCGAAGCCCGACCCGGTCCAGGGCGCCGCCCGCCGCGCGGTGAAGGTGCTGTTCTCGGCCGCGCGCACCGGCCCCTTCTGGCTGCTGGCCGGCTCCTTCGCGATCTGCGGCGCCTCCACCAACGGCCTGATCCAGACCCACTTCGTCCCCGCCGCCCACGACCACGGCATGCCGATCACCGCCGCGGCCTCGCTGCTCGCCGTCATCGGCGTCTTCGACGTCATCGGCACGGTGGCCTCCGGCTGGTTCACCGACCGCTTCGAGGCCCGCCGCCTGCTCGCCGTCTACTACGCCCTGCGCGGCATCTCGCTGCTGTTCCTGCCGATGCTGCTGGCGCCGAACGTGCACCCCCCGATGCTGTTCTTCATCGTGTTCTACGGCCTGGACTGGGTCGCCACCGTCCCGCCGACCATCGCTCTGTGCCGCGAGCACTACGGCGAGGACAGCGCGATCGTCTTCGGCTGGGTACTGGCCTCGCACCAGATCGGCGCGGCGGTGGTCGCCTTCGTCGGCGGTGTCGCCCGGGACGTCTTCGGCTCCTACGACATCGTGTGGTTCGCTTCGGGCGCGCTGTGCGCGGCGGCCGCGCTGATGGTGCTGGTGATCCGGCGCAGGACGGCCGGGGTACCGGCGCTGGCCTGAGGGTCCGGGCGGGCTTTCGGGTCCCGGGTTGGTGGTTCGGGCGGGTTCCCGGGGCCTGGCCTGAGGGTTCGGGCGGGTTCTCGGGGGCGGGGTGGTGGTGCGCGCGGGCTTTCGGGGGCGGGGTGGTGGTGCGGGCGGGTTCTCGGTTCCGGCTCGGTGGTGCGGGCGGGTTCGCGGGTTCGGATTGGCGGTCCGGGCGGGTTTCCGGGGTTCGGGCCGGTGGTCCGGGCAGGTTTCCGTCCGGGGTTCGGCCCGGTGGTCCGGGCGGGTTTCCGGGGTCCGGGCCGGTGGGCTGGGCGGGTTCCCGGGGTCCCGGGTTGGTGGTCCTGGCGGGTTGTGGACCTCGCCCGGCGGTCCGTGAGGGGTTCCGCTCCGGCCCTCGCCCGGTGGTCCGGGCAAGGCGGAGGTCAGGTCTCCAGCCGGGCGAACCGCCCTCGGTGGAAGAGCAGCGGCTCGCCCGTCTCGGCCGCGCCGAGGGCGTCCACCCGCCCCACCACGATCAGATGGTCACCCCCGGTGTGAACGGCGTGGATCGTGCAGTCGATCCACGCCACCGCGCCGAGGAGCCGGGGCGCACCGGAGAAGGGAGCGGCGTCGTACGCCACCCCCGCGAACTTGTCGCCGCCGGTCACCGCGAAGCCACGGCACAGCTCGCCCTGCCCGGCCGCCAGCACGTTCACGCAGAAGGCGCCCGCGCGGGCGATCCGCGGCCAGGTCGTCGACGCGCGGCCGACCATGAAGGCGATCAGCGGAGGATCGAGGGACAGCGAGGAGAAGGACTGGCAGGCGAAGCCCGCGGGAGAGGTCTCGCCCGCGGCCGCCGGTGCCGTGACAACGGCCACGCCGGTCGCGAAGTTCCCGAGCACCCGCCGGAACGCGCCCTGGTCCACCGGCGCCCGCTCGTCGGCACCCACACAGCGCAACTCCGGCCGGGGCAGCGCCGCCACGGGGCGGGGCGCGGCGCGGCCGGACGACCTGAGGTAGCGGACGGCGGCGGCCGCCATCGCTGCGGTTCCCATCACGGGAACAGTGAACCTGACGGCGTATCAGATGGGAAGCCCGCTTCGGGGACTTTCGGGGCCGGCGAGGCCCTCAGCGCCCCGTGAACCTCGGTGCCCGGCGCCGCACGAAGCTCTCCAGGCCCTCCCTGGCGTCGGAGGTCGTCATGTTGATCTCCTGCGCGGCGGCCTCCGCGGCGAAGGCGGTGCCGCGGTCGCTGTCGAGGGAGGCGTTGACGAGCTGCTTGGCCAGGGCGAGGGCGCGCGTCGGGCCCGCGGCGAGGCGGGCGGTCCACTCCCGGGTCGTGGCGGCCAGCTCGGCGTCCGGTACGACCCGGTTGACCAGGCCCAGCCGTTCGGCCTCGGACGCGGAGAGGGCGTCGCCGAAGAACATCAGCTCCTTCGCCCGCAGAGGTCCGACCAGGCGGGGCAGGAGGTAGGCGCCGCCCGCGTCGGGGACCAGGCCGCGGCGTACGAAGACCTCGATGAAACGGGCCGATTCGGCGGCCAGGACCAGATCGCAGGCGAGGGCCAGATGGGCGCCGAGGCCGGCCGCGACACCGTTCACGGCGGCGACGACCGGCTTCTCGCAGTCGAGAACGGCGGCGACGAGCCGCTGGGCGCCGAGGCGCAGGGTACGGGCCACGTCCCCGGCGGCCCGCTCGCCGGTGACGCCGCGGCCTGACACAACGTCAGGAACTGCCCGTGCGGACAAACTTGTGAAGCCCGGCCCGGCGTCGGCCCCATCGCTCACCCCACCAGCCGTGACACCCCCGAACCGGCCCGCTTGGCGACCGCCCTGGCGATGTTCTCCGCGTCGATGGCGAGTTCGCGCAGCATGCCGCTGATGGGGTTGGTGAAGCCGGTGAAGTACAGGCCGGGGGCCTTCCGCGGGGTGCGCGCGCCGTGGACGAGGGGCTTGCCGTGCGGGTCGAGGACGTCCAGGTGGCCGACCAGGCCCTCCAGGGCGCGGGTGTAGCCGGTCGCGGCGATGACGGCGTCGGGGGCGACGCGGGTGCCGTCGGCGAGGAGGACCTCGTCGCCCTCGAAGGCGTCGACCGCGGCGACCACCTCCACCCGGCCCGCGCGGACGGCGTCGATCAGGCCGGCGTCCTGGACGGGGATGGCCCCCTCGGTGACGCGGCTGTAGAGCCCGCTGTCGGGGCGGGGCAGGCCGTGGGCGGTGAGGTCGGGGACACTCACCCGTGCCAGCGGGCGGGCGAGCGCGTCGACGAGGCCCACGGGGAGGCGGCGGACGAGGACGCCGGTGTACTGGGCGGCCCAGCCGGCCGTGGAGCGGCGGACGATGTGCGGGGTCGTGCGCACCGCGAGCCTGACCCGCTTGGCGCCGCCCTCGACGAGGTCGACGGCTATCTCGGCGCCGGTGTTGCCGACACCGACGACGAGGACGTCACGGCCGGCGAAGGGCTCGGCGTTGCGGTAGCGGGAGGCGTGCAGGAACTCGCCGGGGTAGGCGTCGCGGCCCGGCCAGTCGGGGACGAGGGGGGTGTGGTTGTAGCCGGTGGCCACGACCACGGCGGCGCCGTCGAGCCGGCGTCCGCCCGTGGCGTGCAGCAGCCAGCCGGTGCCGTCCGGGGAGGGCTCGATCCGGGAGACCTCCACGCCGGTGACGATCTCCAGGTCGTGGTGCTCGGCGTACTTCTCCAGGTAGCGCACCACGTCGTCCCGCGCCACCCAGCGCCCGAACCTGCGGGGCATGGCCAGACCGGGCAGGGCGGACAGCCGCCGGGTGGTGTGCAGACGCAGCCGGTCGTAGTGGCCCCGCCAGGACGCGCCGACGGCGTCGGACTTCTCCAGTACGACGGCGCGCAGGCCCCGGGCGCGCAGCGCGTGCGCTACGGCGAGCCCGCCGGGTCCGGCGCCGACGACGTAAACGGGGCGTTCGGCGGGGTTCGCCACGGGGGGTGCGGACGCAGTGGAGTCGGACATGTCCGCGAGCGTAATGACGCCCTGGATTGATGGGTCTCGGTCAAGACCGGAATTGGTTGCGGAATGGTCACGAGTGGGGTGGTCGTGTGGGGGTTGCGCGGACGGGTGGCGGCTTCGCGGCGTCTCGCGCGGGGTCCGGTCTTCCCGCTCCCAGCTATCTGACGTACCGTCAGATTCAATCTTCGGCGGCGCGTCGACGGGAGCGGCGGCCATGGACACGATCTGGCTCACCGGTGCGGAGTGACGCGCGGGTTTGCGTATCGGGCTCGGCCTGTGGTGGCTGGAGAGCTGGCGGCACAAGGACAGGAAGGCGTGGTTCGAGCGGGGGAGCGGCATCGAGTGGGCGGCGGGGATCGCGGCCGAGCACCGCTGGGGTGCGGTGCGGTCGGGGTTCCGGACCGTGGTCGCGCAGCGACCGCGGCTGATGGTCTACGTCGTCGTCTACGCCGAACTGGCCCTCGGCCTGGGGCTGATCGCGGGCCTGCCGACCCCGGTGGCGCTGGTCGGCGGGCTGCTGCTGAACGCCGCCTACTTCGTGCTCATGATCCACGACTGGGCGGAGCAGGGGCAGAACTCGATGATCGCGCTGATCTCGGTGGTGGGCCTGTTCGGGATGTCGTGGCAGACCTGGTCGCTGGACGGCGCGCTCGGGTGGTTCCAGTGAGCGGGGCACCCGACACCGACCCCTTCTCCCGCCCCTACTGGGAGGCGGCGGCCCGCGGCGGGCTGCTGCTGCGCCGGTGCCGGGACCGCGGGCGGGCGCATCACCATCCGCGGGAGTTCTGCCCGCACTGCTGGAGCGAGGACGTGGCCTGGGAGGAGGCGAGCGGACGGGCCACGCTCCACTCCTGGTCGGTGGTGCACCGCAACGACCTGCCGCCCTTCCGGGAGCGCACGCCCTACGTCGTGGCCGTGGTCGACCTCGCCGAGGGGCCGCGGACGGCGACGGAGCTCGTGGAGGGCGCGGCCAAGGCGCCGCGGGCGGGGATGGAGCCGGAGGCCGACTTCAGGGACGGTGTGCCGGTGTTCAGGCCCCTTGGAGGGAGGACTTGATCGGATGAGCGGATGACCTTGAATGGGCGGATGACGTCGACACACGAGCCCTTTCTCACCAGCCCCGTCTCCGAACTGTCCGGCCACGGCCTGCGGCTGCTGCCCTGGGACGCCGACTCCCCGGCCGACGCGCAGGCCTGGCTGCGCGGGCTGACCGATCCGGAGTTCCGGCGCTGGAACACGCCTCTGAGGCCGGTGGAGGACCTGGCCGCCGCGCGGGCCTCGCTGCGCGCGAAGGCCGAGCGGGCGGCGGACGGCGCCGACGTCACGTTCCGCGTCGCGGACGCGGCGAGCGGGACGACGCTCGGCCAGATCGGCGTCAACATGATCGACCACCTCATGAGCGTCGCCCGCGTCGGCTACTGGGTCCTGCCCGAGGCCCGCGGTCACGGCGTCGCCACCCGGGCCCTGCGCCTCGCCACCCGCTGGGCCCTGACCGACCTCGGCCTGCACCGCCTCGAACTCGGCCACGCCGTGGGCCACGACATCTCCTGCCGCACGGCCGAACGCTGCGGCTTCCCCTACGAGGGCACCCTGCGCGGCGCGATGTGGGAGGACGAACGCCGTACGACGTACCGCGACGTGCACCTCCACGCCCGCCTGGCCGCCGACCCGGAGGTCACGGCCACAGCAGCCCCCTGACCCAGCCCTCCCCCTCCCGGCGGTAGGTCAGGCGGACATGGCGGCGCTGTTCGTCGCCCTGGAAGAACTCGGCCTCCTCGGGGCGCAGGCGGTAGAGGGTCCAGGAGGGGACCTCGGTGCCCGGGGCGGTGCGGGCCTGGGACCAGGCGGCCTCCGAGGCCCGGGTCAGAGTCTCCAGCGAGGGCAGGGGTTCGCTCTGGTGGCCGGTGAGGGCCGCCGCCAGGGCGCCGGTGGTGCGGGCGTGCAGATCGGCGCGGGCGGCGCCGGGCGGGGCCTGCTCGACGGGGCCGCGCAGCCGGATCTGGCGGCCGTGGGCGGGCCAGTAGAAGCCGAGGGCGGCGTAGGGGCGGGCGGCGAGGTGGCGGCCCTTGCGGCTGGTGGCGTGGGTGGCGAAGGCCCAGCCGTCGGCGTCGGCGCCGTGCAGCATCACGGTCCGTACGTCGGGCAGGCCGTCCTCGTCCGCGGTGGCGAGGCTCATCGTGTGCGGCTCGGGCTGGCCGGCCTCGACCGCCTCCGCGAACCATCGCGTGAAGAGGGTCAGCGGCTCGGCGGGGGCCGTGTCCGGGTCGAAGGGCCGCAGTTCGGTGACGCCGGGGGCCCACACCCGTAGCGACCGGAGCAGTTCGTGGAGGTCCTGTGCCATGGCCCGAGTATGGCCGGGCCGGGATCGGCCCCCTCACCCGTTCAGGATCCCTCAGCCGAGACCTGCATCACCCGTCCACAACCTCCCTGGACAGAACACCTAGCGCCTGCCGGACCAGCCGTCACAGCGCGTGCCGGACCAGCCGTCACAGCGCGTGCCGGACCAGCCGTCACAGCGCGTGCCGGACCAGCCGTCACAGCGCGTGCTGGACCAGCAGGAACGCGCCGATCCCCAGCATCGCGGCCCCCGACGTGCGGGTGACCGCGCGGGCGGCGGCGGGACGGGCGCGCAGCACCGCGCGGGCCAGGACGCCGACGGTGAGGTAGACCGCGGCGCAGCACGCCATGTGCAGCAGGCCGAGGGCGGCGGTCTGCACCGGCACCGGGAGACGGCCGCCGTCGACGGCGAGGAACTGGGGCAGGACGGAGAGGTAGAGCAGCAGGCCCTTGGGGTTCAGGCCGCTGATCGTGGCCCCCCGCAGGAAGACGCCCGCGCCGCCGCCGCGCATCGGCTCCTCGTCGGCTCCGGGCACTCCCGGGCGGCGCAGCACGCCCCAGCCGAGCCACACCAGGTAGCCGGCGCCGGCGACGGTGAGCGCGGTGAGCAGGACCGGGGAGCCCGCCACGAGCACGGCCAGGCCGGCCGCCGCGAGCAGTGTGTGCAGCGCGTAGCCCGCGACCAGGCCGCCGACCGCGGCCGCCACCGAGCGGCCGCGCAGCCCCGCGGCGATGGCGTACGCCCAGTCGGCGCCCGGTACGCACACCAGCAGCAGGTCGATCGCGAGGAAGGAGATGAGGGAACCCGAGTCCATGCCGGGAACGCTATGCCGGATTGGCCCGAAAGTGTTCCCGAAGTTTGCCCGCGCTCTCGCACAGTGAGGGAAGATCTGCCTCATGGATGACGTGGACCGGAAAATTCTTGCCGAGCTTCAGCAGGACGGGCGGCTGACCGTGACCGAGCTGGCCGGGCGGGTGCGGCTGAGTGTGTCGCCGTGCCATCGCCGGCTGCGGGAGCTGGAGCGGTCGGGGGCGATCAGCGGGTATCGCGCGGTGGTGGAGCCGGCCGCGGTCGGGCTGACCTTCGAGGCGCTGGTCTTCGTCTCCATGCGGCAGGAGGACCGGGACACCGTCGTGGAGTTCGAGCGGGCGCTCACGGAGGTGGAGCATGTGCTGGACGCGCAGCGGTTGTTCGGGGACCCGGACTATCTGTTGCGGGTGGCCACCGCGGATCTGGCCGCCTTCCAGCGGCTCTACGACGAGAGGCTGGCCACCTTGCCGGGGGTGCAGCGGCTGACGTCGACCCTCGTGATGAAGCATGTGGTGAAGGACCGGCCGCTGCCCGCGTGAGGGCCGTTCCTCGCGGTCGCCGTTGCGAGGCGCGGGCCGTCTTCGGTCGCTCGCGCCCACGCGGCGGAGCCGCATGCCGGCACTTCCCCGCGCCCCTTTCGGGGCGCTTGACAAGACGGTGGGGAAATTCCGACGGGGTTACTTGGTCGGCTTCTTGCCCGTGACCCCCAGGTGGACCAACAGGGCCAGGTTCGGCTTCAGTTCCGCCTGCTTGACGCCCCAGGAGGTGAAGCCCTTCTGGTGCGAGGCGACGGCGGCGAGCATCGCGACGAGGGAGCCGGCGACGGCGGCCGGGTTGACGTCCTTGTCGACCCTGCCTTTGGACTGGAGTTCGGTGACGGCTTCCGCGAGGGAGTTGTTCACCGAGTTGAGGATCTTCATACGGAGCTTGTAGAAGCGCTTGTCGCCCTCGGCCGCCCCGAGATCGACCACGCGCAGGATCGCGTCGTTCTTCCGCCAGAACTCCAGGAATCCGTCGACGAGTTCCTGCGCGGTCTGCCAGCCGGCCTTCCCGACCCAGCTGCGGCCCTCCAGGAGTTCCGCCAACCCGGCGCCCTCTGCGGCCATTTGGTCGGCGATCTCCAGGACGGCGCCCTCGACGTCCGGGAAGTACTGATAGAAGGTCGCGGGCGAAGTGCCCGCCTTCCGGGCGACATCGATGACCTTGACGTCCCGGTACGGAGACGAGCTGAGCATCTCGCTGAGGCAGTCGAGCAGCTTCTGCCGCGTCGCCTGCCCGCGCCGACCGGCAACGCGGCCGTCGACGGTACGCACTTGTCCTGTCATGTCGTCAGCTTACCGAGGGGTGATCGGAGCGCGATTCGGCCGACTGCAAATGGGGTGCGCGGGGCTTCCGCGGCAGTGTGCCTGGTCTGCGCGTTGCGTGAGCCGCCGTTACGTTTCTTGTATGGCCGAAAACAGGGCATCGCGGGTCACGGAGGGCGTCCCCTGCTGGGTGGACGCCCAGCTTCCCGACGTGGAAGCGGGCAAACGGTTCTACGGTGAGCTCTTCGGGTGGTCCTTCGAGGAGTGGTACGGCGGCAGTGTGCGGGCTCTGAAGGACGGTGAGCCGGTCGCCGCGCTCGCCCACAAGACGGACGGCCGGATGCCCACCGTGTGGACGGTGTACTTCGCCACCCCGGCCGCCGAGGTGCTGGCCCGGCGCGTCCGGGAGACGGGTGGCCAGGTGGTGGCGGTGCCGATGCCCATGGGCGCGCTGGGCACGGCCGGGCTGGCCGCCGACCCCGAGGGCGCGGTGTTCGGCCTGTGGGAGCCCGGCACCCACGCCGGCTTCGGCCTGCGCCACGCGCCGGGCAGCTTCGTCTGGGCCGAGCTGTACGCCCGGGACACCGCCACCGCCAACGGCTTCTACGGCGGCCTCTTCCACGACGCCCTGTTCGGGCCCGACGCCGAGCCCGACTTCGGGCGGGCGCCGGTCACCGACGTCTTCGCGGCCGAGATGCCCCCGCACTTCCTCGTCCACTTCCGGGTCGAGGACTGCGAGGCGGCCCTGGCGGAGGTGAACCGGCTCGGCGGACGCGTCCAGGCGGGGCCTTTCACCACGTCGTACGGCACAGTGGGGGTGGTCGCCGACGACCAGGGGGCGTCGTTCGCCGTGCTGGAGCGCTGATCAGGAGGCCTGCCGGAGGATTTTCGCCCCCGTTTGTCCGCTGACACCCCAATTCTCACCCGGTTCGCAACCGGGGGCTCCGCCAGGAAGAATCGGGGTGCGTGCCGCCATGGCGGTGCGGTGGTGAGACGCTGCACGGGGTCGCGTACACAAGTGGGGTACGAGGCCCGTACGGGGAGGTGGCAGGCAAGTGGTGGATCAGCTGACGCAGCACGATCCGCGGCGGATCGGGCCGTTCGAGGTGCTGGGACGGCTGGGCGCCGGCGGCATGGGGCTGGTCTATCTCGCGCGCTCGGCGTCGGGCCGGCGGGTGGCGATCAAGACGGTCCGTACGGAACTCGCCGAGGACCAGCTCTTCCGCGTCCGCTTCACGCGCGAGGTGGAGGCCGCCCGCGCGGTCTCCGGCTTCTACACGGCGGCCGTCGTCGACGCCGATCCGCGCGCGGCGGTGCCCTGGCTGGCCACCGCCTATGTCCCGGCGCCCTCCCTCGAAGAGATAGTGAACGACTGCGGGCCGCTCCCGGCCCAGGCCGTGCGCTGGCTCGCGGCGGGCGTCGCCGAGGCCCTGCAGTCCATCCACGGCGCCGGGCTGGTCCACCGCGACCTCAAGCCCTCCAACGTCCTCGTGGTCGAGGACGGCCCCCGGGTGATCGACTTCGGCATCGCGTCCGGTGTTTCGAACACCCGTTTGACGATGACCAACGTGGCGGTCGGCACGCCCGCCTACATGTCCCCCGAGCAGGCCAAGGACTCCCGCAGCGTCACGGGCGCCAGCGACGTCTTCTCGCTCGGCTCCACCCTGGTCTTCGCCGCCACCGGCCATCCGCCCTACCACGGCGCCAACCCGGTCGAGACGGTGTTCATGCTGCTGCGTGAGGGCCCCGACCTGGAGGGCCTGCCCGACGAGCTGCGGCCCCTGATCGAGTCCTGTATGCAGATCGAGGCCTCGGCCAGACCCACGCCGGCCGACCTCCAGGCCCAGCTCGCCCCGCATCTGTTCGGCTCCGGCTCCGACGACAGCGGCACCGCCTCCGCCTGGCTGCCGGAGAAGGCCGTCGCGATGATCGAGACCCGCCGCGGCGGCCGTCTCGCGCCCAGGCCCGCCGGCGGCGGCCGCAGCACCGGTGGGCGCCACCCCGGCCACGGACCCGCCGTACCGCCTCCCCCGCATCACCCGCCCGCCCCGGTGGGCGCGCCCGCCGGGGCGCCTGCCTCCGTGGGCGCCCCGGACGCCGGCCCCGTACACCTGGCCGGTGCCGCCGTACCGATCGGGCCGGGTCCGCGCGTGGCCGACGCCCGCGCCGCCGCCGTGAAGGCGCCCCCGCCCGAGGCGGGCCTGGTGGCCGCCTGGTCCAAGCCGCGGCCCGGCGTCAACGGCGCCGACACCGCCGCGGCGCAGCCGCCCGTCCCGGCCCCGGAGACCCCCGGCACCTGGCGCCCTTGGCGCTTCCGCATGTCCAACGACGTCTGGGGCACCCCGGCCGTCGCCGACGACCTCGTCTACGTCACCTCCTTCGAGGTGCACGCCCTCGACGTAGCCACCGGCCGGCGCCGCTTCAAGACCCGCGACGTCGCCTGGTCCATGGCGGTCGCGGACGGCCGTATCCACGCCTCGGACGGCCCCACCCTCTTCGCCCTGGACGCGAGGGAGGGCGCCGACCTGTGGCGCCTGCAGACGGACGCCTGGGTGTACTCGCTCAAGGCCGACCGCGGCACGGTCGTCACCGGCACCCGCGGCGGCGGCGTCCAGGCCTGGGAGGCCGCCGGCGGCCAGAAGCTGTGGGAGCTCACCGGCGCCCAGAGCGACTTCGAGTCCCCCGAGGCCGGCCCCGCCGTCCACGACGGCACCGTCTACGTCTGGCAGGACGCCCGGCTGCGCGCCCTGGACGCCCGCACGGGCGACGAGCGCTGGTCCTACCCCATCGGCGACGCGGCCTCCTGCGGCGGCGTCCCCGTCCGGCTCACCCCGGCCCCCGACGGCTACGTCTACGTCAGCGCAGGCACCCGCGTCCTGGCCATCGACATCGCCGCGGGGCACGTCAAGTGGCACTTCGAGGCACCGGCCGTCTTCCTCTGCCCGCCCGCCTACGCCCCCGGCCCCGCCGTCACCGGCGGCGGCGTCTACCTCGCCGACTACCTCGGCACCGTCTACGCCCTGGACGCCACCGACGGCCGCGACCGCTGGCGCATCGCCACCGAGAGCCGGGCCTCCATCGAGCCCGTCCTGGTGGCCGCGGGCCACGTCCACGTCGGCAGCGGCAACGGCCTGTACACCCTGGACGCCGTCACCGGCACCCCGAAGTGGCGCTTCCAGGCGGGCGGCGACATCGTCGGCGCCCCCTCGGTGGCCGAGGGCCGTATCCACTTCGGCTCCACCGACCACCTCCTCTACACCCTGAAGGCCGACGACGGCCGCCTGCGCTGGAAGCTGGCCACGGGCGGGGAGATCACCGGCTCGCCGGTGGTGAAGGACGGCATCGTGTACGCGTGCAGCAAGGACCGCTGCGTGTACGCGCTGGACGCGGAGAAGGGGACGGGCACGGCACGGACCACGTGACCCGCCGACGCCGCGCCTGACAGGGACGGCCGTCGTCCCGGGGCACGGAAAGGGGTCCAGACGGCGGCCGTCGCTCGCGAGGACGGGAGACGGGAGGCGGGCGCCGGTCACGGCACGGCAGGGGCCCCGCGTCTCACCGCTTTCACAGCAGACGCTACGCCCGGTGAGACGGCCCCGCCACGCGGACAGGCGCTCTTCACACCGGACTCCGCAAGGGCGAACTCCTCGGCCTGCACTGGGAAGACGTCTATCTCGACGCAGGCACCGCCGCCATCCGCCGAACCCTCCAGCGCACCAGCGCGGGCGGACTCACCACGCTGCCCACCAGGACGCGCGCCTCCGAACGCCGCATCGCCCTCCCCACCCGCTGCCTCCAGTCGCTGGAACTCCACCACGAGCAGCAGAAGACCGAGCGTGGGGCTGCGGGCGCCGCGTGGCAGCACGGCGGGCACGTGTTCACCACTGCGCAGGGCAGGCCGATCGACCCGACCAACGTCACCCGCACCTTCACCACACTCCTCCGCAAGGCCGGCCTTCGCCGCATCCGCTTCCACGACCTCCGCCACTCGACCGCCACTCTGCTCCTTGAGCAGGGCGTCGAACTCGTCGTGATCAAGGAACTCCTCGGCCACGCCCACATCGGTGTCACGGCCGCCGTCTACGCCCACGTCCGACTCCGCCTCCAGCGAGACGCCATCGACACCCTCGGCACCGTGCTCAACGGCCCGACGATCACCGAGACGGCCAACGGCAACGGCGACGAACCACCACCCTGCGCCGCCCTCGTCCGCTGACGTTGCCGTCAACTACTGCCGTCAGACCGCACTGGAGCCCTGCCAGGTGTGACACTTGGCAGGGCTCCAGATTTGCTGGCATAAATACGCCATCCATTGATGTGCTGGCACCGCGACCCAGTGCGCACGCAACCTCACGGAGTCGCACCACATCACGTTGTTCACGGAGCTGAAATCGAGGGCGTCAACTCTCGCTATTCAGACTCCAGCACCAGAACATCTCTGCCGCGCTCATAGATTTCGATCGCACCAGGGGAATGGTCCATAAATTCCTCCCAGAACCCCGGGACTTGCCAGGCGGCAGGTGCCATCGTGAGCGATCCGTCCCACTCGGTGGAAATCGTCCACGATGGATGCATCTTCGGCTCGACCACTTCAAAGAGCCTCGAATCAAAGAGGGGTGGGAGTTCGCCTCTGCGGAACTCGATCCTGAAGTAGTTCGGCCCATCCGCCTGGCAGTACACCTCAAGGACCACGTACATCTGTCCCTGACGCAGGGCGTCCGCCCCCTGTCGAACACTCTGCTCGTGGCCTTCGGCGCCAGTGAACCTTACTTTCACGGGGCGCTCCCTCTGCGGTTCATGACGACTGTGCAGGCCAGGCCGCTCCTACCTGCAAGTTTGCTGGTCAGCTGGCGATTTGACAGTCGCCGAATGTTCGTGCTTGTGCGCTGGAGTCTGCTGGTGTCGCCGTCACTACTGCCGTCAGTGGTCTACAGCGCCTGGGGAATTCCAGGAATTCCGAATGCGCGTCAAGCGGCTTTGTCGTGCGGGGTGAGGCTGATGGTCAGGTCGGCGCCGAGAGCCTGAGCCAGGCGGCGCAGGAGGGGAAGCGTGGGCATGGTCCCGCCTCCTTCGAAACGGGAGATCTGCGGCTGCTTCATCCCGCACCGCTCGGCCAGCTCGGCCTGGGACAGCCCGAGCTCGATGCGCCGGTCGTGGACGAGTTGCCCGAGCTCACAGGCGAGCGCGGAAGGCGGGTCCTGCATGGCTCCTCCCCGCCTCAGGCCGCTGGGGCGACGATGGTGACGGTGGGCTCGTCTCCGGCGGCGAGGTGCACGTCCACCGTGAGGTCCAGTGCGCGGGCCAGGCGCATGATGACCGCGATGGGCGGCAGCTCGGTGGCCGTCTCGATGCCTTCGATGTCATCGACGTCGACGTGCATGCGCTCGGCGAGGTCGGCCTCGCTCAGGCCCAGCTCCTTACGCCGGTCGTAGACGGCCTTGCCCAACGTCATGGCGAGGCCGGCCTCTTCGTAGACCCGGTCGTACTCGGGGTCAGCGTCCAGGTGTTCGCCCAGCAGCTGGCGGTGGCGACGGGTCCTCCATTCGCTGTGGTTCATCGGTTCTCCTTGAGGTTGCGGCTGTAGAGGTCGTGCTCGGCGGCGGCTTCATGCTCTGCCTCGCACAATCGCTGTGCGGCGTAGGCGCGGTCCACTTCGGTCTGCTCGCGCATCTTGGTCTTGCGGAACACGGTGAGCAGCACGACACGACGGTCGGGCGCCAGCCAGTAGGTGATCCGCTGATGGGCATCGCCCAGGCGGAAGCGCAGCTCGCGGAGCTTGCCGCCCAGGTGGCGGGAGTGCGGTTCGTCGAGCGTGGTGGGCTGCTCGGCGAGCAGGTCGGCGACACGTTCGGCCTGCTTGGGCGGGAATGTTCTCCAGCCACAGCCGCACCTCCGGCTCGATCTCGATCGAGTACCGCCCGCTGTCCATAGCGCCGATGATATATGGCGCGGGGTGCGAGAGCGCGACTTCGTAGTTCAGGTCGTGTGCCGTCGCCGCGATCGCAGCCACTCCAGCGTCGCACACCCCCGTACTCCCCCCTTCGTCCTGACGTCACGGCGCCGCCCGCAAACCCGCGGCAACCTGCTGAGACGGCGCAGGGCCGGCTTACTGCGGGGCGGGAGGCCGGTGGTGAGGGACGAGTGGGACGCCCCTTGGGGCAGCATTCCCGAGCTGGTGCGGTCGGCGGCCGAGCGGTACGCCGGCGTCGAGGCGGTCGTCGACTGCGGCGGCCGCGTGCGGGTGACGTACGGCGAACTGGGCGCGCGCGTGGAACGCGCGGCGGCGGCCTGCCTGGCCCAGGGCGTGCGCCCCGGCGACCGGGTGGGCATCTGGGCCCCCAACTCCCTGGAGCGGACCGTCGCGGCGCTCGGCGCCGCCTCGGCGGGCGCGGTCCTGGTCCCCCTGAACACCCGCTTCGAGGGCGCGGAGGCGGCGGACGTGCTGCGCCGCAGCGGGGCGCGGCTGCTCTTCGTCACGGGCACGTTCCTGGGGACCTCATACGTCGCCTGGCTGCGCAGGGCGGGGGAGGGCGACGGAGCGGGGCCGCTTCCCCGTCTGCCGGCGCCGCGGACCGCGGTGGTGCTGTCGGAGGACGCGCCGCGGGGCTTCATGACCTGGAAGGACTTCCTGGCGGGCGGGGAGGGGGTGGGGGCCGCGCGGGTCCGCTCGGTGGCGGTGCCCGGCACGGCGGCGTCGGACATCGACTTCACGTCCGGTACGACGGGACGGCCGAAGGGCGCGCCGATCACCCACGCGCAGTCCCTGCGGGCGTACGACACCTGGGCGGACCTGACGGGCCTGCGCCGGGGCGACCGCTACCTCGTCGTCAACCCCTTCTTCCACACCTTCGGCTACAAGGTGGGCGTCCTGGCGTGCCTGATGAGGGGCGCGACGATGATCCCGCAGCCCGGGCGGTCACCGGGGGGTGACGCCTTGAGGGGGCAGGGCGTCACCCCCCGGTGACGGCCTGCCCCCTCGAAACGCCACGGCCGCGGCGGCTCCCCTCCGTGGCCGCCGCGGCCGGTCCCCGTGGATACGGAAGTACCGGGGCCCTACTTGTCGTCCAGGCCCAGGACGGGCGGGGCCGGCGCGTGCTGGTCCAGCTTGGTGACCTCCTCGCCCAGGGCGGGCGGGACGGGCGCGTGCTGGTCCAGCGTCGTGACCTCCTCGCCCAGGGCGGGCGGGACGGGCGCGTGCTGGTCCAGCGTCGTGATCTTCTCGTCCTTGTTTGCTTCGCTCACGGTGTGAACCCCTAAGGCAGTAGCTGACGTTCTCGACGGAAAGCGCCCGTTCGGCGACTCCCCCGAGGGTCGCCGAACGGGCGTTTCCGAGGCCTCAGCGTAGTCACGAGACCTGGGAGATCCGCCTGCCCCCCGACGCGACGGATCCGTGCATTGAGAGTGGCAGGAGCCCATAAACGTTCGATGAACGAGCCGACTTGTGTTCAGGCGGCGGCGAGAGGAGACAGCAGCGTGCGCACCTCGCCGGCCTCGGCCGAACCCGCGGCGTCGTAGATGGCCAGCGCCTCACGCCAGCAGGCGCCGGCGCGGCCCGACTGGCCGAGCGCCGCCAGCGCCTTGCCGAGCACGGTGAGGGCGTTGGCCTTCATCCAGTCGCCGCCGATGCATCCGATCGCCAGGGCCTGTTCCGCGTGCGGGGCCGCCTGCGGGAACCTGTGAGCCGCCAGGTGGACCTGGGCGATGCGGAAGTGGGTCGTGCCCTCCCACAGACGCTGGCGGCTCTCGGTGAAGATCTGGAGCGCCTGGCTGAGCTGCGTCAGAGCCTCCGGCAGGAGACCGGCCTGGGTGAGGACGATTCCCGACGCGTAGCGGGCGTTGGCGAGCCGCACCGACAGGCCGAGTTCGTCGTATATCTCCACGCCTCGCTGGGCGAGTTCCACGGCCTCGGAACTGCGGCCCATCGAGGCGAGGGTGCGGGAGAGATTGCAGACCGCGCTGGCCTCGCCGGGCTTGTTGCCATCGGCCTGGAAGGCGTGGATCGCGCGGAGGAAGTAGCCCTCCGCGTCGGAGTACCGGGCCGTGCACAGGGCGATGATGCCCAACTGGTTGGGTGCGGTGCTGGTGGTCCAGGGGTCGCCGGCCACCTCGTTGAGAGCGTCGGCGCGGGCGGCTTCCCGCTCCGCCTCGTCGAACCGTCCCGCCTGGCTCAACACCTGCGCCAGCGTGATACGTGCCCGCACCTCCGCCCGGACGTCTCCCTGCTCCACGGCGGCCTGACGCGCGGCCACGGCCGTCGTCTCGTACCGGCGTGAACCGGCTCCGGACTCCGCCAGGTCTATGGTCGCGAGGAGAAGATCGACGGCCCGGCGCAGCGTGGTGACCTTCAGCGACTGCTGGACGAAGGCGAGCAGCGGCTCCGCCTCCGAGTGCAGCCAGTCGAGGGCCGCCGTGGCATCGGTGAACGTCAGGCCGTCGTAGTCGCTCTCCTCGAGATGCGCCACCGTCCGGTCCCCCGGCCGCTCGATCGCGTACACCCGAGCCGCCGTGGCCAGATAGAAGTCCAGCAGCCGCGACAACGCCGCGTTCCGCTCGCCCGGCGGCCGCTCGTCGCGCTCCGCGCAGGCCCGCGCGTAGAGGCGTACGAGGTCATGGAAGCGGTAGCGGCCGGGTGCCGCGGACTCCAGGAGGGAGGTGTCCACCAGGGACTCCAGCAGGTCCTCGGTGTCGTCCACGTCGAGGTCCAGCGCCGCCGCGGCCGCGGCCAGGGAGATGTCCGGCCCGTCCGCCAGCCCCAGCAGCCGGAACGCGCGTGCCTGGGCGGGCTCCAGCGCCCCGTAGCCCAGTTCGAACGTGGCCTTGACGGCGAGGTCGCCCGCCTGGAGCTCGTCCAGGCGGCGGCGTTCGTCGGCGAGCTTGGCCGCGAGCACCGACACGGTCCAGGTGCGCCGGGAGGCGAGGCGGGACGCGGCGATGCGGATCGCCAGGGGGAGGAAGCCGCAGGCCGCGACCACGTCGAGCGCGGCGTCCCGCTCGGAGCCGACCCGCTCCTCGCCCACGATCTTCGTGAAGAGGGCCAGCGCCTCGTCCGGGGACATCACGTCCAGGTCCACGAGGTGGGCCCCGGCCAGGTCCACCATCCGCACCCGGGACGTCACCAGCGCGGCGCAGCCGTCCGTGCCCGGGAGCAGCGGACGTACCTGCGCGGCGTCCCGCGCGTTGTCGAGGAGGACGAGGATTCGCCGGCCGTCGAGCACCGAGCGGTACAGGGCAGCCCGCTCCTCCAGGGAGTCGGGGATGGCCGAGTCGGCCGTGCCCAGGGCGCGCAGGAACGCGCCCAGGACCGTGTCCGGTTCCGCCGCCCGGGGGCCCGCGCCCTGGAGGTCCACGTACAGCTGGCCGTCGGGGAAGGCGGTCCGCGCCTGGTGGGCCACATGGACCGCCAGCGTCGTCTTGCCCACGCCGCCGATGCCCGCGAGCGCGGAGACCGCCATGACGCGGCCCTCCGCCGAGGTGAGGACGTCGCTCAGTTCGGACACGGACGACGTCCGGCCCGTGAAGTCGGGCACGGTCGCGGGAAGCTGCGCCGGGCGCACGGGGACCGTGGCGGGCTCCGCGGCGGGGGCGGACGGCTCGGCCAGGCCGGGGTCCGCCTTCAGGATGCGCTCCTGGAGTTCCCGCAGTCCGGGCCCCGGATCCACCCCCAGTTCGTCCGCCAGCAGGCGCCTGGTGTCCGCGTAGACGGCCAGCGCCTCCGCCTGGCGTCCGCTGCGGTACAGCGCCAGCATCAGCAGCTCGCGCAGCCGCTCGCGCAGCGGGTGCGCCGCCGTGAGCGCCGTGAGCTCGGAGACCGCCTCCGCGTGGCAGCCCTGCTCCAGGTCCATGTCCAGCCGGGTCTCAAGGAGTTGCAGGCGCCACTCCTCCAGGCGGACCCGCTGGGCGTCCGCGTACGGGCCGGGCACCCCGGCCAGGGGCTCGCCGTCCCACAGTGCCAGGGCCCGCCCCAGCACCTCCCGGGCCTGGCACAGATGCCCGGACTGCCGGGCCTTCTCCGCCTCGGCCGCCAGGTCCTGTGCCACCGCGAGGTCCAGGGACCCCTCGTCCAGGCCCCGGACCGCGTAACCGCCGGACTCGCTGGCCAGCACGCCCGCGTCCAGCACCTTGCGCAGGCGCGAGGCGTAGGTCCGTACGGCCGCCAGGGCCTGGGAGGGCGGCTCCTCGCCCCACAGGGCGTCGATCAGCTCGGCCGCGGTGGCCGTACGGCCCTCCCGCAGCAGCAGGGCGGCCAGCAGCGCGCGTTGCTGAGGGGAACCGGTCGGCAGCGGCTCCTCGCCGCGCCAGGCGCGCACCGGTCCGAGCACGCCGAAGCGCAGCGGCGCGGGCTCGTCCGAGCCTCGGCGGCGCTGCTCCGGCACTCGCGGTACCCCGTCCATCGACGCCCCCTAGACATCCCGAACAACTCCGTCAGTTTGCCTTGTTCACGGCGGATGCGTCAGCCGTGCGAGACGCCGATCACAGGGCGGCTCACGGGAGTCCACAAAGCCCTCACATCTCCCGCCCGCGATCACGCTAGCTGACGATCCGTCAGATCGGCGCTACGGTGGCCGACATGGACTCCAACCCCGGCTTTCCGCGCATCATTTCCGTCGACGACCACACCGTCGAGCCGCCGGCCGTCTGGCAGGACCGGCTTCCGAAGAGGTACCTGGACGCCGGTCCCCGGATCGTCCGCGCCCCGCTGAAGGAGATGACCTTCCTCCTGCCGCGACTGCGGCTCCTACGCCCTGCACGCCTATAGCGAGGTGCAGGCGATCGTCTGGCCCGGATGAGCCCCGGACGGCCGGGATGAGCGCCCGGACGGCCGGGATGAGCGCCCGGACGGCCGGGACGGCGCGGGCGCCGGGCGGCACAAGGGTGATGCCGACCGGTCGGTATGGACAGATGGGTCGTCGAACGGTAGAGATGGGTCATGCGTATCGCCGTCACCATCTTCCTCACCGACGAGACGATCACCCCGACGCGGCTCGCCCGTGAGCTGGAGCAGCGGGGCTTCGCCGGGCTGTATCTGCCCGAGCACACCCACATCCCCGTCGAGCGGACGACCCCGTACCCCGCGGGCGGCGAACTCCCCCGCGAGTACGGCCGTATGCTCGACCCCTTCGTCGCGCTCGGCCAGGCCGCGGCGGTCACCGGGCGGCTCGGGCTCGGCACCGGCATCACGCTGGTCGCCCAGCACGACCCGATCGGCCTGGCCAAGCAGGTCGCCACCCTGGACCATCTGTCCGGCGGCCGCCTCACCCTCGGGCTCGGCTTCGGCTGGAACGTGGAGGAGGCCGCCGACCACGGCGTGAAGTGGCGCGACCGCAGAGAACTGGTCCGCGACCGGGTGCGGCTGATGCAGGCGCTGTGGGCGGAGGAACCCACCGGCTACGAGGGCGAGTTCGGCGGTGTGCGGCCCAGCCATGCCCACCCCAAGCCCGCCCGGAAGCCGCGCGGCCCGGTGACCGGCCCGCGCACGCTGGTCGGCGGGGCCGCCGGGCCCAAGCTGTTCACCCACATCTGCGAGTACGCCGACGGCTGGCTGCCCATCGGCGGCCGCGGACTGTCCGAGGCCGTGCCGGCGCTGCGCGCCCGCTGGGCCGACGCGGGCCGCGACCCGGGCGCCCTCCAGGTAGTCCCGTACGCCGTCCACCCCACCCCGGGCAAGCTCGCCCACTACGCCGACCTCGGCATCGAGGAGGTCGTGGCGCAGCTGCCGCCCGCTGGGGAGGCGCAGGTGCTCGGCGCGCTGGACCTGCTGGCACCCTTCCTGGCCGGTTGACGCACGGCAGTTGGCCGCGGACGGCGTACCGGTGCGGGGGCCCGCCGAGGTCGGGTTCCCGCCCGGCGCCCGCCCCCGTGAAGAGCTCGTCGGCATCGATCGGCCCGACCGTATGCTTCGAGAATGACCACTTCCGCGACCTCCGGAACCGGCCCGACCGAGAACTCCCTGCGTCGCGCCCTCAGACGGGCCCGTGACGGTGTCGCCCTGGACGTCACCGAGGCGGCCGTCCTGCTCCAGGCCCGTGGCGCGGCACTGGAGGACCTCGCCGCGTCCGCCGCCCGCGTGCGCGACGCGGGCCTCGCGGCCGCCGGACGTCCGGGCGTGATCACGTACTCGAAGAGCGTCTTCATACCGCTGACCCGGCTGTGCCGGGACAAGTGCCACTACTGCACGTTCGTCACCGTCCCCGGCAAGCTGCGCCGCGCCGGGCACGGGATGTTCATGTCCCCGGACGAGGTACTGGACATCGCCCGCAAGGGCGCGGCCCTCGGCTGCAAGGAAGCCCTCATCACCCTCGGCGACAAGCCGGAGGACCGCTGGCCCGAGGCGCGCGAGTGGCTCGACGCGCACGGCTACGACGACACCATCGCCTACGTCCGGGCCATCTCCGTGCGCATCCTGGAGGAGACGGGCCTGCTGCCCCACCTCAACCCAGGGGTGATGTCCTGGACGGACTTCCAGCGCCTGAAGCCGGTCGCGCCCTCCATGGGCATGATGCTGGAGACCACCGCGACCCGCCTGTGGTCGGAGCCCGGCGGCCCCCACCACGGCTCCCCGGACAAGGAACCCGCCGTACGGCTGCGGGTGCTCCAGGACGCGGGCCGCTCCTCCGTGCCCTTCACCTCCGGGATCCTCCTCGGCATCGGCGAGACGTACGAGGAGCGCGCCGAGTCCCTCTTCGCGCTGAGGAGGATCGCCCGCGCCTACCACGGCATCCAGGAACTGATCATCCAGAACTTCCGCGCCAAGCCGGACACGGCCATGCGCGGCATGCCCGACGCCGAACTCGACGAACTGGTCGCAGCCGTGGCCGTCGCCCGGCTCGTCATGGGACCCTCCGCCTGCCTCCAGGCCCCGCCCAACCTCGTGGACAGCGAGTACGAGCGGCTGATCGCGGCCGGCATCGACGACTGGGGCGGGGTGTCCCCGCTGACCATCGACCACGTCAACCCCGAGCGCCCCTGGCCGCAGATCGAGGAACTGGCCGAGCGGTCCCGGGCCGCGGGCTTCGAGCTGCGCGAACGCCTGTGCGTCTACCCGGAGTTCGTCCGGCGCGGCGAGCCCTGGCTGGACCCCCGGCT
Source organism: Streptomyces sp. NPDC006458 (assembly GCF_040612135.1). NCBI lineage: Bacteria > Bacillati > Actinomycetota > Actinomycetes > Kitasatosporales > Streptomycetaceae > Streptomyces > Streptomyces sp. NPDC006458. The sequence continues at coordinate 45,015 of NZ_JBEXPR010000007.1, read as the reverse complement.
GCGCCCGCACGTGGCCGCGCTCGCCGACCCTCAGACCGGGCTCGCGCGCGCCGGGGCGCTGCCGCGCGGTCTGCCCTGGCAGGAGCCGGAGGAGGCGTTCGTATCCTCCGGCCGCACGGATCTGCACGCCTCGATCGACAGCGAGGGCCGCAGCGCCGACCGCCGCGACGACTTCGACGAGGTGTACGGCGACTGGGACGCCCTGCGCGAGGCCGCCGCCCCCGGCATGGTCCCGGAGCGCGTCGACACCGACGTACGGCAGGCGCTGCGCACGGCCGCGGACGATCCGACGCGGCTGACCGACGCCGAGGCGCTGGCCCTGCTGCACGCGGACGGGCCCGAGCTGGACGCGCTGTGCCGGATCGCCGACGACGTCCGCAGGGCGGCGGTCGGCGACGACGTGACCTACATCGTCACGCGGAACATCAACTTCACGAACGTCTGCTACACCGGCTGCCGCTTCTGCGCCTTCGCGCAGCGCCGCACCGACGCCGACGCCTACACGCTCTCCCTGGAGCAGGTCGCCGACCGGGCCCAGCAGGCCTGGGACGTGGGCGCGGTCGAGGTGTGCATGCAGGGCGGCATCCACCCGGACCTGCCGGGCACGGCGTACTTCGACATCGCGAAGGCGGTGAAGGAGCGGGTGCCGGGCATGCATGTGCACGCCTTCTCGCCGATGGAGGTCGTCAACGGCGCGACCCGGACCGGCCTGTCGATCCGCGAGTGGCTGACCGCCGCCAAGGAGGCGGGCCTTGACTCGGTGCCGGGCACGGCCGCGGAGATCCTGGACGACGAGGTCCGCTGGGTGCTGACCAAGGGCAAGCTGCCCGCGGCCACCTGGATCGAGGTGATCACCACCGCGCACGAGCTGGGCATCCGCTCCTCCTCGACGATGATGTACGGCCATGTCGACCAGCCGCGCCACTGGCTCGGCCATCTGCGCACCTTGGCCTCGATCCAGCGCGAGACGGGCGGCTTCACGGAGTTCGTGACGCTGCCGTTCATCCACACCAACGCGCCCGTGTACCTCGCGGGGATCGCCCGCCCGGGACCGACAACTCGGGACAACCGCGCGGTCACGGCGATGGCCCGTCTGCTCCTGCACCCGTACATCCCCAACATCCAGACGAGCTGGGTGAAGCTCGGCACCGAGGGCGCGGCCGAGATGCTGCGCTCCGGAGCGAACGACCTGGGCGGGACCCTCATGGAGGAGACGATCTCCCGTATGGCGGGCTCCGCCTACGGCTCCTACAAGTCGGTCAAGGACCTGATCGCGATCGCCGAGGCGGCGGGCCGCCCGGCGCGCCCCCGCACCACCCTGTACGGCGAGGTCCCGCAGGAGCGGCAGCGGGCCGCGGCGGCCTCGGACGGTCACCTGCCGGAACTGCTGCCGGTACTGGACTGACCGCCCGTGGGGCCCGCCCCGGGCCTGGCAGTACGATGATCCGACCCTGGTGGCCTCGGTGGGCTGCCCGAGCGACTGAGGAGAAGCGCCCGTGTCTGCCCGACTGCCCTCATGGGCCTGGGTCACCGGTCTGACCGCGGGCGGGGTCGCCGCCGTCGCCGTCCTCGCGGTGCAGGCCGACAAGGGTCCGCACCCGGAGCCGACGGCGGCCCGGCCGAGCGTCTCGGCACCGGCGAGCCCGAAGCCGAAGCCGAGCGAGGCGGTACCGCCCGCCGCCCCGGCAGAGTCCGGCACCGGGCGCCGTGTCGTCTACTCGCTCGGTGAGCGCCGGGTCTGGCTGGTCGACGCCAGTGACGCCGTGCGCCGCACCTTCCCCGTCTGGCCGGGCACGGTCGCCCCGGACCCGGGCAGCTACACGGTCGGCGAGCGCGCGGAGGACCCGACCACCGGCTCCGACGGCGTCGAGATCGAGCACATCGTGTACTTCGCCCTGCAGTCGGGCGTGAACATAGCCTTCTCCAACGCCCTCGACGGCTCATCCCCGCCGCCCGCCCAGGGCCGGCAGACCGGCGGCATCCGCATGACCAAGGACGCGGGTGCCGCGCTCTGGGCGTTCGCGACGGCGGGGACGCCGGTCCGCGTGGTCGGCTAGTCCCGCTCCCGCTCCCGCTCCCGCTCGCACTCTCGTTCCCGCTCTCGGTCCTGCTCCGCTTTCCGCTCTCCCTCGCGGAACGGCAGCTGGACCACGATCAGGATCACGCCGCTCATCAGGAACACCCGGGTCGCGGCGTCCAGCCCGTTCCAGTCCGCCGACTGCCACATCGCGAACCACTCGCCGCCGATCCCGATGAACCCGGCACCGAACAGCAGCATCAGCATCAGCAGCCCGTACGTCGACACGCGCCGGGCCGCACCGAACCGGCCGCGCGCCCACAGCCAGGTCCCGGCGATCAGCACCAGCGCCGCCACCGTCTCCCAGACGATGATCGCCACATAGGCCGCGTCCTGAAGCGCCGTACTGGTGACGGCTCTCCACATCAGGTCCTCGTCCTTGAACGTGCTGTCCATCGCCAGCACGTGCCGCACGAACTGCTGATTGGACCCGAAGTCGGTGATGTTCCCGAGCGCCACGAGAGCGATGTAGAGCGCGGCCGTGGCGGTCAACAGCCCTGCGGCCAGGGGGAGTACGGGCGGGTGGGGGGATTTGTTTGTGGACATGACAGTCATCTTCCCCGATGGAGATCGCGGCCGTCCCCGGCGGGTGCGGGCTTCGGACACAGAGCCCGGAACCCCGCTGTCTGCCCGCCGTCGACCGATTCGCGCTCTGAGCCGACCGTTCCCGGTCGATTACAGTGCTGAGCCTGTCGTACGTACGGACGGTGCCCTGGGGAGGTCTTTGTGGGTGCGACGACCGGGGCCATATGGGGCCGGGCCGAGCAGCAGGACTTTCGGAGCCGGGTGCGGGGCACCCTGCTCGGGGCCGCTGTGGGGGACGCGCTCGGGGCGGCGGTGGACGGGCTCGATCTGGACGGCATCCGGGAGGAGCACGGGGCCGACGGGCTCGTCGACCTGGCTCCCGCGTACGGGCGGCGGGGCGCGGTCACGCATCTCACCCAGCTCGGGCTGTTCACCGTCGACGGGCTGATCCGGGCCCAGGTCCGCCGGGACACCGGGGCCTGGCATCCGCCGACCGATGTGCACCGCGCGTATCTGCGCTGGGCCGCCACCCAGCGAGACTGGGGCCCCGACGAGCGCCGCAAGGACGACGGCTGGCTGGCCCGTGAGGAGTGGCTGTACGCCCGCCGCGCCCCCGCCCGCCCGCTGCTGCTGGGCCTCGGCGACGACATCATGGGCACCCTGGAGGCCCCCAAGAACCCCGGCGCGCCGGGCCCCGAACCCGCGGCCCGCTCGGCTGCCTTCGGTCTCCTGGTCGGCTGGGAGCCCCAGCTCGTGGCGCAGCTCGCGCTGGAGTGCGCGGCCCAGACCCACGGGCACCCGGCGGCCTGTCTCACCGCGGGCGGCTACGCCGTGATCGTGCACGGGCTGGCCCGGGGGGAGCATCTGGACGGCTCGGTCCAGCGCGCGATGGGGCTGCTCGCCGCGCGGCCCGGCCATGAACCGGTGAACGACGCCCTGCAGAGGGCGCTCGGCGCGGTCCGCCAGGGCATCCCGGACCCGGCCCGGGTGGAGGAGCTGTCCGCCGAGGGCACGGCGGAACAGGTCCTGTCGGCGGCCGTGTACTGCGCCCTGGTCGCCGAGGACGTCCGTCACGGACTGCGTCTCGCCGCCAACCAGGGCGGCCCGTCCGCCGCCACGGCCTGCCTCACCGGCGGTCTCCTCGGCGCCCTGCACGGCGAAACGGCCCTCCCCCCGGCCTGGCTGGCCGAGCTGGAGGGCCGTCCCACGATCCTGGAACTGGCCGACGACTTCGCGATGGAGATGACCCAGGGGCCCGCCCTGCACGGTCCGACCGGATCGTCCCCGGGGTGGCTGGCGCGGTATCCGCGAACGCCCTGAAAGGCGCGCGAGGCCGAAGGCGATGTGCGGCTCCGCCGCGCGGGCGCGACCGACCGTACATCGCGCTGGTCAGCGCCCCCTTCGAGGCCGCGTACGCCGCCTGCCGCACCTGTGAGGCGCGGCCACCGCCGACTGCGTGCCGATGATCACCACCGAACCGCCGCGCACCCTCAGCAGCGGCAGACAGGCCCGGGTCATCCGCGGCGTCCCCAGCAGATTGACGTCGATCACTCTCTGCCAGGTCGTGAAGTCCGCGTCCGCGAGCCCGCACCGGGCTCGACGAGGCCGTCGCCGCCTCGGGGCTCGGCCGCGTCGAGCTGGTCGCCCCGTTCGTGCCGACCGTGCCCGGCACCGACACCCACGTCGACGAGCTGCGCCAGGGACTCTCGACGACGAGCGCCCCTTCGGTCAGCGCAGCTCCTCCGGGCAGGGCGTGCCACGCGGCAGCTCATAGGGGGAGGCGAGGCGGTAGGTGCCCGCTCGGGGCGCCAGCAGCTCGGTCCACCTGTCGCCGAGCGCGTCCTCCTCGGTCTCCAGCAGACAGCCGTTGAGGTTCTCGTACGTCTTCGGGGTGCCCTCGGGCCGGTCCTTCGAGGCCTCGGTCTCCTGGGGCGGCTCGACCCCCTTGCCGTCGGCGTCGACCAGCTTCAGCCAGGGCGAGTAGGGCACCCGGATCAGCACCCGGCCCGGCTGGGAGACCGTCAGGGTCATCTCGCCCTGCTCGGCCCGCTCGACCGTGGCCGGCGGGTCGGCGAGCGGGGCCGGGTCGGTGACGGCGAACAGCTGCCAGTTGGCGTCGCCCCACACCTGCCGCAGATACGGCAGCCCGCGCTGCACCAGCTCCCGCTCGCGCTCGGCGCCCTCGCCGTCCGGGTCATCCTTGGGCAGGACCACGAAGTGCACGGCCCAGCGGCGCAGCCACTCGTGGTAGTTCGCCGAGTTCAGGGTGTCGTCGTAGAAGAGGGGGTTGCGCTCCATGTCGGCCTGGCGGTTCCAGCCGCGGGCCAGGTTCACGTACGGCGCGAGCGCGGAGGCCTCGCGGTGCGAGCGGGCGGGCACGACCTCCACCCGGCCCTGGTCGGCGCCGACCTCCTGCAACTCGTTGACCAGCGGAGCGAGCTCGCGGGTCCAGGACGCGGTCGGCGTGGTGTGCACGACGTCGTCGACCGACTTGAAGCCGATCCAGCCGGCGAACCCGACCGAGGCGACCACGATCGTGTACCACTTGCGCGAGCGCGGCACCGTGAACGGCAGCGCGGCCACCAGCGCCACCCCCGCGAACAGCATCGGCAGCCGCGTGATGTTGGAGCCGATCTGCGAGCTGATCAGCCACACCAGCAGCACCGACAGCCCGTACACCGCGGCCGTGATCCGCACGGTCGTCCACGCGCGCGGCACGACGGCGAAGACGATGACCGCGTACAGCAGCGGCAGACTCGCGGAGGCGAAGGACATCGGCTGGGTGCCGGAGAACGGGAACGCCCACGCCGACACCGCCACCACCGCGGTCGGCCCGAGGCCCAGCGCCCACGCGCCCGGCAGGCGCTTCTGCAGGAACATCGCCACCGCGATCAGACCGACGAACAGCCCCGCGACCGGCGAGGACATCGTCGCGAGCGCCGCCAGCGGGGCCGCGCACAGGGCCTTCGCCCACCGCTTGTAGCGCCACTTGTACGGCCAGCAGAACACGACGGCGACCGCGCCGAGCGCGAACACCGTGCCCAGGCCGAAGGTCACCCGGCCCGAGACCGCGTTGCACAGGAAGGCGAACACGCCCGCGAGCGAGGCCCACAGCGGATTGCGCACCGACCTGCTGCGCATCAGCACCAGCGTCAGCAGGCCCGCGGACACGGTCCCGGCGATCATCATCGTCGTACGGACACCGAGGACCGACATCAGATACGGCGACACCACGCTGTACGACACCGGGTGCATGCCCCCGTACCAGGCGAGGTTGTACGCCGAGTCGGGGTGGCGGCCGACGAACTCGGCCCAGGCGTCCTGCGCGGCCAGGTCGCCGCCACTGTTCGCGAATGTGAAGAACCAGGCGACGTGCAGGACACCGGACAGGGCGGTGAAGGCGAGGACGGGGTGACGCAGGAAGGCCTCGCGGACGGCGGTCACGGCTCCGCGAGGAGGGGGCTCATCCTCGGACGGGGACAGCGGTATTCGCGGGCCGGTGTCCGGGCCCGGACCGGTGTCGTCGGCGCGTGTCGGCTCCGCAGTGGCCACCTGTAGGCACTCCCCGTATCCCGTCTTCTGCTGTCGGCCGCGTCCCGTTCCCACAAACTTCACGGCTGTGTTCCACGCCCGGCGACCTTGTCCCGTTTCGTGACGCTAGCATGCGGCCCGCCGACGGAAACCCGGGGCGGGTCCGTGGCGGGCCGCGGCCGCTTCGGCCGATCAGGCGATACGGGTCAGCCTGTCCGTCCAGCCCGGTTCGGCCAGGTCGCTCTGGAGGGCGACCGGCACCTTGACCGCGCCCGCGGTGCCGCCGTCGCCGACGGTGAGCGTGCCGACCTGGGTGCCGGCCTTCGCGGTGTGCGGCAGCTCGTCGGCGGTGAACTTCAGCTCCACCTTCAGACCGGCCCAGCCGACCGCGGTGACGTCCTTGGTCGCCACGACCGGGGTGCGGCCGCCGAGACCGTCGTCCACATAGCCGACGATGTCGCCCTTCTTCAGGATCGTCGCCGACTCCAGGCGCTCCTGCGCGGCCCGGATCAGCTCGTCGCCCGCGGACAGGGCGCCCTGCAGGATCGTGTTGTCGAAGCCGCCCGGGGGCTGGCGGACGACGGCGCCGACGATCGTGCGGGTCTCCCCGTCGATCTCCTTCTTCGCCGCGAAGACCAGGTTGCCCAGGGCGGAGGTGGTGGTGCCGGTCTTGATGCCGACGACGTCGTTCCTGCCGACCAGCTGGTTCCAGTTGGGGTGCCGCTCGCCCTTGTAGTCGTAGTACTCCATCATCGCCGCGACCTCGCGGAAGGCGGGCTCCTTCATCGCGGCCTTGGCGAGCTTCACCTGGTCCACGGCCGTGGAGACGGTGGTGTCGTTCAGGCCCGAGGGGTCGGTGTACGTGGTGTTCGTCATGCCGAGGTCCGCGGCGGCGGCGTTCATCTTCTCCACGAACGCCTTCTCCGAGCCGGCGTCCCAGCGCGCGAGCAGCCGGGCGACGTTGTTGGCGGAGGCGATGAGGATGCTCTCCAGTGCCTCACGCTGGGTGATCGAGTCTCCGGCCGTCACGTCGACGGTCGACTCCTGACCGGCGTCGGACTGGTCCTGGGCCGTCTGGTCGATCTCGATCTTCGGGCCCTCGGCGCCGCTCTTGAGCGGGTGGTCGCGCAGGACGAGGTACGCCGTCATCACCTTGGCGACGCTGGCGATCGGGACGGGCTTCTGCTCACCGGACGAGCCGAAGGAGCCGATGCCCTGCACGTCGAGCGCGGCCTGGCCGTCCTGCGGCCACGGGATGCCCTGGAGGTCGCCCTCGAAGGTGTAACTGTCCTTCGCGGTCAGCGTCAGCTCCGGCGCGGGGAGCGGGCGCATTGACTGTACGACCGCAAACACGACCACGAGGAGAAGGACCAGCGGGGTCCAGATCTTGACCCGCCGGGCCGCCTGGCGCAGGGGGGTCTGCGGGGGCGGCGGCGTGTTGGTCAGCTCGGCGAGGAGGTCCAGCGGAGGCCTCGGGGGAAGCGGCTGCTGGGTGGTGCGCTCGGGGGCACCGAGCTTGAGCGTGGTGGTGGGCTGGTCGGGGACGTCGCCGAGCCTGCGGAAGACGCTGGTGGGCTGGTCGACGGGCCTGGGACCGGCCTCGGCCTCGCCCGCGGCCGCCCTCGCGTCCCCGCCCGCACCGCCCGTGCGGGTCTCGTCGTCGTGCGCGGGTGGCTTCTGCGGGGTGTCCTCGCGGCCGGCGGCCCCGGGCCCGGGGGCGGGGGCTTCGTCGGCCTCGGCCGCGTCCTCGGCCTCGCCGCCCTCGGGCTCCGCGGCCGGGTCTTCCCGCTCGTCGGCGGGCCGGGCGGCCCCGGGCTCGTCCTCGGCCGTCTCGCCGGACTCCTCCGACTCCCCGGACTCCTCCGACTTCCCGGACTCCTCCTGGGACTCGGCGTCGGCGTCGGCGGCGGTGTCGGACTCACCGGACTCACCGGACTCGCCTGACTCGCCTGACTCACCGGACTCGTCCGCGCGTGCCTCCTCGGAGTCCGTGCCCTCGCTGTCCGTGGCGTCGTCGCCGTCCGTGGCGTCCTCGCCGGACGCCTCCTCGGAGGCCGCTTCGGGCTCGTCGTCGGGAAGCTCCTCGGCCGAGTCCTCGACGGAGTCCGCGGCCGGCTCCCCGGTCCCGTCCTCGGTCCCGGCCCCGGTCCCTTCGCCGGTCTCGTCCTCGGTCCCGTCCTCGACGGAGCCCTCGGCGGGCCCTTCAGGCGCCGTGGAGGGCTCCTCAGGCGCTCCAGACGCCTCGGACGGCTCCCCGGACGGCTCCTCGGAGGTCTGGGCGCCCTTGGTGACCCAGGCGGCCACGGCGGCGCGCAGGCGGGCGTCCTCCGCGGGCTCGGTGTCGTCCTCGGGCTCGGAGGAGGGGGTCTTCGGGAGGGAGAGGACCTGCGTGGCCGTGTCCTTCACGGGCGCCGGGGGCGTCGTGGCGGACTCGCGGGCCACGGCGAGTCGTGGATCGCGGGCCTCGGGAACCGGGGCCGCGGTTCCCGGCGTCGATTCTGCCGACGACTCGCGTTGCTTCGACCTGTCGGGGGACTCGCCCGCCACCGATGCCTCCTCCGTGCCGCACGCACTCCGCGCGCTCAACCGAACCCTGAACCGCCGCCCGGACCCGTGTCCACGACGCTGTCCGAACCGTGCACCAGTGTCCTGTGTGTGGCCCTGACCAACGCGATAGACGAGAACGACATACCTGCCGGTTCCCTTACAAACAGGTAACGCACCCTCGACAGACCAATGTGAGAGGGGTCACCCTGTCATTCATCCACGCGGGGAGGCATGGATGGGCAGGAGCCGCAGAACAATTCCGGAGGAGCTTCTGTTGCTGGCACTGGACCCGACCACGGGTACCACTGCACAGCCGCAGTCGCTCGACCTCGGTCTGGCCGGAGCGCAGCTAGTGGAGCTGGCGCTGGCCGGACGGATAGCCCCAGATGGGGATCGTATCGCCGTGGTGTCCCCACGGCCGACTGGAGATCCGACACTGGACTGCGCGTTGGAGTTGCTGCGAAGGCGCGGCGCTCCGGTTCGGGCTGTCCACTGGATCGGCGGGCCGCGTCTCGGGCTTCGCCAGACCTACCTCTCGCATCTGGAGCGGTGCGGCATGGTGCATGCCGTGGCGGGACAGATGTGCGGAGTGCTGCCGACGACTCGCTACCAGGCGACGGACACGGCGATCAGCCGGGAGATCAGGGCCCGGCTGGACTCCGCGATCCGCACCGGCGTACCGCCGGACCCGCGGACCGCGGCGCTCGCCGCCCTGGCCCACGCGGTCGGGCTCGGCAAGCACCTGTATCCGGGCAACGAGGGTCGCTCCTCGCGCTCCCGGCTGCGGGATCTGATCAGGCACGACCCGATGGGCGGTCTCGTGGCGCACGCGGTCATGGACGTCCAGAACGGCGCCGCGGCCCAGCCGCGACGCAACCCGGCCCCGGTCGGCCGCCAGGCCGCCCCGGGCAGGCCCGCAGCGGAACCCGCACGCAGTGTTCCGGTGCAGCCGCACCACAGCCCCATGGCACGCGCCGGAGTCCACTGAGCCGAGGGCCCCGGCACCGCCGCACGACCCCGCGAACCCGTCACCGGGAGCCGCCGCGACGGGCGGAGCGGAGCGACCACCAGGTCACCCCGCTCCGCTCGTCCGCACCCCCGGCCCGCGCCGGGCCTCACGTCGGCCCGCGCCCCGACGGACCTCGGGCAGGCACTCGCGCGCCCCGACCCCACCCCGGCCGACGTTCCGACACCCTCGGACCGGCGTTCCCGCGTGCCCGGTCCGCACCCCCGTCCCGCGCCGTCCCGCGCCGGTCCCCACCCCGGCCCGTACCCCGGCCCGTACCCCGGTCCGCACGCCGGCCGATGTCCGGGCAAGTCCGAGCCCAAGTCCGGACCCCGCCACGAACCGCGCACGGACCCGCTCCGGCCCGGCTCCGGCCCCCGTTCCGGCCCCCGTTCCGGCCCCCGTTCCGGTCCGGCTCCGGCCCCCGTTCGGGCCTCGCGCTCGTCCGCGTCCGGGCCCCGCCCGGCCCCGAGCCCAGAGGCCGCGATCCATGCCCGGCGAGGCTGCGGCCCCGTCCGCGCTCCCGCCGCGCCTCACAACATGCCATCCCACCCCATGTTCGAGGGAAGTCTCGTTCCCCTGTCCGGATGTAACCCCGTCCGAGTCCGGATGCGGTTCGGCGCGTGTCCGGATCGCGGCTTCGCACGTTCACTGTCGTGCACTTGGCGCATATCCCCCGTTTGCCAGCGGTAGGAAGCACCTTGGTGGCAGTCTGCTCAACAGCAGATACGCAAAGTGTTAGGTACAGGCAGCAGCCGGAGGTGCACGTCTCGTGGCGTCCAATGTCAATCCCACCGTCAGGCGGCGCCGGTTGGGCCAGGAACTGCGCCGGCTCCGTGAGCTCAAGGGCATGACGGCGGAGGAGGTGGCCGAGCGGCTGCTGGTGTCGCAGTCGAAGATCAGCCGCCTGGAGAACGGCCGGCGCAGTATCAGCCAGCGTGACGTCCGCGACCTGTGCGGGGTCTACGACGTGGAGGACCAGCGCGTCGTCGACTCACTGATGCAGATGGCCAAGGACTCCCGCCAGCAGGGCTGGTGGCACGCCTTCGGCGATGTGCCGTACAGCGTCTACATCGGCCTGGAGACGGACGCGGCCAGCCTGCGCGTGTACGACCCGCAGGTCGTGCCCGGCCTGTTGCAGACGCGCGGGTACGCCGAGGCCCTCATCGCGGGCGCGTTGCCGGAGGCCGCGCAGGGCGACATCGACAAGCGCGTCCAGGTTCGCATGCGCAGGCAGGAACGTATTTCCGCCGCCGACAACCCGCTCCGGCTGTGGGCCGTGGTCGACGAGGCGGCGCTGCGCCGCGAGGTCGGCAACCGCCAGGTGATGATCGAACAGCTGGAACATCTGCTGGAGATGGCCCAGCTGCCGCACGTCACCGTGCAGGTGATCCCGTTCTCCATGGGCGCACACCCGGGCGTCAGCGGCCAGTACGCGATCCTGGAGTTCCCCGACGCCGCCGACTCCACCGTCGTCTACATCGAGGGCGTGACCAGCGACCTGTACCTGGAGAAGGCGCAGGACGTGTCCAAGTACAGCGTGATGTACGAGCACTTGAGGGCCCAGGCCCTGAACGTCGAGCAGACCCGGGAGTTCATCTCCAAGGTGGCCAAGGACTACGCCCGCGAGGGCTGAGGGCCGCCCCGGAAGTCGTTGCCGAGACCGTTCCAGAGCTGGGGCGCCGGACGGTACACCGTTACACGACCTTGAGGGAAGTCCCTCTGGAATATGTCATCCGGTCGGGTGAACGGTTCCTCCGGGCGCCGGAGTTGGCGAGTAGCGTCGATCACGCCAATCGAGCACATGGGCTGGCGCAAACACAGCAACTCTGCAACTCAGCAAGCAACTGGCTACTGGAGCGAAAATGGCGATCAAGCAGGGCGCGACGGACACGTGGGTCAAGTCGTCCTACTCCCAGGGCAACGGCGCGTGCGTCGAGGTCAAGTCCCCTGTCCCGGCCGCACTGTCGGTGCGTGACTCCAAGGTCACCGACGGCCCGACCCTCGCCTTCCCCACCGGCGCGTGGCAGGCGTTCGTGACATCGGTCAAGGCCTGAAAGCGAGGGTCTTCCCGATCCTGCGCCGATGACACGACAACTCAACAAGCACCAGCAGGAGCCCTCTCGACCAGTTCGCCGTCCTTGCCGAGGGGGCTCGGCTTGTGCCCGGCGCCGCGCGGAGCCCCTCCGCGCGGCGCCGGGTCCGTACCGGGAGCGGTCGGCGCACCGGTCAGCGCACCGGGAACGCCACGTCGCACACCGGGTCCTCGGGCCCGGCGGTCTCCCAGTCGGCGAAGTAGATCTCCCGGCAGGGACCGTCGTAGGACAGCCCCTCGCGCTTCATCCACTCCTCCACCGCCTCGAAGGCCACCAGGATCTGCGGATGCGCGACCTGCGCCTTGGTGATCCGGGTGTAGGCCAGCTTACGGGCGGGCTCCACCCGGACCCTGGTGTCCCAGGTGCGGCCGTGCCGCTCGGCCCAGGCCCGCGCGGCGGCCTCGTCGGCGACCGGCAGACAGCTCTCGGCGGGGCCGTCGCTCTCCATCGACACCGCGGAGTGGTAGACGACGAACGGCGGCGCGGCGACGCCCCCGCACGCGCGGGCCGCTTCCTCCAGTCGTCCCATCGACGCCCCGATCCAGGCGGGCAGTTCGTCCGCCAGAACGTGCCGGGACTCGGTGATCACCGCCCGCGCGGGCACCTCGACCGTCTCGACCGTGAACTTTCCGTACATCTCGGAGCTCCTCCCCGAAAGGCGTCCACGGAGGTACTCGGCCAGCGTCCGCTGCGCGGCGAACCGCGTCTCCACGTCCGCCCAGTACACCGCCAGCAGCCCGGCGGCGTCGCCGGCGTCCGCGTCGGCCACCTCGGCGATCCGCGCCAGCGGCATGTCCAGCTGCCGCAGCAGGGCCACCAGCCGGGCCCGCTCCACCTGGCCGGCCCGGTAGTAGCGGTAGCCGGTCACGGCGTCCACCCGGGCCGGGGCGAGCAGTCCTAGCCGGTCGTACAGCCGCAGCGCCTTGGCCGACAGCCGGGCCCGCGCGGCGAACGCGCCGATGGTCAGCAGTTCGTCGTCGTCCATCTCAGGCAGCCTCGCCCTCCGTCGCCGGACGGCTCGTCCCGCCCGGCGACTCCGACGCTCCGCCTTGCCCCAGGGGCAAGGTCAAACTCCCGGCCGCAGGGTCAGCCGATCGCCTGCTCCACGGCCGCCACCAGCTCCGCCGACTCCGGCTCGGTCTGCGGCGAGAACCGCCCGACGACCTGCCCGTTCCGGCCGATCAGGAACTTCTCGAAGTTCCAGCGGATGTCCCCGCTGTGCCCCTCGGCGTCCGCGAACCCGACGAGCCGCTCGTACAGCGCGTGCCGCCCGTCCCCGTTCACCTCGACCTTCTCGGTCATCGGGAAGCTCACCCCGTACGTCGCCGAGCAGAACTCCGCGATCTCCTCCGCCGAACCGGGCTCCTGCCCGAGGAACTGGTTGCACGGCACACCGAGCACCGTGAACCCCTTCTCGGCGAACCGCTCCTGCAGCCGCTCCAGGCCGCTGTACTGCGGGGTCAGCCCGCACTTGGACGCCACGTTCACGATGAGGACGGTCCGGCCGGCGTAGGAGGCCAGATCCGCGGAGCCGCCGGTGAGGCTCCCTATCTCGACGCCGAGGGGAGAGGTCTCGTTGAGGTCATCAGTCATGCTCCGGATGCTAACGCCGCGGGCGAAGACGCCGCCGAAGGGGCGCGGGGAACGGCGCGAGAAGCGACGACCGCCCGCGGACGGCGACGAACGGTGACTACCCCCATCGGCCCCGAGCACCAGCATGTCCCCCGCCGCCGTTCGCGAGTACAGCACCGACCTCCCCGCCCGCTGTCGCCGCACCAGCCCCGCGTCCAGCAGCAACCGCAGATGCCGCCCCACGGACCCGAGCCCCTGCCCGGTCACGGCGACCAGCTGTGTCGTGGACATGGGGGACGTGAGCAGACCGAGCGCCGCGGCCCGGCCCGTCCCCAGCAGTGCCCCGAGCGCCGCGGGCACCGGCGCGCTGTCCCCGGCCAGCACCCCGAAGGCCGGGTAGACCACGGCGTACCGCGCCCGCCCCTCCCCCCTGGACCGGTCCGCCGGAGACCCCATCGAAGTCCGTGGTGCGAACCTGTTCGGCACGAAGGCGCCGCAGGAGTAGTCACACCCCGGGCCCGGGCCCGGGACCGGCGCCGTCAGGGCTGGGGGTCGAGGAACACCTCGGGCACCTTGCTGTCCTGCACCACGCGAGCCAGGAGCGCGGCCAGCTGGTCGCGCTCCTGCGCGCTCAGCCCCGAGGGCAGCTCGTCGATGCGACGGCACGCCTCGTCGTAGAACTCCTCCGCCAGCCGGGCGCCCTGCGCGGTCAGCGCCACGCGCACCGCGCGCCCGTCGCTCGGATCGGCCTCCCGGCGCACCAGCCCGCGCTGCGCGGTGCGGTCCACCAGACCGGTCAGGCTCGACTTGGCCAGCCCCAGCATCTCGCCCAGCTCACGCATGCCGTACGGCTGGGGCATCAGCACGCACAGAAGCTTGCCCTGTTGCGGCGTCAGCCCGTACGCGTGGCTCGCGTCGGCGTACACGGCGTCCACCAGGTACGAGGACCGCACCAACGCGGTCACCACGCTCATCCGCTCCCCACCGGCCTTTGCCATACGGGAAGCCTAACGGCGCCCGCGCCCCGCCGATACGACCGGGACGCGAGACCGGGTGCGGGGGGTGTTCCCGCCCCGGGTCCGCCCGGTCGATCAGGCGGGTGGTGGGCCCGGTGGTCAGCCCCGTCCGCGCGCCCAGTTCCCCGGGGGTCATCGGGCCGGACAGGTCGAGGACGTTTGCAGTGCCGACGCCTGGAACCGCGGCGACGGTACCGCCTACGGCCGGCACTTCACCGACGTCACCCATGCCGGCACCGTCTACCGCGGCGGCGCCGAGATCGGCCGCGCCCACCAGGACCTCTTCGACAGCTTCCTCAAGGGCACGACCCTGACCCTGGAGATCGTCGACCTGCGTCTGCTCGGCCCCGGCACGGCCGTGGCGGTGACGCGCGGCGGACGGCGCGCGCGGCGGCTCGACAAGCGCGCCAGCTACACGGTCGTACGCGGCCGGGAGGACGGCCGCCGGCGGATCGCGGCCGTGCGGAAGACCGCGCACCGGCGCCTGACGGAGGCCTTCTCCTTCCGCCTGCGGCCCGCCACGCGGCCGGCCGCGTGGCCCTCGCGATGTGCCGAGATGCGGGCCGTCACGGGGCGGCTGATCATCGAAGGCGTGTCGACCACCGGCCATGTTCACAGTGAGCAGCCGTCCGCGGAGCAGGCCGGCGACCGGCCGTCCGCCGCCGCCTGGCGGAACCTCGCGATGGCCACCCTCGGCTTCACCCTCACCTTCTGGGCCTGGAACCTCATCGCCCCGCTCGCCTCCGGGTGCACCCGGCGGTGGTCACGTCCTGGGCGCTGGGCGCGGTGGCGCTGCTGGCCGTCGTCCAGTCCTTCGACCCGCCCCTGAACCCCGGCGCCACCCTCTGCCTACTGACGATGGCCGCCGGTCTCGGCACCGCCAGCGGCTCCGTCATCGCGCTCGTCGCCCGGGTCACCCCGCAGCCCCAGGTCGGCAGCGTCACCGGCATCGTCGGCGCCATGGGCGGCCTCGGCGGCTTCGTCCCGCCGCTGGTCATGGGTGCCGTCTACAGCGCCAAGAACTCCTACTCCATCGGCTTCATGCTGCTGTCCGACCTCGCGCTCGCGGGGTGCGTGTACGCGTACGCGCGGATGCGGCAGGCGGAGCGCCCGGGGTGACGTTCCCTGCGGGCGGTCCGGGCCATCGGGCCCTGGGTCCTCGACTGCCGGGCCCTCGTCCACCGGCCCGCCGTCACCTGGGACACCCGCCGACTGCTGCGGGCCGCCTCCCCGGGCCTGACCGGGACGACCTGGAGGAAGCGGGTGGCCCTCACGATGAGGGCGCGAACGCCGTCACCCTCACGCCGGTGTCGCAGATCCGCACGTCCGTCCTCGTCCCGCCGGACGTGGTGAAGCCGGGCGTCAGAGGCCGGGACTCGCCGGGCGGGACGACGTCGAGGCCGGTCACCGGCTCGCACTCGTCGAGGCTCGTGAAGGTGAGCCCGGCGGTGGCGGAGTCGCCCGGGGCGAGGGTCACCTTCGCGGCGTTCGCCGCCGAGCCGTCCCAGTCCACGGGCAGTTCGGCCCGGCCGGCCTCGCCCACGAAGAGCAGGGAGAGGAAGCCGCGCAGCGTGCAGGAGCCCTTGCCCTCGTTGGTGAGGACGACCTCGGCCCGGCCCTGCCCGGTGCCGCGCGCCACGGCCGACAGGTCCTTCGTACGGCAGTGGTCGGCGGCGGGGGTGGGGAGCTGGTCGGCGCCGTAGAGGACACCGGGGGGCGGTGAGGAGGGGGAGGGGCCGCTGCCGCCGGTGCTCTGGCCGCTCTGGCCGCTCTGGTCGTTCGGGTCGTTCGGATCCGTCGGGTCGGACGCCGTGCCGCCGGCTTCGTCCGCGCCCGACGACCCGCTCCCGGCCTCCGCGGCGGACGAGCCCGACCCGGCGCCGCCGCCCGGACGGTCCTCGGCGTCGGACGACGAGGAGCATGCCACCGCCCCGGCCAGCAGCAGGGCGGCCGTGAGGACGGAGAGCGTGGGTCGGCGCATGGCTCCTGCTGTCTGCTTCGGTGTCGGCTTCGGTGTCCGCGTCCGTGTCTGCATCGGTGTCCGCGTCGGTGGCTGTTCGGTCGGCCGGGGGGCCGGGTCCCTCATCGGCGAGGGTATTAGAATCCCGCCGATCAGTTCACCGGCGCTGCCCAGCGCACCGCCTCCGGGGAAGGGCACGCGCTGTGAACGCGAGCAGTTCGGACGGCATACGCCGCAGGCGGTTCCTGGGCGCGGGAGCCGTCACACTGGGCACGGCGGGCGCGCTGGCCGCCGGACAGTACCTGACCGGCGACGCCTCGGCCTCCGTGGGCGGCCCGACGGCCCTCGCGGGCCCCGGCGCGACCGTGAGCGGCACGGTCTTCAAGCTGGGCGTGGCCTCCGGCGACCCGCTCCCGAACGCGATCGTGCTGTGGACCAGGCTGATCCCCGCCCAGCAGGGCGGCTCGGGCATCCTCGCCCCCACAGTGCCGGTGGCCTGGGAACTCGCGACGGACAGCGCCTTCACGAAGATCGTCAAAAGCGGTACGGCGACGGCGAGCGGCACCCTCGGCCACAGCGTCCACGTCGACGTCACGGGCCTGACCCCGGCGACGGACTACTGGTACCGCTTCAAGGCCCTGGGCCGCACCTCCGGCACGGGCCGTACCCGCACGGCCCCGGCCGCCGGAAGCACCCCGGAGCGCCTGCGCATCGCCCTCGCCTCCTGCCAGAACTGGCAGCACGGCTGGTTCACCCCGTACCGGGACATGAAGGAACAGCGGCCGGACCTGGTGCTGTTCGTCGGCGACTACATCTACGAGAGCTCCGCCAACTCGTATCGCGTACGCCGGCACGAGGGCGGGGGCGCGCCCGTCACGCTCGCCCAGTACCGCGCCCGCCACGAGCAGTACAACACCGACCCCGACCTCCAGGCGATGCGCGCCGCCGCCCCCTTCGTCGTCGTGTTCGACGACCACGAGGTGGACCAGGACTGGGCCGGATCCGTGGCGGGCGACCCGGCCGCGTGGCCCCGCGACACATTCCTCGCCCGTCGCGCGGCCGCCTTCCAGGCCTTCTACGAGCACATGCCGATCCGCGCCCGGCAGAAGCCCAGCGGCCCCGACGCGCTGATGTACCGCAGGCTCGACTTCGGCGCCCTGGCCCGGCTGCACGTCCTCGACACCCGCCAGTACCGCGACGACCAGGCGGCCACCGCCGAGGCCGCGACCGAGACCGGCCGCGTCATCATGGGCGACACCCAGCGCGACTGGCTGCTTTCGGGCATGGCCGAGTCCGGCACGACCTGGAACCTCGTCGCCTCCCAGGTGATGATGGCCGAGACCGACTTCCTGGCCGGCGTCGGCAAGGAGTGGTCGTACGACGCCTGGGACGGCTACCAGCAGGAACGCGCCGCCCTGCTGCGGGAGTTCAGCTCCGTCCGCAACCCGGTCGTCCTGTCCGGCGACCGCCACCGCACCATCGTCAGCGACCTCAAGCTGGACTACGCCGACCCGGAATCGCCCGTCGTCGGCGCCGAGTTCGTCGGCACCTCCATCTCCAGCAGCGGCGACGAGGACCTTCAGGCCTTCGCCGCCGAATGGGCCCCCAAGCTGGCGGACAACCCCCACTGGAAAATGATCGACGCGCGCCGCGGCTACCTCCTCCTGGACATCGCCCCGGACGGCATCGACGCCCAACTGCGGGCGATCTCGACGGTGTTGACGAGGAACGGCACGACCGCCACGGCGGCGACGTTCCGGGTGGACGACGGGGTGCCGGGTGTGCGGCAGGTCGGGGTGGAGGCGCAGCCGTCCCCGAGTACGAGCACCGGGGCGTCCCCCGAGACCACTGCGGCCACCCCTTGACCCCTCCGGGAGAGAACGTGTTCACCACCCGATCCCGGCGGCGCGGCGCAAGCCGGGTTCACCGGCGCCCCCGATCGCTGTCCGTGCTCGCCGCGGCGGCCGCGGTCCTCGCGGCAGGCGTCTTCGTCGCGCTGCCCGAAGACGCCGACGCGAAGGCCCCGACGCGCGGCGATTTCGACGGGGACGGCACGTCCGACCTGGTCTACCGGAACGTAGCGGGCCAGTTGTACGTCAACACGGGCACGTCGGCGCCCGAGACGATGGCCCTGGACTCGGACGTCGCCAAGGTCAAGGACGTCCTGGCGCCCGGCGACCTGGACTCCGACGGCGTCCAGGACGTCCTGACACTGAGCCCGAGCGGTGTCCTGCGCCTGCACACGGGCGTCTACGCCAGGACGCCCGGCGGCCTGGGTTCGTACCGTACGGTCGCCACCGGCTGGCAGATCTACAACAAGGTGCTCGCCCCGGGCGACATGAACCGCGACGGCAGGGCCGACCTGCTGGCCCGGGACCTCTCGGGCGCCCTGTGGTTCTACCCCGGTGACGGCAAGGGCGCCTTCGGCGCCAGGGCGAAGGCGGGCACCGGCTGGCAGCAGTTCGACCAGCTGATCGGCGCGGGCGACCTCGACGGCGACGGCGTGGGCGACGTCCTGGCACGCACCCCCGCCGGGGCCCTCTACCGCTACCTCGGCCGCGGCGGCGGCATCTTCAACGCCCGCGTCCAGGACCCGAGGAGCGACTGGGCCTCGTACAACCAGCTCGTCGGCGGCGGCGACTGGGACGGGAACGGCAGGACCGACCTGCTGGCCCGGGACTTCTCCGGCGCCCTGTGGTTCTACGCCGGCGACGGCAAGGGCACCTTCGGCACACGGTCGGCCCGCAGCACGGGCTGGGGCAAGGTCACGCAGTTCGCGGGCGCGGGCAACACCCCGCACTTCGGCAAGTTCGGCATCATGGCCCGCACGTCCGCCGGCTCGCTCTACAGCTACGAGGTGACCGGCACGGGTTCCCTGACGAGCAGGCTGGAGATCGGCTCGGCCTGGCCCCCGTCGACGAGCCACCTGGCCTACGCCTCCGCCCTGCGCGAGAACGGCCTCGCCGACCTGGTCGTCCACTCGACCGGCACGGGCCGCCTGACGAACCCGGCGTACTACGCGCTGTCCGACCCGGAGATCGCGGGCGGCTCCACGTCGTACGGCCGCATCCTCGGCCCAGGCGACCTCACGGGCGACGGCTTGGGCGACCTCCTGTCGGTCACCACCTCCGGCACGGTCTATCTCAACGCGGGCAACGGCTCGGGCACTTCGGTGGCCGCGCGCGCCTCGGTGGCCACCGGCTGGCAGACGTACAACGCCCTGATCGCCGGCGGTGACCTCACCGGCGACGGCCGCCCCGACGTCCTCGCCCGGGACACCTCCGGCACCCTGTGGCGCCTGGCCGGCACTGGCAGGGCCTCGGCGCCCTTCCTGCCCCGGGTGAGGATCGGCACGGGCTGGCAGCAGTACCGCAAGCTCTTCTCCCCGGGCGACGCCAACGGCGACGGCAAGGCCGACCTGATGACGACGACCTCGACGGGCGCCCTGTACTTCCACGCGGGGACGGGCACGGGGGGCTTCACCTCGCGGGTCACGAAGGCCACGTCGGGCTGGGGCTCGTGGGCTGACCTGCTGTGAGGGCCGCCCCGGCCGGTCCGTGCGGAGGAGGGACGGGTGTGGGGCACGACGTCGTGGGCGCGCCGTGCCCGGACGTCGGCGCGACGCATCACGCCCCGCTCCCGGCGCGACGCATCACTCCCCGCTCCCGGGGGGGGGGGCGCGTCGGCCGTGCGCCAACGACCCCGGCGTATACACACCGGGGTCGCCCTTCCGGGCCGGTCGCACGTGAGAGTGTGCCGACCCGCTTTCATGCTATGCCCGATGCGCGTTTCGGGCATCGGGCGGGCGTTTCGGGGCCCGCGGATCCCTTCGGTTCCGGCGTGAGCAGCGCGGACGCGTTTTCACGGCTCCCGGCGAGGCCCTGCCGGGAGATCCGGAGATCGTCGCGCGGGTTCGCGCGCTTCAGACCTCGTCCGTCTGCCTGTGGCCGTCCCCCGAGGACCTGCTCGTGACCAGCCAGGACCGCGCGGGCTCTGCCGCGCGGTCCGTGTCCACCGTCAGGTGGAGGCGGGTTCCGCCTGGCGCCGTGCCGACGGGATAGCTGCGTTGCTCGGTCGAGGCGAAGCAGCGACGGAGAATCTCCGCGACCCGGCGGGCGGCCTCGGGGGAGGAGGCGACGAGGCGTACGTCGACGTTCCCGGCAGAGGGCGGTTCCAGTGACTCCACGGGGCGACGCGGTCCCGGCCCGCCCACTGCTTCCACCGGGGAACGGGCGGACTCGTCCGGGGCACCGCCCGCCGGGGCGTCATGGGCGGTGGGCGACGCGGACGGCTTCGGCGCTCGTCGGTTCCTCGCCCGCCGACGGCCGATCCCCGGTAGCGCGTCGCTGTAGCGGTAGGCCGCGATCCTCGCGTCGTGCTGCGCGTTGAGCTGGTGGATCAGGGCGATTCCCATGGTGACCATGGCGATGATCAGCGCCGCGGCGATGAAGGTCTCCACGTCCTCACCTCCCGCGGGCGGAGCGGAAGAGGCCGACCGTGCTCAGTGATGGCCGGTGTCTGCTGGTCGCGGTCATGACGCGAACCTGTCTCCGGGCTCGTCTTCGACGTTCCGGTCCTGTTGTTCGCCGAGAACGGCACCAGCGTCCGATCTGGTGTGCGAAGTACTCCCGGTGTCTCGACACTACTCCGGTCGCAGGTCCCTGTGGGCGGGACGAACGACCAGGAATCCTCCCGGCGAGGCGGCGTGCGGGTCACCGTGCGGGCGGGGTCCGGGGTTGGGCGCGTCCGAGGGGGAGACGCAGGGACAGGGTGCCCGTCGCCGGGCACGTGGGTGAACGGGGGCTGGTTCCTGGCCGGGCGGGACCCGCACGAACCGCTGCTGCTCTCCTCTCAGGGGGCCGCTGGAACACGCGGGTGATCCCGCCGCGGACGGATCCCGCCGTGGACGGATCCCGACGCGGACGGATCCCGGCCCGGCCGCGAGGCTGATGGCGCCGCGAGCGACCCGCTGGGCAGCTCGACCGCGGACCGGGCTCGCACCCTGCGGGACCCGCTTTCAGGAGTGCGGTCGAAGCCTTGCCGGGTGGGTGCCCTGCCGCGTGGTGCCCTTTCGCCTGATCGGCGCCACGCGGCTCGATGCCCGGTCAGGAGCCTAGAATTCTGCGCTTCTGCTCCTCGAACTCCGCGTCGGTCAGCACCCCTTGGGCCTTGAGTTCACCGAGCTCCTTCAGCCGGGCGATCGTGTTGTCCGAGGCGTCGGCCGCAGGGGCCGGCGGCGGTGCCGCCGGGGCTGGTGCGGGCTGCTCGGCGGCGGCCTGCTGGGCCCAGCGGCCCTGCTGGCGCCGTGACACCCGGTTGGAGACGGCGGTTGCGGTTCCGGCGACGACGGCGGTGCGCGCGACCCCGCGGATCAGACCTGGCATGTTGCTCTCCCTGCTGTCTCAGGTTCCGGCTGGGTCCGCTGTCCGGGCCGGGGAGGCCTGTTCCACCACCGGGCCTTCACTGGCGGGCCATGTGCATACGCATCTCGCTGTCCGCGTCGATGATGAGCTCGCCCGACAGGTCGACGGTCACCGTGCGGAGCCCGCCGGTGAACCGGAAGGGCGACCGGTAGTCGGACGTGACCGGCTGGCCCGGGTTGGCGCCGCAGGTCATCCCGCCGGGGTTGAACATGACGGGGGTGGTCAGCGGGAACTCGGCCGCTCCGACCAGGCGGCGGTCGACGTAGAGCTCCGCACGCCCCGGTGCGCCCTTGCCGGCGGCGAGGTCCGGCTTGCCCGTCGGCTCGAACTCGAAGCGCAGCTCATGGCGGCCCGCGGGCACGGGGTCGGTCGAGGTCACCGTGTAGAGGGCTCGCGAGACGTAGTTGTGGACGTACGTCAGCTTGCCGTCCTTGATGTAGAGGCTCCAGCCGCCGGCCATCGAACCCTGGCACATCAGCACTCCCTCGGCGCCGTCGGCGGGGATCTCCACGTCGGCGGTGATGCTGTGCGGACGGTTGAGCACCCGGGGGGCGACGGAGGGTGGCAGCGACTGCGTGCCGGGCCGGAAGGTGTAGCTGGTCCGCTCCTTGCCGATGTGCGGACGTTCCGTGGACATCCGTGCCAGGACGCTGCCGTCGATCGGCAGCACGCCGTACTTGCCGGCCTCCACGTACCACAGGGAGATCAGCTCGATGGTCTTGGCGCGGTGCTCGGCGGCGACATCCCGGGTCTCCGCGAAGTCCTCGTCGATGTGGTACAGCTCCCAGGCGTGGGCGTCCAGTTCGGACAGCTTCTCCGAGCTGATGGGCGTGCCGAACGGCTGGCGCGCCTCGGTGAAGGACGGACCCGGCCAGGGGCATACGGCGCGCCAGCCGTCGTGGTCGATGGCACGGTGCCCGAGCATCTCGAAGTACTGGGTGCGGTGGAGCGTCGGCGCGGCCGGGTCGTCGAAGGTGTGGGCGAAGCTGACCCCGTGCAGGGGGGACTGTGTGACGCCCTTGATCGTTTCGGGCGGCTCGATCCCGAGGATGTCGAGCACGGTGGGGACCATGTCGACGAGGTGTGCGTACTGGGTGCGCACCTCTCCCCGCGCCTTGATGCCGCGCGGCCAGTGGACGAGGAACGGGTCGCTGGCGCCGCCGCGGTAGGTCTCCCGCTTCCAGCGCCGGAACGGCGTGTTGCCCGCCCAGGTCCAGCCCCAGGGGTAGTGGTTGAACGTCGTGGGACCGCCGAGGTCGTCGATCGCCCTCAGGCTCTCCTCGATCGGTTCGGGAGCGTTGTTGAAGAACTGCGCCTCGTTGGTCGTCCCGGTGACGCCGCCCTCGGCGCTGGCCCCGTTGTCGGAGACGACCATGATCAGGGTGTTGTCCAGTTCCCCGATCTCCTGGAGGAAGTCCAGCAGCCGCCCGATCTCGTGGTCGGTGTGGGACAGGAACCCGGCGAAGACCTCCATCATGCGCGCGGCGAGCCGGCGGGCGTCCGGGGACAGGGAGTCCCACTCCGGCACGTCCGGGTCGTGGCGCGAGAGAACGGCGTCGGCGGGTACGACACCGAGGCGCTTCTGGTTGGCGAACGTCACCTCGCGGTAGGCGTCCCAGCCGTCGTCGAACTGCCCCCGGTAGCCGTCGGCCCACTCGCGCGGTACGTGATGCGGCGCATGGGTGGCGCCGGGGCAGAAGTGGAGGAAGAACGGCTTGTCGGGGGCGACCTGTTTGGCGTCGGAGATGAAGAGCATCGCCTTGTCCGCCAGGTCCGGAGTGAAGTGATAGCCCTCTTCCGGTGAGGCGGGGGGCTCGACCTGGTGGTTGTCGTACACCAGCTCCGGATACCACTGGTTGGTGTCGCCGCCGAGGAAACCGTAGAACCGCTCGAAGCCGCGGCCGAGCGGCCAGCGGTTGTAAGGCCCGGCGGGTGACTCCTGGGCCGAGGGCATCAGGTGCCACTTGCCGAGCATGTAGGTGTTGTAGCCGTGCTCCAGCAGCATCTCGGACAGGAACCCGTTCTCGAACGGGATGTTGCCGTTGTAGCCGGGATAGCCGGTCGCCAGCTCCGTGATCGCCGCCATGGCGTTGGCATGGTGATTGCGACCGGTGATGACGCAGGAACGCGAAGGCGAGCACAGTGCCGTGGTGTGCATGTTGTTGTACAGCAGCCCGCCCGCGGCCAGTCCGTCGAGGCGCGGCGTCCGCATCGGACTGCCGTAGCAGCCCAGTTGTCCGTATCCCGTGTCGTCGAGCACGATCGTCAGCACGTTGGGCGAGCCCGGCACCGCCCCGGGCGGCTCGGGCCACGCCGGGCTGGACAGGTCCGTGGTCCGCCCGATCACCCCGGGGAAGGCGGTCCCCGGCTTGTACTCGTTCACTGGCATCGTGCCCGTCCTCTCTTACCGCCGAGCCGCTGGACGTTTCGGCGGATGGACCCATGTGCGGCGTCTCTCGCCACGTGTCCGGGTTGCGGCGGCTGGGGTCGTGCGCGATGTCGGCCGCGGGCACGCCGTGGCGGGATCGACGCATTGACGCATTGACGCATTGACGCATTGACGCATTGACGCCTCGACGCCTCGGCGCCTCGACGCTTCTGCGCCTTCCGGCGAACGCGAGGCCCGGAATGCGGGCCGCTCGGCAGGGATCGCGGACCGCAGGCGGCCGGAATTCCGCCGGAACCATATGCGCGGCATGCGCCTCTTCGGTCATGCACGGCATGCGCCTCTTCGGTCCTGTGGCCGACAGGGGTAGTCCGGTTGCCGGCTGCCGCGCCCGCAGCACGATATTCATGCTAGATCCGCGACATGACAGCTGCCACTGGGGCCTCATCAATGATGACCGGCCACAGGGCCATGGACTGCGTTACGGTCGCCTTCGTCACCGTGCTCGGATCACGACGCGCAACGACGGCGTTCTGTTCCTGAGTCACATGCCCCGAGGCCCGATCCAGACGAGGGCCGTGGATCCCGGCTTCGGTGACCTGGCCTCGTCCGGCGTCGCGGCACTTCCCGGGGCCGACCCGGTGGCCCCACGGCCGCGCGGGAGCCGAAGTGCTTCAACTCGTCGGCACCCCTTGGCACATCACCGAGGCCGAGGTCTCCGCAGGCGATGCCGCCGGCATGGAGACCCACGCGTCGGAGCAGGATCCCATCGGCCGGCTCCTGCCGTGCAACGCGGCGTCGGGCGCGTACGACGTCGGGCGCGTACGGCGTCGGGCGCGTACATCCTGCGGGACGACACGCATACGACGAAAATCCGACGAATAGGCGGGGCTCAAGGAGCTGAGAAAAGCCAACGCGGAATAGAAAGCAAAAGGACGAATTCAAATGGCCCGGCACTGGTATCCCCTCGCCATGAGCGGAGACGTATTCCTGCGGTCCGCGCCCTTCCTCTACGTGAGCTCCGTGGAGACCACGGCCCCCGCCGAGCGGATCTGGGAGGTTCTGACCGGCGAGACGCTGGTCCACTGGGTGGGGGTGTTCACCGGTCTGCGCTGGCTTTCGCCGCGCCCGTTCGGCGTCGGAACCGAACGCGAGGTCACGTTGCTGGGAGTGCTCACCGCTCGTGAGCGCTTCTTCCGCTGGGACGAGGGGCGCCGGTACACGTTCGGCGCTGTCGAGGCATCTCTTCCCGGCCTCCGACGCGCGGCGGAGGACTGGACCGTCGAGTCCACGCCGTCCGGCTCCCGCCTCACCTGGACGATGGCCATCGAGGCCACCCCTGCGGTCACTCCTCTTCTACGGGTCGCCAGCCCGGTCATCGGTCTGGTGACACGACGCGCCCTGCGGACCATCCGCGCCCACGTCAGCGGCTGACGCCGGGCTCCCGTCCCGGGCGCGAAGGGCCCGCCTCGATGCCCGCCCACGCTCTGTGAGCGGGAACACAGCGACCGGCCCGACCAGGGACGTACGATCCGCGTGAAATGTCGCACCCGCGCGATGCCGGGGCGAAAGGCCCGGTGCCGGCCGACGACGTGATGGTCGAGGAGGCATCCCCACACCGCGGAGGGCTCGCATGTTTCGCCCGGCTTCCCTGACGGACACGCGCGTGTGCGCGGTGCGCGAGGCGCTGAGCCCGTACGACTGGCGCAGGCTCACGCCCGAGATGGTCAGCCGTCGCGCGCTCGCCGCGATCGACTCACCCGGAACGGCCGACGCGGTCCCCGTGGCCCGCCACGACGAGCGGATCGGAGTACTCGCCGAGCCTCTCAAGAGCTGCCGGTGGCGCTCACTGACGGTCGAAGCGGTGAGCCGTCGGCTGGTGACCGCCCTGGACGCGTGGCTTCACGAAAGCCAATGGCTCGAGATCGAGCTGCGCTGGATTTCCGACGAACGCAGCTGAGACGGCGCGCTGAGAGGCGCGGGAGACACCTCACCCACCTCACCGGCCCGAAATGGCCCCGCCCGCCCGGACGGCGCAGCATGGAGGAGAGGGGCCGCGATCCTGCGGGCCCCCGGGATGAATCGAGGCACGGCAATGGCGACGACTGCTTCTCCCCATCGATCGGAATCGTCCAGTGCGGCCGCGGGCGGCCTGGTGATCTTCGCCGCGGTGATGCTCTTCATCAGCGGTGTCCTCGGCATCTTCCGGGGAATCATGGCGATCGCGGATGACGACGTCTTCGTCAGCACCCCGAACTACGTCTTCAAGTTCGACCTGACCAGCTGGGGCTGGATCCACCTGATTCTCGGAGTCGTGGCGGTCCTGGTGAGCATCGGCCTCTTCTCGGCCGCTGTGTGGGCGAGGGTCATCGGGGTCGGGATCGCCGGGCTGCTGCTCATCGTCAGCTTCCTGTCCATCCCGTACTACCCGCTGTGGTCGATCACCCTGATCGCGCTGTACGCGCTCGTCATCTGGGCGCTGTGCGTGGTCAAGCGCGACTGATTCACCGGCGCCGGGCGGAGCGATTCCCGCGACACCAGGGCGGCGCCGGGGTCCGTGGAGAGGGCGACGTCTCGCCCGTACGGTCCATCAGGGCGTGCCGAAGCGGTCGCCCGTCTGGTCACGGCCATCGTCCGGTCATAGCGCGCCGCTTCTGCCTCCCGCGCGCCGTCCGGGACACATCGGAGCGCGCAGCGGACTCGGCGGCCGGATGGGCGTACGCCCACCAGGTCCGCACCGGCCGGACGGGGACCTGGTGCCCGGGCTGGATTCGTGCCGGCCGCCCTGCTGATCGTGGCCCTGGTCTTCGCGCTCAGGAACCACCCGACGGCGTCGACCATCCTGTTGCTGGTCACCCTTCTGGTCCCATCCTCCTGGCCTGCATCCTGCTGGTCGTACCGGCGCGGCGCTACTCGCGCTCCTCGCCGCCCCCGGCCGCGGCGCAGCCGATGCCGAACAGGCGCCGCCACCGTCGGCGAGCGGGCGCCGCCACTGATGGCGAGCAGCCGCCGACACCGATGGCGAACGGGCGGCACGGCCGGGACTGAGACCGGACGGGCACGGCCGGGACTGCGACCGGACGGCACGGCCGCGACTACGACCGACGGCGGCGCGTGAACGGCCGGTTCGTGGCCTCCGGGCCCGGGTAGCTGGGAGGACCCTGCGGGGATAGCCTGAAGCAAATGGGTGAATTCACCCATTTGACCCAGTGCGGTCGGGCAGGGACCGTCTGCCGCGGCAGCGTCCCTTCGGCACCGAACTCGACGTCATGCTGGACGATCCACGGCCTCGGCGGCCGTGGATCGACGCGCTGCGCGCCGGCCACCAGAAGAGGGAGCGTGTCCGCAATGACCGAGAACCACCTCTCCGGCGACGAGACGCGGCACCTCACCCCGCAGGAGCGTGTCGCCCGCGGCAAGGCGGCGCGCGGGGACGTACCCCGGTCCAGCCACGCCGAGTTCCAGCCCCCGCCCAAGCGCACGGACCCGGTGGAGATCATCGGGAACCAGTCGGCGAGGAGGGTGCCGGAACTCGTGCCGATCCGCTACGGCAGGATGAGCGAGGCGCCGTTCCGCTTCTACCGGGGAGCCGCCGCCATCATGGCCGCGGACCTCGCGGAGACGCCGCGCACCGGGATCAGGGTGCAGTGCTGCGGCGACGCGCACATGCTGAACTTCCGGCTGCTGGCGTCCCCGGAGCGGCGGCTGATGTTCGACATCAACGACTTCGACGAGACGCTGCCCGGCCCGTGGGAGTGGGACGTCAAGCGCCTGTCCGCCAGCTTCGTCATAGCGGGCCGGGCGAACGGCTTCAGCGCCGAGGAACGGGCGACGGTGGTACGCGCGGCGGTGGGGTCCTACCGCGAACACATGCGGAGCTTCGCCGGAATGGGCAATCTCGACGTCTGGTACACCCGTGCCGACGCGGACGAACTGGCGCAGCAGTTCGGCAAGATACTCAGCTCCGGGCAACGAGATCGCTGGGAGCAGGCCACGCAACGGGCCCGCGCACATGACACGCTGCAGGTCTTCGAAAAGCTCACGCACGTCGTCGACGGCCGACGTCAGATCGCTCCCGATCCACCGCTGCTGGTCCGGCTCCAGGATCTGCTGCCGGACGCCGAACGCGGCGCGCTGGAGACGGAGATCACCCGCCTGATCGAGCACTACGGCGAGACCCTGCAGACGGACCGCCGGTTCCTGCTGCAGGGCTACCGCGTCGCCGACATGGCCCGCAAGGTGGTCGGTGTGGGCAGCGTGGGGACCCGCTGCTGGATCATCCTGTTGCTCGGCAAGGACGACGAGGATCCCCTGTTCCTCCAGGCCAAGGAGGCCGACGAGTCGGTGCTGGCGCCCTACGTCGGCGGCAGCGGCTTCCGCAACCAGGGCGAGCGCGTCGTAGCCGGCCAGCGGCTCATGCAGGCCACCAGCGACATCTTCCTGGGCTGGGAACGCGTCCAGGGCATCGACGGCAGGCGGCGGGACTTCTACGTACGCCAGTTGCGCGACTGGAAGGGCATCGCCGTCGCCGAGAACATGTCGCCGAAGAGGATGGCCCTGTTCGGCCGGCTTTGCGGCGCCACACTGGCCCGCGCCCACGCCCGCTCCGGCGACCGCATCGCGATCGCCGCCTACCTGGGCGGCGGCGACGCCTTCGACCGCGCGCTGGCGACGTTCGCCGAGCTGTACGCGGACCAGAACGAGAAGGACCACCAGGCCCTGCTGGACGCCATCCGGACCGGACGCGTCCAGGCCGAGGCGGCCTGAAGCCCCAGGGCCCTCGGCCGACGGCGCCGGGGCGTGCCACGCGAGGCCCTTCACTGTCCTGACACCAGGTGGCCGGCCATCCTGCCCAGCTCTCCACCATCGAGGCCATGCGCCACACGCCCCGCAAACACAAAGGCCCTCCCGCCTACGGAGACGGAAGGACCTCTGACCAGATGCTTCTCTGTGCGCCAGCAGGATTCGAATCTGCGACACCCGATCTAGGAGTTCGATCTCCCCCGCCGTGGTTGCGGCTCACGTCACGTACCGGTGCCCTGCGTGGCTGCCGATGGTCATCGTCGTCCGTGCTCGTTGATGTCAGCGTTGGATGTCACCGGAACAGCCCCGGGACTGAGCAGACCTCCAATGGGTCGTCCGGCCGGTCTGCCCAGCTCCACCAGGCATGCCCATCGGTACACCTCCACAGCGACCGACAGGTCCGCCGGCACGTCGTCCTCCCGCTCGGAGAGCACCAGGCCGCCGGACTTCATGGGTTGGCTGCACTCGGGACAGCCCGGGGCATCGTTGGTCATGCGGCGCACCCTAACGGAGCGACCTCTTCGTCCCGAAACAATATGGGGTGCCCCCTGTCCTTCGGCTGCTGGGCTGTCACCTGCATGGATGGTCTGCTGACGTCCACGGTTGTCCGCGGGGTGTGCGCCGTGGTTGTCACGCGGTCAGACACTCACCGGGGAGACAGGTGCGTGTTCACTTAGCCCTGCCAACGCCTCCCAGGTCCGCCTCGCACGAGGTGCCGCGTCGTTCGGGTTGGTCGTACTGACGGCCGCCCTGCTGCCGGTCAGATGACGTCGGCCTGCCCCTGATGCGGCTGTTCCAACTGTTGTTCCCGCTTGCGCTGCTCCATCCGAAGCGTCTCCACGTTCTCCGCGAACCGCTCCAGGTTCACCGCAGCGTCCGCATCCGCGTACGGCGCAATCCCCAGATCGAAGGCCGTGGCGTGCTGCTCTACCTGATCCGCGGTCTGCTGAAGGTTGTACGCCCGCTCTCGGAATTTGAAATAGCCCGTCACCGCGGTAGCGAAGGCCAGGAACGACCCCAATATGATCAGGATCGTCTTACCCGGCTGCGGGGTCTCCCAGAAAGCCGTAGTCGCCGTGGTCCCCACCGACGCGAAGAACACCCCCCACTGAAACCAGTTGTGAATACGCCGGTAGAACCGTGTATCCCGCCGTAGACGATCTATGACCCGCGGTATGTGCTCCCGGTAGCCGTCCCGCCGTTCCGTCGTCGGGCGTGTCTTTGAGGCGTTGAGGGTCCACCGGTCATGGATGATCTCCAGATCTCTGCGGAGCAGGAAGACCGACTTGACACCGTGTTTCTCGTCCTTCACCCGCAGGAAGTGGCCGACCAGGAACACCACCACCAGGACCAGCATCACCGCGATGGTCACGATGTTGAACGTGCGCAGGTCCGGCACGGCTTCCGGCCACAGGTTTCCCCATCCGACCACTGCCAGAACCAGCGGCATCACCACGAGCGGCACCAGCCGGAGCCACCGCGACAGAAGAGCCCTGCGGATGCGGCGTTCCGCCGTCGCGACGTCCCGCCGGTAGGTGATAACGCTGTTCGCATACTCGTACTGTCTGGCGGGCTCTAGACTCCATCCATACTCTGGTTTTGGCTCATTGAGGAATTCAATGACTTCTTCAACGAGTTCGCCCCAGGTGGAATTTGAGTCTGCGGTGAACACGCTCCTAAGCAGTACGTAAGGTTTGTATCGGTCGGGGGAGTCATATTTTCGATGGAAGATGTATGCGCCCTCACTGGCGTATCTGACCTGTCGGGCTATTTGGACGTCTATGGTCCACTTGAGTTCTTCCCTATCGGTCTTCCAGGCGGCAGAGAGGATCGCGGCTACGCCCTCCCAGGTCAACATGAAGCCCTCGGGGAGGGGGGTGAGTATGTCGGCCTCCGACAGCCGCTGGCCTTCGTATGCGAGGTGATGCAGGACATCACCCACCCACGGCTGGTAACTGTCGGCGGTTGCGGGTTCAGGTTCGCGCGGCACGTCGGTAAGGCCGGACATCGCGGAGTGGCTCCCAGTCGAGGGTGGTGGTGTGTGGTCGACGGCACGCTACCGCCGCCCTGCCTTCCACCAGTCGGAAACCCGCCTGTTTGGGGGGGAGTTGACCGCACCCGCCCCTAACCTCGCGCTTTCACGCGGCAGTGCGTCCGGTGGGTGATCAGAAACGCGAAGAGTGCTCCTGACCTGCAACGATGGGACTTGTCTAGGGTCCAGGTCGTCGCGTGAAAGAAGCACTCTCCAGGTGAAGAAGCGTATCGGGTCCTACCCGCGTGTCCGTACCGAAGGCGGTGGTCGCGGGGTGGTATCCCAGGCCGGCGGTGTGCTGCTGGTGGAGACGATCCGCAAAGCCGGTCTGGATCAGGCGATATCGGCGGCATTGACGCCGTGGCGCAAGCCGCGGACGGTGCATGATCCGGGCAAGGTCCTGCTTGACGTGGCGCTCGCGGTCGCACTGGGCGGAGACTGCCTGGCAGAGGTCGGTCTGCTGCGGGCCGAGCCGGCGGTGTTCGGGCCGGTGGCATCCGATCCGACGGTCTCCCGGCTGATCGACACGCTGGCTGCGAGCGGGAAGCGGGCGCTGATCGCAGTGCGGCAGGCCCGCGCTCAAGTCCGAGAACATGTATGGAGGTTGGCCGGCCAGGCGGCGCCGGACGCGGCCGGACAGGTGATCGTGGACCTGGACGGGGTGCTCGTCCTCGCGCATTCCGAGAAGCAGGATGCCGCCGCGACCTGGAAGAAGACCTTCGGGCACCATCCGCTGATGGGGTTCGTCGACCACGGCCGGGGCGGATCCGGGGAGCCGGTGGCCGGGCTGCTGCGGCCCGGGAACGCGGGCAGCAACACCGCCGCCGACCACATCGAAGCCGCCCGCCTCGCCCTGAAGCAGCTGCCGAAGCAGTACCGACGGGGACGGCAGACGCTGATCCGCACCGACTCGGGCGGGGGCACCCACGAATTCGTCGACTGGCTTTCCGCCCGCGGCCGGTGGCTGTCCTACTCGGTTGGCATGACCATCACCGATGCCATCCACGAGGCGGTCCTGAAGGTTCCGGCGTCGGCCTGGACGCCGGCCGTCGAGCCCGACGGCGAGGTCCGCGCCGGCGCCTGGGTGGCCGAACTCGACGGCGACTGCCTCAAAGGCTGGCCCAAGGGGATGCGGCTGATCGTGCGGAAGGAACGGCCGCACCCCGGCGCCCAGTTGCGCTTCACCGACGCCGACGGCATGCGCCTGACCTGCTTCGCCACCAACACCAAGAACACCGCGATCGCGGCGCTGGAGCTGCGGCACCGCCAGCGCGCGAGGGCCGAGGACCGCATCCGTGCCGCGCGGGCCACCGGCCTGCGCAACCTGCCCCTGCACGACACAGCACAGAACCAGGTCTGGCTGGAGATCGTCCAGATCGCCCTCGACCTGCTGGCCTGGCTGCCGATGCTCGCGCTGACCGGCCAGGCCCGCCGATGGGAGCCCCGGCGCCTGCGGCTGCGGCTGTTCTCCGCGGCTGCCCAGCTGGTCACCACCGGTCGGCGTCGCATTCTCCGCCTCGCCAAGCACTGGCCCTGGACCGGCATGATCACCGACGCCCTGCAACGGCTCGCGGCCCTGCCGCACCCCGGCTGACCAGCAGCGTCCCGCCCCTGCGAGCAGCACACCCCGACCGGAGCCGTGGAACCCGGCGCCACCCGGCGCGACAGCCGGGCCACCCGCCTGCCCACCTGCCCAAATAGCCACCCCGATCAAGCCGAAAGGGTCCGTCAGCAAGCTGACGAACCCTCATGCAAGATCGAGGTTAGTAACTGCCTTGCTGCGAGCAGCGTTGCAGTCTCGGACAGCGGCCTTGCCCCAGCTGCTTCCTGATCCCCTGGCAGCACCTGGCACGTAGATGGCCTGACTCTTGCCCTCTCCCACAGGGCATCCTTTCCGGCTCGGCCTGGTACGTCTCTGCCTCAGCAGATGACAAGTAGGCAATGGGGCGGGTCATGATCCTGCTGTCCGTAGCCCTCCGATTGCCAGTCGCTAGGAATCGCGTCATCCTGAAAGAGCAAGCGCCTTGCGCGGACGTTTGGGCTCAATTATCTCCTTCTCGCCGAATCATGAGTGATGGCGAGTCGTTGCTGAGTGACTTCGGAGCCGGAGGGTGGTCATGGGTACACCCCATTCAAACCAGCCAAGAGTCGTAGTTTCAGGAGACGCCGTAGCTGATTGGGTCATGGCTCGGCGTAAAGAAGATGAGCCACGGCGTACCACCGGAACCAAGTGGCAAGAACGACAACAGGAGGTTACCCAACGAGAGATACCTGGGGGTGCTCGTCTGCTGACCATGTTGATCGAGGGGGCACGAGACGGGGCAGACTTCCTTTCTTATACGAATGCACGGAGTGAGATTAGTTGGGCCGAAGAGAGGATCAGTCACCACTATGCCATCCTTGGGCGTTTTCCAAAAAGTGGGAGTGTAACCGATTTCGAAGATGACGAAAACTTTTGCTGGCGAATGTCGGACGGCATCGGGATGACCAGAAGGCGCACGCCATGTATAGGCCATAATGACATTTGCGAGATGAAGGATGATCCTGAGGAGGCTCATCTTCTCGTACTCGTTGAATCCGGGCTAAAGTATTTTGAGGATCATGATCTACCCAAGGCGATTAACCGAAAAGATAAAAGCCCGTGGCTACTTGTGAAGCTGGGTGGGGATGGGATGCTGGACCGTCATGACAAACTGCACGAGGCTCTCACTCAACGCAGAGACAAGGTTATCGTCATAACTACAGCGGACGACCTAAGGCGCATCCCCGGGACGAAAATAAGCCGAAGCACGGCTTGGGATCTCGAAGCATCCGATTGCGCTCGAGTTTTCCGTGCCCAAGATCGACTTAACCAGTACCGGTTCGTCGTTGTGTCATTTGGTCCAGCAGGGGCGCTGCTATTTGACAGAGAGGCCGACAGTGCCGCCCAATTGAGTCTATTCTACGATGCCTCAACAGTAGAGGGGTCGTCGGATTTCTGGCTCAATGGAAGAATGTGGGGGTACACATCTGCTTTGACTGCGGCGATTTGTCGCAAAATCCTGGCTTCATGGGAGGGTGATACGTCTTTTGGGGTGGACAATTACGTCATGGAGGAAGGAGTATGGCACGGCATCGGGGCAATGCAAAAGATTTATGATGCCGGATTTGGTCCAGTAACTGATCACGTCCCCCTCGGCTTCCCCGTGGAGGAGGTAAGTGCCGCAATCAATGGCGCCGTTATCGATCGCCTCGAAAAAGTGAAAGTGGACAGAGAGGCTGGAAGCTCCTGGACGGTACTTAATGTTAGCCCGCGCCGCCTGGATGAAATCGCACATGAGATTGTTTACAGGGGCGCCAAAAAGGTGCTGGAAGAAACGAAAGTCCCTCACCTGAAATACGGAAAAGTAGTCAGCGTTGATCGGCGAGAGATCGAGAGCTATCAATCAGTTAGGTCGCTGGTTAAAGATTATGTCGAGAGGCGCGGGACTCGTGTCCGGAATTACTGGGAGATGCAACAAGCTAGGACGCCAGTACCCCTGTCCATAGCCATATTCGGACAGCCGGGATCGGGTAAATCTACGGCAGTTAAGGAGATCATAGGGACACTGAAAATCCAGGACAGGGAGCTGAAGATTGAGGAGTTCAATCTTTCCCAATTCCGAGAGACTTCCGAATTGATCGACTCCTTCCATTTGCTCCGCGATCACCGCCTGAGGGGGCGCGTGCCCGTAGTGCTTTGGGATGAATTCGATACAGATTTTGACGGAGTCCTAGGTTGGCTTCGGTATTTCCTGTCTCCGATGCAGGACGGTAGTTTTCAGCAAGGGCAAGCCGTGCATCCCATAGGGCGATCCGTCTTTGTATTTGCGGGAGGGGTTGCAAGTAGTCTGGACGAATTTGAGAAGCTGGGCAGTGAGGGCGAATTTAAGCTGGCGAAAGGCCCTGACTTTTTGAGCAGGGTGCGCGGGACCATGGAGCTGCAGGGAATTGACAAGCGGGATGGTGATCCGCTTTGGGTTCTGCGGAGAGCGATCTTGCTTCGGTCCATATTGGAAAGTGAGACCCATCTATTTGACGGTCGTGAGGATGGGGTTAATGCGCTAGATGCGGACGTGCTAAACGCCTTCCTGGGTGTCGATAACTTCATTCATGGAGTCCGCTCCATGAGGGCTATCGTGGTAAATAGTTCACTTCTCGGCGAGTATTACTACTCGAAGTCGAGTCTGCCGAATGAAACTCAACTGAACCTTCATGTGAAGGTGGGGGACTTTTATGCCGCCATGAAGGAGAAGTGGTACGAGAAATATCATTAGCGTGGCGCGGGCTCCTTAACTTTTCCGTCCGTAGAGGTCTAGCAAGTTACTTGGAGGGCCTGGTTCCGGCCTTGCATCGGTTGGCATTTTGCAATGTGAAGCTGACCGCCCAGGCCACGCACAGCTCTTCTCTTTATATGGTGGCTGATTGCTGAGAGCGCGGCTCGGACGGCGGCCGGGCTGGAGCGGGGCGGAGACAGGAGCGCAGGCCCGGCCGGGGGCCGGGCCGCGCGCGGTGAGCGGAGCGAGCCGCCTTGAACCAGTAGAGAAAGTTGTAACTCAGTCTGTGGCGTGGGGCCGGAAGTCGTGTGCGCAGGCTGGGAGTTCGACACCTTGGCGGTGGGCCAGAGGCAGGAAGACCACTGGCCGGATCGTCCATGTGATGCGGGTGCTGGCGTGGGTTACAGAGACCGTGCAGGGTTCCATGCGTAAGAGGGCTCGTCGTGTGTCGATGCGGCCGTCGTAGAGCCAGGCCCAGGCCTCGTCGGAGGCGTCCGGATCGAGTGCTGGTGAGATGGTGCGCAGGGCGACCGCTACCCATCTGTCGGCCTGTGGTGCCGAGTAGGCGTCGAACGATGCTCGGAGTGCCGGCGATCCCGTCTCGTCGTTGACGTCTTGAGTCCAGCACTCGCACCAGAATCCGCGCTGGGGCTTGTCCATCAGCACGGGTCGCCTCCGGGCTGGGTGTCCGTGAAGAGTTCGGCGGTGACGGTGTAGCCGCTGTGGTTGCCATGGACGACGACCCGGTGTGCGATGACGCTGACCATGCTCAGGCCGCGGCCGTGTACGGCGTCCTCGCTCGGCTGCTCGACCTTCGGGGCGGTGCCCGTTCCTCCCTCGTCGGTGACCGACAGGGCGACCACCTTGGGGGAGACCGCGAGGGCCAGGTGAAAGCTGCCGAGGCCGCCGCTCGCCGTGTGAAGGATCGCGTTCGCGCTCAACTCGCTCACGATCAGTTCGGCATCGTCGGCCAGGGGAGATCCGCGCAGGATGTCCCGTGTCCAGCGGCGGGCTCGGCTGACCTCTTCCGGAAAACCTGGGCAAGTGAGTCCCCAGACCCGGGCGGTGCTCGTATACTCGTGCATACAAGTTCCTTCGTGCTGGTAGGCCGCCATGTGCAGCGGGTTCGGGCTAGACGAGTTTGACGCCGTCGTGGGCGCGGATGGCCGGCGGGGATACCGCGTCGAGTGCGTCCAGGACGCGGATCGCGTACGCCTCGTCGGCGAGTTCGATGACCTCTTCGCGGGTGGCCCAGCGCAGTGCGCGGGTCTCGTCCCCGGTGGTGGGCGTGCCGTCGGCGGCCTCACAGCGGAAGACCATGGAGACGATCAGACCCTTCATGTTCTTGTAGATCCCGGTCAGCATCGCGGGAAGCGCGATCTTGATGCCGGTCTCTTCGAGAACTTCGCGCTGGAGGGCCTCGGGGATGGTTTCCTCGCGTTCGAGGACGCCGCCCGGGGGTTCCCAGTGGCCGTTGTCGCGGCGCTTGATCAAGAGGGCGCGGTCCTGGTCGTCGACGATGACTCCGGCGACGCTCACGGAGTGCGGACGGTCGGTGCTCACGTTCCTCTGCCCTCTCGGATGGCTAGGCTCTCCACCGTAGCAACAAAGCTCGCCCACTCGTCTAGATACCTAAAGGAGTACACGTGCCCTCTCTTTCCTCCGGCCTCCTCGGCGATCTCGACCCCACGAGCGATCGTGCGGTCTTCCGGCAGATCGCCGACCAGCTGCGCGAGGCCATCGACCGTGGGCGATTCAAGGAGGGCGAAAAGCTGCCCTCCGAGGCCGAACTAGTCGAGCGCTACGGGGTTTCCCGTATGACGGTTCGAAACTCCTTCTCCGTCCTCCAAGGCGAGGGCCTGGTGCACGCCGAGCACGGCAAGGGCGTCTTCGTGCGACCACGCCCGCCTGTCCGGCGGCTCGCCTCCGACCGGTTCGCCCGGCGTCACCGCGAGCAGGGGAAGTCCGCGTTCATCGTCGAGGCCGACGCCGCCGGCAGTCACCCGCAGGTGGACAGCCTGGAGGTCAAGGAGGAGAAGGCCAGCCAGGACGTCTCCACCCGGCTCGGGTCCGTGCGGCGAGTGCTGGCCCGGCGTCGCCGGTATCTGCTGGACGGGCGGCCGGTGGAGTTCGCCACCTCGTATCTGCCGCTCGACATCGCGCGGGGCACACCGATCGCCGAGCCCAACCCCGGGCCCGGCGGCATCTACGCACGCCTCGAGGAGCTGGGGCACCGCCTCGACCACTTCGAGGAAGAGATTCGTGCCCGGATGCCCTCGCCTGATGAGGTGCGCACGCTGCGGCTGGCCTCCGGCGTGCCGGTCATTCACCTGATCCGCACGGCGTTCGACCAGGAGGGACGGGCTGTAGAGGTCTGCGACACGGTCATGGCGGCCGACGCGTACGTCCTGTCGTACCAGCTCCCGGCGACGTGAGTATCTGATCGGCGGTGGTGCGCGTGGTGCTTCTCCGAACTCGTACACCCCAACGCGCTTACTTGTATAGACGAGTAGATGGGAAGAAGCCTTGCGCACCATCCGTGTAGAGACCTCCGCCGCAACGATCCTGCTGACCGAGGCGCCCGAGCCCAAGGTCCGCGACCGGCAGACGGGCGAGATCGCCAAGGACACCACCAGCGGCGAGGCCCTGATGACGATCGGCGTCGTCTACCTGGAGGACGGCGAGTCGTCGCTGATCAAGGTCACCGTTCCCGAGAGCGGAGTGTCCGAGGGGCTGACGCTCGGGGCTCCGGTCTCGCTGCCGGGGCTGGTGGCCCGACCGTGGGAGAGCGTCTTCAACGGGCAGCAGCGCCACGGCATCGCCTACCGCGCCGCCGCCGTGACACCGGCCGCCTTCCCGGCCGCCACCGGGGCCGCTGCCTGATGACCGATCTGACGACACTCCTGGAGGTGGGTGGTCCTGTCGCCGCACTCGGCGGCGGGGCCGCCTACGCCCGGGCAGAGCATCCCGGGGTGTACTGGTCCACGGTCGGCCTGCCGATATCCGCGGCCCGGCTCCTCAGCTCCTACAGCTCGGTCATGGAAGCCTGCGGCCTGACCGTGGCTCCGTCCCGGCTGCGGATGCTGGCGGTCAAGGCCACCACTCGCCGCGAGGTCCGTCCCGTACCGCCGCGTCGGGGCATTATCCGGCCCACCTCGACCGGTCTGCGGCTCCGTCTACGGCTCGCTCCGGGGCAGGAACCCGCCGACGTGGCAGCCTCGGCGGAACGGCTGCGGCACGCTTGGGGCGTTCATGCGGTGTACGTCTCGACGGTCAAGCCGGGTGTGGTCGAACTGCGTCTTGTCGGCTTCGATGTCCTGCACCGGGTGCGGATGCCGCGCAAGATCGACAGTGGATTGCTGAGCGTTCCGGTTGCCCTGCGGGAGGACGCCACGCCCTTCGTGCGCGACTACCGGACTGTGCCCCACCAACTCACCCTCGGCGCGACGCTGTCGGGCAAGTCCATGTATCTGCGGCACCTGATCGCCGGACTCACCTCTCAGCCGGTCGCCTTGGTCGGCATCGACTGCAAGCGTGGTGTGGAGCTGGCACCGTTCGCTCCTCGGCTGTCCGCGCTGGCTACCGATCCGGAGCAG
Organism: Streptomyces sp. NPDC006458; assembly: GCF_040612135.1. NCBI lineage: Bacteria > Bacillati > Actinomycetota > Actinomycetes > Kitasatosporales > Streptomycetaceae > Streptomyces > Streptomyces sp. NPDC006458. The sequence continues at coordinate 6,150 of NZ_JBEXPR010000007.1, read as the reverse complement.
GCCGCCGAGCTGCTGCCCGTGCTCGTGAAGGAAATGGAGGACCGATACGACCTGATCAAGGCCCGGCAGGGCGTCGCCCCGGATACTCCGGCTGAGGAAATCACTTCGGACGTCTGGGGACTGCCCGACTCCGAACGCCCCGTTCCCCTCGTTCTGTTCGTGGACGAGGTCGCTGAACTGTTCCTCGTCGCCACCAGGAAGGACGAGGAACGCCGGGACGAGATGGTCACCCAGCTCATCCGGCTCGCCCAGCTCGGCCGCGCGGCCGGCATCTACCTGGAGGTCTGCGGGCAGCGCTTCGGCGCCGAACTCGGCAAGGGCGCCACCATGCTGCGAGCGCACTTAACCGGTCGCGTCTGCCACCGGGTGAACGACGAAGCCTCCGCGAAGATGGCACTCGGCGACATCGCATCCGAAGCGGTCACGGCCGCCTGCGCCATCGCCCCCGAACGGCCCGGCCTCGCCGTGGCCGGTGACACCTCGGGCGGCTGGTCCCGCATCCGCACGCCGTACTTGTCGCTGGGCGAAGCGGCCGAGACCTGCCGGGAGTCGGCCCACCTGGTTCCCGACCTGCCCGCGCTCAAGCCTTTCCGGCCCAACGTGCCCGTACGGCCCGTCGAGACACCGGGCCCGGCGGTGCGGCCCCGACCGGTGACCGACTGACCCGCGCAACCTCGGTCGGCGTGACCGCCTCACGCCACGTCCCTACCCCTCCCATGCCCGAACCGGAAGGAGCCGCAGCATGCGTGCCCACCTGGCCCGCGTCGATGCGGTGCTCGTTCAGGCGGTCATCGCCGCCGCGCTGTCCTTCGCCCATCTCCACGACGTCGCCTCGGCGGCCGGACAGGACGGGTGGAAAGCGTGGGCCTACCCGATCAGCGTTGACCTGCTGCTCGTTGCTGCCTGGCGCCGACTGCGCTACGGGGAGGCGAAAGCGGCCGGGTGGTGCTGGTTCCTGATCGCACTCGCCGCGTCCCTCGGCGCGAACGTGGCCACAGCCGGACTGCTCGACCTGGACCACGTACCGGCCTGGCTCCGCATCCTCGTCGCGGGCTGGCCCGCGGTCGCTTTCCTTGGCGGAACCCTCCTGGTCCACTCGCCGCCGGCGTCGCCCGACGAGACCGAGAACGCCGTGGCCCAACAGGAACCCGAGGACATCGAGGACCAGGAGGACGTGCCCCAGCCTGCACAAGAACCACCGATGCCACCGGTAGCCGACCCGGCACCTGACCCACCGTCGGACCCGCCTCCGGTCGCTGTCCCGGTCGCCCTGGTCGAGCACGCCCGCAAAGTCGCTGCCGAGCACCACGCCTGCACCGGAACGGCTATCGACACCCCGACCCTGCGCGCCCGCCTCGGCGTCCCGCCGCCCATGGCCGACGCCATCGCCGCCCAGCTCTGAGAGGAGACCCACGTGAGCGCCAACCGCCGTTTCCGCTCCGTCACCCGCATCGGCCCCGTCCAGGTCGGCACGTCCTACGACGGTCGCGGCCGGGAAAGGCACACCGCTGCCTGTACCGCCCCTCGCTGCGGCTTCTCCGCCGACTACGACAGCCGCGCTGTCGCCGAGCTGGCCGCTCGTACCCACCGCTGCCCCGTCCGCTGAAAGGACCCGGAAACCGTGACCGTCAGCCTGCCGCTCGTCGTCGTCCTCGGCTTCTTCGCCTGGGGAGCGGTCAAGTTCCTCGGCGTCCGCACGTGGATCGTCGTCCTGATCGCCCTCTTCGGCTTCTGGCTCTCGCACACGTTCATGGCTCCGGCCATCGAGTCCGGTACGCGCTCCGGCGTGGACATCGTCAACGGCTCACATGACTAGACGAGTAGGTAAGGAGAGCTTCGCCGTGTTCCTGCCCAAGTACCCCGACAGCCCGACACCGCCGCCCGCATACCCCCACACCGTTGCCGACCAGGCGCCCGCGCGGCGTCCCGCCCCTCAGATCTCCGTCAGCACGGGAGCGGTCGCGGCCGTCCTCGTCGGCGGCGTCGTGCTGACCGCCCTCCTGGCCGCCGTCGCCGTCACGGCCGTCTCCGTGACCGTCGCCGCCGTGGTCCTGCGCTCGATACTCCGCGACCAGCACCGCCGCTGACACACCAGACCCCCGGGGCGGCCTCGATACCGCCAAGCATCCGCCGCCCCGGGGGCCCTCTCCCTCCAGCCGAAACCAGAAGGAGAAGCCATCATCACCCGCGCCACTCCGCCTCCGCTCCACGAACTCGGCGAACTGGCCGCCCTCGGCACCATGCCCGCACTCCTGCGCCAGCTCGCCGGCCTCGGCGGCTGCACACACCCGATCCGCCTCGACGGCCACCGCACCGAGTACGACGTGAACACCCGCACCGGCGAGATCGGCAACGTCCTCCACCACCTCGACTCGTCCAGCCTCCCGGCCGGGCACCTCTTGGTCCGCTGCAACAACCGCCGCACGACCCGGTGCGCGGCCTGCGCCGAGGTCTACCGCCGCGACACCTTCCACCTGATCACCTCCGGCCTTCGCGGCGGCAAGGGCGTCCCCGAACGCGTTGCCGCACATCCGCGAGTGTTCGCCACCTTCACCGCGCCGAGCTTTGGCCCGGTCCACAACCGCCCCACCGGACCGGCCGGTTCGGTCCGCCGCTGCCGCTGCCGCTGCGGCACGCTCCACGATCAGGACGACCCCGCACTCGGCACCCTGCTTGACCCGGACACCTACGACTACGAAGCGGCCGTGTCTGGAACGCGCACGCCGGTCCCCTGTGGCGGCGCTTCTCGACCTACCTGCGCCGGGAGGTCGCCAAGTGCGCCGGACTGACTCAGCGCGCCTTCCGCGAGCACGCCCGGGTGTCTTTCGCCAAGGTCGCCGAGTACCAGAAGCGTGGGACCGTCCACTTCCACGCCGTCATCCGCATCGACGGCCCTGAGGGCGGGGACACCCCGCCTCCCGCCTGGGCCACCGCCGAGCTGCTGACCGGCGCGATCCGCGCCGCTGCTACTGCGGTTCGGGTGGAGGGCCCCGTCATCGACGGCCGCGCGCATGTCTTCACCTTCGGCCGTCAGCTTGACGTACGCACCATCCGCTCGGCCGACTTCGACGGTGGCCAGGAGCTGAGCGAGCGGGCCGTTGCCGCGTACATCGCCAAGTACGCGACCAAAGGCGCCGAGACCGCCACGGGAGCCCTGGACCGGCCGCTTAAGTTCCTCGCCGAACTCGCCCAGCTCGACATCAGCGACCACGCCCGCCAACTGATCCGCACGGCTTGGACGCTCGGCGCCCGGAAGGACCTCGAGCACCTCCGCCTGCGGGCCTGGGCCCACATGCTCGGCTTCCGTGGCCACTTCTCCACAAAGTCCCGTCGCTACTCCACCACCCTCGGCGCCCTCCGTGATGCCCGCGCCGAGTGGCGCCGCGCACAAGCCGCCGAAGCGACCGAGACCGGCCCGGCCACAACCCTCGTCCTCGCGCACTGGGTCTACGCCGGGACCGGCCTCACCGACGCCGAAGCCTGGCTCGCCGAAACCCTCGAACCCGCCCTCGGAACGGAAGGAGAGTCCACCCATGGCTGACCGCTACCTGACCGTGTCGCAGGTGGCCGAACTCCTCGGCACCACGGAACGCTTTCCGCGCCGCCTGATCGCCGAGCGACGCATCGTGTTCGTCAAGGTCGGCCGACACGTCCGTATCCCGGAGAGCGCACTGAACGCCTTCATCGACGCCCATACGGTGCAGCCGATCGGCCATCGGCGCAGCTCCCTGCGGAGGGCTGCCTGATGGCCAACAAGAAGGGGAGGCGAAGGGACTTCGGTTCGGTCCGGCAGCTTCCGTCCGGCCGGTGGCAGGTCCGCTACCGGGACCCGGAGACGGGGCAACTGCGCCCGGCGGAGAAGACCTACCCGACCAAGACAGACGCCCAAGTCGCGCTGACGCACATCGAGTCGGACATCACGCGCGGGCAGTGGTCGGACCCGGACGCCGGTGCGGTGAACTTCAAGAAGTACGCCACCGCGTGGCTGCGGGACCGGAAGCTTGCCGACCGGACCCGTGAGCGGAACGAGTCGGTGATGCGGCTGCACATCCTGCCCACCTTCGGGGCCGGGAGCGTGGCCGACGTGACCACGGCCCGGGTACGCAGCTGGCGCGGCAAGCTCCTCGCGGCCGGCATCGGGGAGCCGACGGTCGTCAAGGCGTACCAACTGCTGCGCGCCCTGATGAATACGGCCGTCGACGATGAACTGATCCGGCGCAACCCGTGCCGCATCAAGGGCGCAGACCGCTACGACGTGCCCGAGCGGCCGGTCCTCACGGTCGCGGAGGTCTTCGCCGTTGCCGACTCCATCGCGCCGCGCTACCGGCTGCTCGTGCTTCTGGCGGCCTTCACCACGCTGCGGTTCGGGGAGCTGGCGGCCTTGCGACGCCGGGACATCGACCTGGAGGCGCTGACTGTCACTGTGCGCCGCGCTCAGGCCGAGCTGCAGGACGGTCGGCTCTTCGACAAGGCACCGAAGTCCGCGGCCGGGGTTCGTTCCGTCTCCTTCCCGGCCGAACTGCTGGACGCGGTCAGGCATCACCTGGAGCACTTCGCCGCTCCCGGCCGCGAAGGGCACGTCTTCGTCGGCCGCAGGGCGGGCAACTGCGGCGGAGCAACTTCCGGGACGACTGGGTTAAGGCCCGGAAGGCCGCGGGCGTCACGGCCGAGCTGCACTTCCACGATCTTCGGCACACTGGCAATACGCTCGCCTCCACGGCCGGGGCCAGCACACGCGAGCTGATGACGCGCATGGGGCACAGCAGCTCCAGGGCCGCGCTGATCTACCAGCACATGACCAGCGACCGGGACCGGGCCATCGCGGATCGGCTCGGGGTCATGATCCGGGGCGGCGGGGGAGTGGCTTCAAGATCCCCCGGGGAGGACCCTGAGCGGACGTAGTGGCACGCGTGTGGCACGGCGCCTGAAACGGCTAAGGGCCAGCCTGGGAGGAAACCCCTCCTGAGCTGGCCCTTCTGGCTGTGTCCCCGGCAGGATTCGAACCTGCGACACCCGCTTTAGGAGATCATCCGGGCGTTCCGCTGATCAGCGGTGAGGCTTGTTCGTCTCTGTGAATGGTGTGCGTTCGGGCCTCCCAGTACGGCAACGTCCACTGGTGTTGCCGTCAAAGACTGCCGTCACTCCACTGCTCCTCCTCGCCTGCTTCAACGTGGGGTACGTCACCGATCAGCGCCTAAAGGCACGCCATGACGAACTCGGTGAAACGGCCGGTGTCTGCGAAGTAGTTCGGGTACGCGTCGCGCAGCTGGCTGATCCGGGCGATGTTGATGAGCACCGCGTCCAGGTCCTCGTCGTCCAACGCCTCCAACTCGGTGATCCGGGCCTCCGCGGCGGCCAGCGTCTCGTGTACCGTCACTGTGAGCTGTCCCTCGGTCCGCCAGAGCTCGAGGGTCAGCGTGTTCCGGCGGTCCGTCTTGGCGTGCTCGCCCACGATCGCCGCGTAGCCTCGTAGCCGCTCCAGAACGCCGACGTTCGCCTCCAAGCGCGCCAACTCGGCCGCCAACTCCTCCCGCGTCCCCTCGGCGCCGGGTACCGGGGTGGTGCCTTCCTCATACGCCATAAGCGAGCCGACCAGGACGAAGAACCTGAGCACGCCCGTGTCGCCCTTCCCGTACTTCAGCTCGCTGCCCGAGAACAAATCCATGGTCTCGACGGCGGTCGCCCAGGCGTGCTGGAGCCGCGTGCGCACCTGCAGCTCGATCCGCAGGCCGTGGTACTCCTTTTTCGAGGCCCCGTACTCGTACACCAGGTGAACACCCCGGTAGCCAGAGTCGCGTGGCCCCGGGTCATCACGTAGGTAGTCGTAGACCTTCTTGACGCGGTTCTTGCTCCGTGGCAAGTCCACCAGGACGCTGACCAACTCGTCCACCTCGGCAACGGTGTCGAAGACCACCCGGCAGCCCCCCAAGTCCTGCATGGTGGTCACGCTCATCGTGGGGTGGCGCTTCAGCTTGTCCAGGATCGTGGGCAGGCGCTTCCGGCGCTCGGCCACGACGGCGTTCGGGTTCACTTCTAGCGCCAACGCCGTTCAGTTAAGGGCGGGGGCTGTTCGTCAAGGCCCGTGAACGAGGCAGCGGAGCTGCTGTAGAAGAGGGTTGTCCTCCAAGACATCCTCACCACAGGAGCTCC